>JARFPZ010000411.1 GCA_029288035.1 Desulfosarcina sp.
CACCATGGCCAGCACCCCGACAGTGCTTCGCTGCAATCCGAGAAAACCGGAGATCCGGGCCAATCTGCCCGAATTGGATTTTTTGCTTACCATGGTTCTTTCCCCTGTCGTCTGATCATTTTCTTTTTTATAAGATCTCGCCTCGTATGATTGATATGTATATTTTATCTATTATTTTCTGCTGCTTAAAAACGCAACAATGAAATTTCTCCGCGGCTAGCCGCGGAGGATAATGTTTTTAGGATTTAACTCCCTTTTATCGCAGCAAGCTGCGGGGAATTAACTCTAGGAGAGATTAAATAGATAACATCGCTTAAACAACAGGACGAAGAATAGCAAAAGGATAATAATATCGATCGTTTCTGATTTGAGATTTTATAGCGGTTTCGTCGAATTAACCAATTGTGACATCAAGACCAAGGTAAACAAAAATTAAAAACCGAAAAAGGAGGAAAATCAATGAAAAAGCGATTGGGAGTCATGGGGATTGCGCTGGTAATGTGCTTGTTTGCTGGTGCTTCGTCGGCACTTGCCGCACAGCCTCAAAAAGGGGGAAGCTTGGTTTTCGGCTCGGTCACCGAGGTTGCCAGTCTCGATCCACACGTCTATCAGGGAACCGCCTGGAAGACCATTAATTTATGTCTCTACAACAGCTTGCTGGGTTTCGACGAAAAGGGGCGGCCCACGGGCGCCTTGGCCGAGAGCTGGGAAACCCCGGATGCCAAAACCATTGTCTTTCACCTCCGCAAGGGTGTCAAATTTCACAAGGGCCAGGCGTTTACGGCCGCCGACGTCAAGTACTCGCTTGAAAGAATCCTGGATGCTGCCACCGGTGCCACCTTACGTTCCAACCTCAAGGGCGTCAACGTCACCGTCGTCGATGATTATACCGTCAAAGTCGAAAAAGACGTACCGGACGTTACCCTGTTGAGCGTCTTGGCAATGGGCGAGACGGCGATCGTCTCGTCGGAATGGATGAAAACCGGTCCCAACGTGAAGATCGAAGCCAACGGCACCGGTCCGTTTGTCCTGATGGACAACGAGCCCAAGGTACGCGTGGTGGTGGAGCGCAACGCCGATTACTTTGAGAAAGATTTGCCCCATCTCGACAAAATCGAATTTCGCATGATCAAAAACGGCGACGCGCGCGTCAACGCCTTAAAAACAGGTGCCGTTGACGTCATCGATACCGTGCCGTGGAAGGACATCGACATTCTTAAAGCCCAGCAGGGGCTTGTGGTGGATGTCGAGGACGGCGAATTCATGAATCTTTGGCTCAACGCCACCCAAAAACCTCTGGACGATCCGCGGGTCCGCCAGGCAATCGCCTACGCCATCGATCGCCAGGCGATTTCAGAGGCGGCTTTTTTCGGCTACGGCACACCGCTTTACGGCCCCCCCACCATTGCCGGATCGTGGTATTACAATGAAGCGCTGAATAATACGTTTAAACGGGATGTGGAAAAGGCCAAGCAGTTGCTCGCCGAGGCCGGTCACGGGGATGGTTTCGAGCTGGAGCTGCTAACGTATCACGGTCTTCAAATTTACACCATCACCGCCCAGATTGTGCAAGCCAATCTCAAAGAAGTCGGGATCGATGTCAAGATCAAATTGTCCGAATGGGCCGCGGTGGTTGAAAACAAAAACAAAGGCACCTATGACTTCTTGGTATACGGCGTGACCATCAAGAGTCCCGATCCGGACGTGTATTCGTACTATTTTGGCTCGGAATCGACCTACTGGGCCAAACCGATCGGATTTATGGATGCCAAGATCGAAGACCTGCTGCAAAAAGGCCGCGCGACCACCGACACGGATGCCCGCAAACAAATCTACCGCGAGCTCGAAAAGCGCGTTCTTGAACTCACACCCTGGGTTCATATCAACTGGCGGGCCAATTGTCATGCGTTTAAGGACAAGGTAAAAGATTACGTCCATCTGGGCGGTGCTTTGGCCGAAAGTTATCCCAGCCTTAAGTATACCTGGCTCGCAGGGAATTGAGGACTGAAAATCTTCAATCTAAGATCGCATGCTACAATATCTTCTACGTCGCCTGTTCGCCTCGATAATTATGATATTTGTGGCGGGCACCATTGTTTTTTTCATTATCCACCTGCTGCCGGGCGATCCCGTCATGCTGCTGCTCGGGGATGCTGCCACCGAAGATGTGGTCATTGAAAAAATGCGGCAGAAACTCAAGCTGGATCTGCCCATTGCGGTCCAATATTACCAGTGGGTCAAGGGGCTACTGCAACTGGATCTGGGTCAATCCATCCAGACCGACCTTCCGGTGACCACCGAGTTATTTCGACGCATCCCCCGCAGCCTGGAATTGATTTTGGCGGCCCTGCTGCTGTCGGCCCTATTCGGAATACCGCTGGGGGTCGTGGGCGCACGCTATCCGGACTCGGCCAAAGGATGGGTGACCTCGCTGATCGCCGTGACAGGCTTTTCGGCACCGGTCTTTGTGAGCGGCATCATTCTGATTATTATCTTCTCGCTATCGTTAAAACTGCTGCCCTCTTCCGGTTACATTCCGCTGATGGAGGATCCCCTCGGCCACCTGCGATTTTTGGTACTGCCGGCCCTGACCCTCGGATTCGGCTTTATGGGTGTCGTCATACGGGTTACCCGTTCCAGCTTTCTGGACGTCCTTACCAAAGATTTCGTGCGCACGGCGCGCGCCAAGGGCCTGACCGAGCATCTGGTGCTGTATCGTCACACATTGCTCAATTCACTGATCCCCGTCATCGCAGTGTTAGGCGTGCGTGCCGGAAATCTGCTGGGCGGCACGGTAATCATCGAATCCTTGTTCGACTGGCCGGGGTTGAGTTCGCTACTGGTCAGAAGCTGCTATGATCGTGATTATCCGGTGATCCAGGGATCTCTTTTGTCGATTTTTCTGATGTTTGTCTTAATCAGCTTGGCCGTCGATTTATGTCAGGGTATTTTGGACCCCAAGTTAAGAAGACAGTAGGAGTAAAACATGCTCCCGATAAATATTAAAAAGCATTTCAGACTACTCGTGGGTGCCCCGGTTTTGGCGGTCCTCATCTTTGCCGCCTGTTTCAGCAGCTTCTTGGCACCCGCGGATCCTTTTGAAATCGACACGAAGAACATCCTGAAAGGCCCCTCGCGACAGCACCCTTTCGGTACGGATCAGATCGGACGCGATATCCTCAGCCGGGTGATCTACGGTGCCCGGGTGTCTTTAAGCGTCGCCGGATCGGCGGTTTTTTTCGCCACCCTGATCGGCGTTCCCATCGGGCTGCTGGCCAGCTATATCGGCGGCCGCGTTGAGAACATTCTCATGCGGGTCATTGATGTGTTTGTGTGTCTGCCTGAGATATTCGTGGCCATCGTTGCGATGGCATTTTTGGAGCACAGTCTCAGAACGCTGATATTTACCATCGGGCTGCTCTACTTCCCCCAGTTTGCCCGGGTCACCTACAGCGTCGCATCCTCCATAAAAACCAAAGAATATATTTTATCGGCCGTCGCCTCGGGTGCCGGTGGGCCGCGCATCGTATTTCGCGAGATCCTGCCGAATATGGCGTCGGTCATCATCGTGCAGATATCCTTCACCATGTCGTTTGCCATGCTGCTGGAAGCCGGCTTGAGTTTTTTAGGCTTGGGCGTCATGCCGCCCCAGCCGTCTTGGGGTCAGATGGCCGGTACGCTGAAGGATTTTATCTTCATCAACCCCATGCTGGTGGTCTTTCCTTCAGTGGTTTTATTCCTGGCCGTTTTTGCCATCAACATGATCGGCGATTGGCTGCAGGACTGGCTGAACCCGGAAATTGTTCGCTAGAATTATGAAAACAGACACCCTGTTGCTCCAAGTCGAGGATCTGCATACCGTTTTTTACACCGACGCCGGTGTCGTCAGGGCGGTCAACGGGGTTGAGTTTGCACTCGCGCCAAAGCAGATCCTCGGTTTGGTCGGTGAATCCGGCTGCGGCAAGACCGTAACGGGACTTTCTATTTTAGGCCTGATCCCGCAACCACCGGGAAGAATCGAACAGGGTCGGATCGTCTTTGAAGGCACCGATCTGCTCACCCTTAGCGACAAAGCCATGCGCCGTATTCGGGGCAATCGCATCGCCATGATCTTTCAGGAGCCGATGACCTCCTTAAATCCGATTTTTACGGTCGGCTATCAGATCAGAGAAGTATTGCGCATCCATCGTCAGGTATCGAAAGATCAGGCCAACGGGTTAACCGTCGAAATGCTGCAAAAGGTCGGACTACCCGATCCGGATAAACGCATGCACGAATACCCCCACCAAATGAGCGGCGGTATGCGCCAGCGGGTGATGATTGCCATGGCGTTGTGCTGCAGTCCCCGGCTCATTATCGCCGATGAGCCCACCACAGCCTTGGATGTCACCATCCAGGCTCAAATTCTGGAATTGATCCAACGCCTTAGAGTCGATACCGGAACGGCCATTTTGTTGATCACCCACGATCTGGGTGTCATTGCGGAAATGGCGGATACCGTGGCGGTCATGTACGCCGGCAGAATCGTCGAGCATGCTCCCTGCGACGATCTTTTTGACAATCCCTGCCACCCCTATACGCTGGGATTAATGCAGTCGATTCCCCAAATTGATCAGCCGTTGACCGGGACCAAAAGCCTGCAAACCATTGCGGGTGTGGTGCCCAGTCTGTTGGACTTGCCGGCGGGATGTGCTTTCCGGGAGCGCTGTAACCGTGTGATGACCAAATGCCGACAGGATCCACCATTTTTCCCCATAACCGACGGGCATCGGGTAAGGTGTTGGCTGCATGAACGTTGATCCGCTGGTAAAGACAGACCGCCTCAAAAAGCATTATCCCGTGCGATGGAGTTTTTTCGGACGCGCCATCGTTCACGTCAAAGCGGTAGATGGAATCAGTCTGACCGTCAACAGGGGCGAAACCCTGAGTGTCGTGGGGGAGTCCGGCTGTGGCAAATCGACCCTGGGCCGCTGTATCCTTAATCTGGAAGAACCTACCGACGGTATCGTCTATTTTGAGGGCCGCAACTTGCAGGCATATCGGCGGGCTAAAATGCGGCAGATGCGGCGACACATGCAGATGATCTTTCAGGATCCTTACGCGTCGTTAAATCCCCGTAAAAAGGTCAGTCGGATCGTGGGGGATGTCTTTGACATCCATGATATGCTGTCTAAACAGGAGCGACAGCAGCGCGTGCAGGAATTGCTGGATATCGTTGGATTGAGCGAAGAGCATGCCCGGCGGTATCCTCACGAATTCAGCGGCGGTCAACGGCAACGCATCGGCGTTGCCCGCGCCCTGGCACTGAACCCTAAACTGGTCGTTGCGGACGAACCGGTATCGGCATTGGATGTGTCCGTTCAAGCCCAGATTCTCAATCTATTGATTGAATTGCAGTCACAGTTCGATCTGACCTACCTGTTCATATCCCATGATTTGAGCGTCGTTCGTCACATCAGTGATCGCGTGGCCGTCATGTACCTGGGTAAAATTATCGAATTGGGAAGCTGCCGTGAACTTTTTCTGCAGCCCCTGCATCCATATACCGAAGCGCTGATTTCGGCCGTCCCGATTACCGATCGCAAAAAAAGGGGTCGGCGGATTATCCTGGACGGCGACGTTCCCAGCCCGCTGAATCCTCCCCGGGGCTGCCGTTTCCATCCCCGCTGCCGCTATCGTCAAAGCCGATGCACAGACCAAGAACCTCAATTGAGGGAAGTAAACGCAGGTCGCTGGGCCGCCTGCTACTACTCGCTGTAAGATAATTGAAAGATCGGCCTCCTTTTCCTCTAACTTGCCGGCACGCACCCCCGCTTTCCATCTCCGAAAAAAGATGGAAAACCGGATTCTTTCCTTGTATAGTGTATCAACTTTATTCATATTTAATAAGAAAGGAAATATTACAATGGAAAAGTCAAAACTCGGTCCACAAACACTGCTTTATCCAATGCCGGCTGTGTTAGTCGGTGCAATGGTTGGCGAAAAACCCAATTTTATGACAGCGGCCTGGTGTGGTATAGCGGCATCTAAACCCCCTGCCATCTCGGTTGCACTGCAAAAAATAAGACACACCTTGAAGGGGATTAAGGAACACGACACTTTCTCGATAAACGTGCCTTCCACAACTATTGCCAAGCAGGTAGATTATTGTGGCATCTATTCGGGTAAGAAAAGAGATAAATCGGAGCTTTTCAATGTTTTTTTCGGCGTCCTGAAAACTGCGCCGCTTATCCAGGAATGTGCGGTAAATCTCGAATGTCAGGTGATCCATACCCTGGATCTAAAAAGCCATGAGTTGGTGATTGGCGAAATAATTGAGACATACGTGACCAAGGATTGTGTTACCGATGAGAAACCCGATCCCGAAAAAATAGATCCCCTCATTTATACACCGGGAGTCATGCAGTATCAGCGCCTGGGCGAAATAGTCGGCAAAGCCTTTCATATGGGGAAGGATTGATAAAAGCTGCTGCAATAGATATTTATAAGTTTAACTGGATTAGGGTAATCGAATAACCAAGACCGGGATGGTAGATTGTCTGACCACCCTTTTTGCAGTGCTGCCGATCAGGACGTCGGTGATGCCGCCATGGCCATGGGTGCCCATGACGATGAGATCACAATTCTTTTCTTTTGCTGTTTGGACGATAATTTCAGCAGGCTCTCCGTTTAGGATTAGAACTTCATCGGTGACAAAGGTCTGATCTTTCGCATCGACATTCACCTCCTCGGAAAATGCCTGGAGAACCTCCTTTATGGCGATATGATCCCGCTTCTTACCGATCAGTTGATCCCGGGCTTCGGAATAACGTCGGTTTTTGATTTTTTCCCAGGTGTCGGTATTGATCATGTTCGTTATAAATTCTTCCCCGGGAAATTCAGCAAGCACATGCAGGATCGTGATGCCGGCGTCATACATATTGGCCAGGCTGACCGCATAGGAAAACGAGTGGACGGCGGTTTCCGACAAGTCGGTTGCATACAGGATTTTTCTGATTTGGATGTCGGGTAGTTTCATTTCTATAACCTTTTGTTACACCAATAAAAAAGAACAAATATATTCACCTGACGCGAAGGACGCTGAGAGTAAATTTCCTCATCTTCTCTTTGCGTTCTCCCGCTCTCCGAGCTGTAGGCTCTTCGAGCCGGAAGCCGGGCCGTAAGCCCTATTCTATGGGCCGGAGGCTGAGTCTCTGCGGTGAGCTATCAGCCAAAGCCCTTATCTCCCGAAGTACAAATCGGGAAGCCACAGGGCAATCCCGGGAAAAAGCATGACAATGCCTAAACCGATCATCATCACCAGCACAAAGGGTATGATCGAGCGGTAGATGTCCGCCAGCGTTACCTCCTTGGGCGCCATGGCCTTCATCAAAAACAGATTATAGCCGAAGGGCGGCGTCATG
Source organism: Desulfosarcina sp. (assembly GCA_029288035.1). Classification (GTDB taxonomy): domain Bacteria; phylum Desulfobacterota; class Desulfobacteria; order Desulfobacterales; family JAFDCJ01; genus JAFDCJ01. The sequence goes on from JARFPZ010000411.1 coordinate 7,404, forward strand.
TAGGCAATCTGGCAGGTGATCGTATAGAGAACGCCGTACCAGATCGGATTATAACCCAGACTGATGACCAGGGGGACATAAAGGGGCGCAACAATGATCAGCATGGCCGTATCGTCTAAAAACATCCCCATCAGAATGTAGGACAGTTGCATCATCACGAGGACACCAAAGGGACTGAGACCCCACCTTTCAATAAACAGCGACTTGATGGCATGCACAGCACCCAGACCGTCAAAAACGGCACCAAAACAAAGGGCAGCCAGAATCACCCACATGAACATGCAACTGACGCTCAGGGTATTTTTTAATGTCTCATCCAAAACCTTCCGGTTTAACCGGCCCTTGACGAGAGCGGCAAGGGTCGTTGCGGTTGCACCGGCGGCCGAGCATTGAACGAGACTGGTGAACCCCAGCAGGAAAAGCCCGGTCATGGCAAAAATAATGACCAGGGGAACGATCCCGGCCCTGAGCAATCGCAACTTCTGTCCCCAGGTGATGGTTTCCAGCTCTTCCTTTGATAACGTCGGACCCAGATGGGGTTGCATTCGGCATCTGATATAGATGTAGGCCATAAAAAGGCCTGCCAAAAGGAAGCCGGGGAAAACACCGGCCAGCCATAGCTGGCCCACGGATTGCCTGGCGATCATGCCGTAGAGAACCAGCACCACGCTGGGCGGGACCATTATCCCCAGGGAACTACCGGCCTGGATGACACCGGTGACCATGACCTTGTCATAATTGCGCTTCAGCATTTCCGGTAAAGCGAGGCTGGCGCCGATGGCCATGCCGGCCACACTCAGACCATTCATAGCGGAGACGGCGACCATCAGCCCCATGGTTCCGATGGCCAAACCACCATTGACCGGACCAAACCAGACATGGAACATGCGGTAGAGATCGCTGGCGATACCGGATTCCGAAAACATATAGCCCATATAGATGAACAACGGCAGTGTCAGGAGCGGATACCAGTTCAGTAAAGCAAAAGCCGCGTTAAAGGGCATCTCGGCAGCACCCTTTCCCCACAGCAATAGCGCAAAAGCGGTAGCCACACCACCGATGGCACCGAAAACGCGCTGTCCGGTGAGCAGCATGAGCATCATCGAGGTAAAAATCAGTATGGCAATCAGTTCATAACTCATATTACAGTTTCTCCCCTCTTGCCTTTGCCAGGTCTTTGAAAAATGTCGCGATCGCCTGCAACAGCATCAACAGGACGCCAGTCCCCATGATAATCTTGATGGGAGCCATATACGGCGCCCAGGCGGATCGATTTTTTTGTCCGTACATGACCGCATATTCGATGCTGGAATAGGCCCCGACGAGGAGAAACACCAGATAGAAAATCAGAAATAGACAGGTAAAGGCGTCCACCGTCGCCTTTTTCTTGTCCGACCAGCGGCCATAGAGCAGATCCATTCTGACATGCCCCTTAAGGATCATGGAAAACCCACCCCCAAGCAGATAATAAGCGGCCATGGTGAACTGTGCCATCTCAACCGCCCAGATGCTCGACTTATCGAAGAGGTTTCTGGCGATCGGCTCGTAAAGCAGGATCCCGATCATAGCAAAGACCAGATACATGGAGAACGTGCCGACCACCGTGTTAATTGCATCAACGGCGTGGACGAATTTTTTTACCGCTTTAGGCATCTTTGCCCCTTTCCTTTGGTATCTTTACCCGCAATCAAAATTACCTTCCCCGGACGGTATTACGATCATGCCGGGGAAGGCAATGTTATGATGATGCCAAACGCATGCTGACTGGCTGATTAATACCGGTAGGGAGGGCCGGCATCTTTCATGGTTTGGGCGTAGTCTTTGAGTATTTTGACCACCTTGGCGCTTCTGGGGCTCTTTTTGGCAGTCTCGTCCCAGAATTTAAGAGCGGCATCTTCCACCTGCTTCCACTCCTCGGCCGGGATGGAGGTCAGCTCCAGTTTCCCGCCCTTGGTACGGTAATGCGCCTCCCCCCACCAGTACCAATGCTGCCGGTAGTAATGCGAACTGTCCATTTGAAGCTTGAACAAGGCTTGCAGATGCTCCGGCAGGGCGTTCCAGGAATCGGAGTTGGCATAATACGATCCCGCCCAGGCGCCGGAAATGGGATTGGTCAGGTAATATTTGGTGACATCGGCCCATCCGACCGTATAATCTTCGGTAATACCGGACCAGGCCACGCCGTCCAGCTCACCCGTTTGAACCGCCATTTCGATGTCCTCCCAGGGCAGGGCCACCGGGACAACGCCGAATTGTTGCATGAACCGGCCCCCGGTGGGAAACATGAACATTCTCAGCCCCTTGAGGTCTGCAAGTTTACGGATTGGCTTGGTGGTCGCGAAGTTGCACGGGTCCCAGGCACCGCAGCTTAGCCAGGTGACGCCTTTGACTTCAGCGAAAGCTTCCTCCCAGATCTCGTTCAGTCCATACCAGTGAAACAGGGCCGGGACATCCAGTGAATAGCGTGACGCAAAGGGAAAGTACGCACCAAATACAGACACATCAACCGGCGCCGCGATGGAGTCATCGTCACTCTGGACGGCGTCTATGGTTCCCTTCTGCATGGCTCTGAACAATTCACCGGTGGGCACCAGTTGATCGGCATTGTACAATTCGATCACCATCTCACCGTTGGCGACCTTGTTAAAGGCATCGATGGCCGGTTTACAAACATGCTCGGAAAGGGCTGCACCGGCATAGGTTTGCATTCTCCACTTGATGGTGGTTTTCTTTTGCGCATGCACGAAGGGCGCGCTTACCGTTGTAGCTGCCACGGCAGCAGCTCCCACGCCAGCTTTTTTGAGAAAATCGCGTCTTTTCATTTTATTAGGCTCCTTTCATGGTTATAGGGTTAACAACCAACCAAATATTCGATATGGGCGGCATAAAGCTATAGATGTATATACAGCTACATATGTTACTTTATGTTGGTTTTTCATTCTTCAAATCATCTATCGCCTTAGCCTAACCAGGTTTGTGCCGGCGAATGGCAAGCTAAATGCCTCATTGTCGGTAGATTTGCAATGGATATTGCCGGAACCTTCTGGTTATCCCGTTTTTTTTACCTCGCTGAATATGGCGCTGTCAAGTATTTTGTTAAAATTCAGAACAACTGACGTGTCGCAAATCTGATGCAGCACAAATGTCTATGGCCGCGCCAAGAGTGTCGGATTTCGGACGAATCGTTCTGAATTTTATTTTTTAGTTTTTGTCGGTTCTATAACCAAAATCAAGGTTGTTGTCATAAGGCGGTGGATGTTTCGTTGCAAATCGTGAAAGTGATGTCGGCAAGAGCATGGTTGATAACAACCTTTCAATCCCGGAGCAGCGCTTTTTCCTTCGACCAAAAAAGGGATTGACTCGGTGTATAGCGCCGTTATATTTTTATAGATTAAATTTTCGGCAGTGAATAGTTGCTGATAAATCCGGCAGAAGATAACGACGCGCGTCCCTTCGGCCATCGGATCGGCAACAGACTCAATTCATAAGCCACCGTCTATGCCGATATGAATTTAAAAGGTTCTACCGTTACCGCGAGAGCATATGTCATAGTGCAAACCTGATCGATGCCGGCGGCTTAAGAATTGAGATAAAAAAAATTCTTTTTAGACCGAGAAAGAGGAAATCGACATGTCCGACACAACACGCCTTTTAGACCAGGAATTTACAGCAGACGTATGCCATCAACTTTTACCGGATTGGAAAGGGCTTGATATCCGTATCTCGCAACTCAGCGGCGGGATAACCAACAAACTATACCGCATTCGGTCGGAAAAAGGAGACTATACGGTTCGGATTTATGGCGACAAAACAGATCTGTTCATCAACCGTGACTACGAGGCCCATACGATTCAGGAAATGGCCAAAGTCGGCGTCGCCTCGAATATGATTAAATATATGCCCGAACTCGGGGTCACCATCGTGGAATTTATCGGAGATTCGATCGTTCTCACCAATGATCATTTTCTGGATTCGGCCCTCTACCCCAAAATCGTGGCGCCGATCCAAAAAATCCATTCGAGCGGGGTCCGGCTGAAACAGATTTTCAATCCCCTTGTGGAAGTAATGAAAATGTCGGCCATTCTCAAACGCCTCGATGCCAGATACAAGGAATTTGATATTTCGGGCACCATTCAGCGTTTGATCAAACTGTCGAGCATCATCAACATCCCGGAAAATGAATATACACCTTGCCACAATGACCTGCTGGCCGACAATTTTATCCTGATCAACGACGATGCCCGCGACAGGTACGATGCGCCCATGTATATTATCGATTGGGAGTATGCCGGCATGGCACCCAGGTACTATGACATTGCGGACATGTTCCAGGAGATCCTGGTACCCCGCGAATCGGAAAAAGGCATCGTTGCGGAATACTGCAATGACGAGAATTTTGAACGAACCCTTTTCTTAATCGATCTGTTCAAACCGTTTCCGGATATTTACTGGTTTTTGTGGAGTCTGATTCAGCTCAATATTTCTAAAATCAAATTCGATTATTACACTTACGGCAAGACCAAATATGACAATGCCGTAGAGAATTTGAAGTTTATCGAAAATGAGTACGGTGTTGCCGTTTAAACACCTCTCTGAATCTTAATTCATGAAAGAAATACGGTTTACAGCAGACCAGATAAAAATTGCGCCCACCTGTTCCAAAAGATTCTGTGCTTCCAGCAATAAGGTTGAGTACAGACTCCCTTAATTTCCCAATCCTGAATTCTCTATGCCTGCCGCACCATAATCCGGCCCTATCGGGCGGCGGCAGGTCCGAATTCCAATTATAGATTCATCCCCCCATCCCTATTTCATCTTTCTAATTCTCCTAATATGAGGTTGAAGACGCTCTCTGGGAAATAAATTTCTGAATTTCTAAACAATGATTTCACATCACCCCAATGTCACTGTTTTTTCGTATTCACTCTAAGTGACTGTAATACGATCATTATTGTATTTTTTTTTCATCCCTCTAGTTTTTGCACGATTATTGCTGTGAGAGACGAACTATTATTTGAATACCAACAGTGTCCAATGCACTGATCGGAGTGAGAAGAAGTAGCTTCTTACAAGCTCAAAAAAATACCGGATCGGAGGTTCATTGCAAATATTGAGGAATGCAGCGACGGACGGGAAAATCGGCAAAATTCGTTATGGGCGGAATAATTCAATAATCGTGATTGCGGCGACGCTACTATGTCTTGCAGCGGCCTCGATAACGATGATGAACTCTGACAACGGCAGCGCCGCCCGGTCAGAAGCTAGCGGCTACTCGATCTCAAGACAAGTTCAATACAGTTTTACGCTACAAAATAAATCCCATCGGGTGATAAAGCAAGCCGAGCTGTGGACCTTTGCACCAGTGAAACAAACAGCCAACCAACTGTGCTTTAAATTACAGGCCAATTATCCTTACAAGCTACTGACCGATGACAGCGGCAATCAGATACTTTATTTTACCTTTGAGAATCTGGCACCTTACGGCTCCAGGGTTGTTACCATTAAAGCCAACCTGCTTGTCACTGCCACAGCCAATCCAATTCCGTCAGGACCATCGTCCCGGGATTTGAATCCCCAAAAGTATATCGAGTCGGATCATTCCGCCATAACCAGGATAGCGCACAAAATGCAGGCACCCGACGCATCCAAAACCATAGAAAAAGCCTTTCGCTGGGTGGCAGGCAATGTGCGTTACAGTGCTTACGCCGGCAGAGATCGCGGAGCTCTATATGCGTTGGCGCATAAAAAGGGTGACTGCACAGAATATGCAAACCTTTTTGTCGCCCTGTGCCGTGCCAACGGCATCGCCGCACGCCCAATCGGAGGCTATGTTTTCCCGCAAAGCGGCATTTTAAAGGCAAGGGATTATCACAACTGGGGTGAATTTTATAAGAACGGCACCTGGCAGCTGGCCGATCCGCAAAACCGTGTTCTGATGAGGAATGCAGCCGATTACATTGCCATGCGTATTATTCATGGATCTGAAGATGACCCGATGGGTCCATATAATCGCTTTCGGTTCAGGGGTGAAGGATTGGAGGTAAAGATGAATTAGTTGGGACGGTATAACGTCGCAAAGTAAGACTCTATATGAGCTAAAAAAGTTCAATTAAGCGTCAATGACGATTGGGGTAAGATTTATAAAATTTAATGGAATAAGCATAGGTGTCGAGCACCTATACTGATTGTAATGATCTAGATATCTTCTGTCATCTGTAACCTGTCATCTGTCGTCTGACATCTGGCATAGAGCATCCGACATCTGTACTCTGTCATCTAATATATGTATTCAGGGGGAAAAATGGGAAAGGCATACTTCTTTGATCGCCGAATAGCGCTGTATTTTACTCTTCTCCTCGGATGGGTAGCAATGAATCCGGCCGTTTCTTTTGCCGTTGACTCGGTCTGTGCCCGGGTGAAAATCGAGATCAAGCAGGAATTGACGCTGGAACGGCAGGCTTTTGATGCCCATCTACGAGTAAACAACGGCCTCTCTCACATAGCTCTGGAAGACACTCGCGTGGATGTCTTCTTTACCGACGCAGCCGGGAACCCGGTATCGGCAAGCTCCGATCCGAACGACGGCAGTGCACTCTTCTATATTCGCCTGGATTCCATGGAAAACATCGACGATGTCAATGGCAACGGCACGATATTGCCATCAACTACCGCCGATATCCACTGGCTGATAATTCCATCCCCTGGTTCATCCAACGGTCTGGAGTCCGGCACACTTTACTATGTGGGTGCCAGGTTTACGTATCTGATCGGCGCTCAAGAAAAGGTCACCGAAGTCACACCCGACTATATATTTGTCAAGCCCATGCCGCAGATTTCCCTGGATTATTTTCTACCCATCGAGGTTTACGGCGATGATGCCTTCACACCGGAGATTGAACCACCGGTGCCGTTCTCGATGGGAGTGCGGATTAACAACACCGGTCATGGCGTCACCAAAAATCTGAAGATTGATTCAGCCCAGCCTAAAATTGTGGAAAACGAGCAAGGCCTTTTGATCGGTTTTTCCATCGAGGGGAGCGAGGTCAACGGGAAGACGACCACCGACAGCCTGCTGGTAGATTTCGGTGATATCGATCCTGACAATGCAGCAACAGCCCGCTGGAACATGAGTTGCACCTTGTCCGGAAAATTTATGGAATTTTCAGCCGGTTTCTCTCACTCTGATGAGCTTGGTGGTGAGCTTACATCCTTGATATCGGACGCACGCACTCATTTTCTGGTCCATGATGTCCTGGTGGATCTTCCCGGACGCGATACCATACTGGATTTTCTGGCCAAGGACGGTGATATTTTTCGGATTTATGAATCCGATGCAGTCGATACGGAAGTCACGAATCAGTCTGGTACATCAACCCTGCAAATGAACGGTAGTACAGGCGCCTTGACGGCATCGCCAACCAACGGCTTTATGTATGTACAGCTGGACGATCCCTTCGGTGGTGAGAAAGATATCAAAGATGTCATCCGATCGGACGGTAAGATCTTCAAAACTCATAACGCCTGGATGTCCAAAATCAGAAACGAAGACCACAGCTGGCGGCACTTGATCAATCTTTTCGATGTCGATACCCCGGGCGCTTACACAATCAAATTTGCGGAAGCCGACGACATACCGTTGCCGCCGGTGCTGCAGTTCATTGAGAACCGCATCGGCCTCGAAGGTTTGCCGGTCTCAATCTTGGTGGAAGCCGACGATCCCAACGGATCAATTCCGGTGCTTTCGGCAACACCACTTCCGGCTGGTGCAAATTTTACGGACCAGGGCACTGGAAGCGGCATCTTTAACTGGACCCCTGCATTGGGCCAGGCCGGAAGCTATGAAATCACATTTAAAGCTTCAGATGGCCTCCTGGCACATACCCGGCGAGTGGTTCTGACCATCAATTCTATCCATGATAGCGATGGTGACGGCATGCTGGATGCCTGGGAGATGCAGTATTTTGGATCCCTGGACCGCGACGGAACCGGGGATTTTGACCAAGATGGTATTTCCGACCTGGAAGAATTTTTATACGGCTCCGATCCGATCATCGAAGAACATGCACCGAGTACGCCTGTAATTATTTCGCCTCAGGCGGATGCCCAAGTCAACCTAATGCAACCGGAGTTGGTAATAGAAAACAGCATCGACGAAGACGGTGACGTATTGACATATGAATTTGAGGTCTTCGCCGATCCTGCCCTAACTATCAGGGTCGCCGCCGAAGTTGAGGTTACCCAAGGCGTCACAACGACTTCCTGGAACATTCCTGAAACTCTCGACGACAATCGCCGCTACCATTGGCGCGTCAGGGCCACCGATGGATATAGCTTCAGTTTATGGACTTACGGAACTTTCTTTGTCAATACGATCAATAATACACCCGGACCATTTTACATCAGCAGCCCCGGAGACGACACGGTAGTTGATACCCGAACACCTGTACTGGAAGTCACCAATACCGTGGACCCGGATGAAGATGAGGTAACTTATACCTTTGAGGTCTATGACGACAATACCCTCAGCAACCCGGTGGTCTCTGGCACCGATATTCCCCAGGGACCGTATGGCAGCACCTCCTGGATGGTTGACTCTGCCCTGGCAGATAATACCTGGTATTTTTGGCGGGCCGTGGTCACCGATGATCACGGTGCCTCAACTCTAACCGCCGTGGGTTCCTTTCTGGTTAACATCGACGCATTGGTGCCGGAAGCCCCCCAGCCGGCATCTCCGGCCACCAACAGTGATGTCTCCACCCGACAACTGGATCTGGTGGTTACCAATTCGGCGAATGCTGGAAACCACAGCTATTATTTTGAACTGGACAAAGCCGAGACCTTTGACAGCCCGGCCAAGCTTACATCCGGGGAAGTAATCGAGGGTACGGATACCACCGCCTGGCATGTCTCCGGGCTGGATGACAACACCTGGTATTTCTGGCGGGTCAAAGCCGGCAATGGATCTGGGGAAAGCGGTTGGACCCAGCGTGCATTTTTTGTCAACACCGCTAATGACGCGCCCTTTTCACCGACACTCAAAAATCCGGGCAGGCAGGCCTGGCTGGGGACCTTAACACCCGCGCTGGATTTGAGTCCTGGCATTGATCCGGAAGCCGACAACCTTTCCTACCGATTCGAAATTTACGCTGATGAGGACCTGACCACCCTCGTTGAACACGGTGTGTCCGCATCTGCCCAATGGCGAGTCCCTTCGGAATTGACCGATAAAACCCGCTATTTCTGGAGAGCCCAAGCCGAAGATGTCCACGGTCTAACCGGCAATTGGATGGATACCGCCTCCTTTTTTGTTAAGGATACCGGCCCCGATGAACCACCAGCCGAAATAACCGTCAACGTAGCGGCCAGCCTTGGAAGCGAACTTTCCGGCCTGAAGGTTTATGCTTTCACGGAGTTTGGCTCTTATACCGGAATAAAAGCCGTTACGGATGAAACCGGAACGGCCCTTTTTGATACCAAGGATTTCACCGATGGCAGCTATAAGTTTCGAGTGGATTATTTGGGTTACCGTTTCTGGTCTGATTCCATCCTGTTACCAGGTACCTATCGAGCGGAGGTCGTCATCCATCAAGAAACCGTTGAGGTCACCGTGAAAACCGGCATCGGATCATTGCAGGGAGTTAAGGTATATCTTTTTTCGGCCGATGGCGCTTACCTCGGCCTCAATCAAAAGACAGATGAAACCGGACAGGTAAGCTTTATGCTGCCCACCGGCGTATCATTTAAATTCAGAGCAGACATCCTGGGCGGAAAGTACTGGAGTGAGGATACCACCCTCACTGCCGGTGGAGCAACCACCGTTGACCTGAATGCCGGCGGCGGTGTTTTCCAGGTGACCTTGCAAGAGGAGCCGGGTGTGCCATTGGCAGGGATCAAGGTCTATCTATTCAGCCAAAGCGGCCGCTATCTGGGGTTAAATCAGGTTTCCGATACCATGGGACACGTGGCATTTGACGTCTCCGAGGGTACCTATACCGTTCGGGCTGATTTACTGGGCTATCAATTCTGGAGTCCCGAAACCCATGTAACCATCGATACAAATATTGATTTTACCGTCGCCCACCAGGACGTCATCGTCACCTTAGACAACGGAACTCCTGAAGTCTTCGAACCGTTGGCCGGGATAAATGTTTACCTTTTCAAGCCTTCGGGTTCATACCTTGGGAAAAACCAGGTCACCGATGAGAACGGACAGGCTCGCTTTCATCTACCCCGCCAGCCTTATCAAATCCGGGCGGATTTTCTGGGACAACAGTATTGGTCGGATCTTTTCACCTGGACGGACCCCATCGTCACCATCCCCATGGCCGATGTCGAAATCACCGTAACCGGAGGTGGGTTTCCCGCCCAAGATCAGGCCGTGTATGTATTTTCACCCTCCGGTTCTTATCTGGGTATCCGTCAAACCACCAACGGCGACGGCAAAGTGTTTCTCCGGCTGCCGCAAGGAGAATATCAATTCCGCGCTGATTATCAGGGTAGCCGATATTGGAGTGATGTGGAATCTGTGACAGCCGCTCAGCAGAATTCAGTCACGATATCAACCGGTGGCGGTAGTTTTGCCGTATCGATTTTAAAATCAAATGGTCAACCCCTGGCTGGTATCAAATGTTACGTATTCAATGCGAGTGAGGCCTATCTGGGCTTGTATGGCGCCACCGATGGCAATGGACAAGTTTTCTTTGATCTGGCAGATGGAAATTTTAAGTTCCGGGTAGATTATCTGGGCAGCCGGTTTTGGAGCAATGAAGTTTCGGTACCGCAGGTATTGTCGACGAATGTGGCCATTGAGCACGAAACTGTGGAGGTCAGTGTGACCACGAGTGCGGGTGCTGTCAAAGGTGTGAAGATTTATCTTTTTTCTGCCAACGGCACTTATCTCGGCCGCTATAAAGAGACGGATACAGCGGGCAATGTGTCCTTTGATCTTCCGGTTGACAGCGATTATCAGTTCAGGGCCGATATTCTGGGCAGTAAATACTGGAGCGATGTGCTTAGGGTTTCCAGCGGCTTAACCAATTTTATACCGATTGACGCCGGCGGGGGGGTGTTGCAGATGACTGTGCAAAAGGACGAGGATTTACCCATGCCGGAATTAAAGGTCTATCTCTTCAATACCGCCGGCACCTATCTTGGCCGGAGCGCGACAACCGATGCCACCGGAAAGGTAGAATTCAGGGTACCAGAAGAAAGCTACATGCTGCGGGCGGATTACCTCGGCTACCAGTTCTGGAGTGAGGAGATTTTGGTAGTCGAAAATACGGTTATGGAGATGCCGATACCCCACCGGCCGGTTGAAATTACCGCACAGGGATCTTTTCAAGGCATGTCGGCACCCATTGAAGGAATCAAGGTCTACTTGTTTTCCCCGACAGATACATATCTGGGTCAATCTAAACTCACCGATGCAGACGGCAAGGCCATTTTTGACTTGCCTCAGAAGAGCTACAAGGTGCGAGTGGATTATCTGGGCTACCAATTCTGGTCCGAGGCTTTCCAGTCAGACGATACAACGGTGACGATAGGTCGGGGCTTGGCCGAAATTCACGTCCAGCGTTCCGGCAACGATGTCGCCGGAGCCAAGGTCTACCTGTTCAGTGAAAACGGTTCTTATCTCGGATGGAATGAAATCACCAACCTAACCGGTATCGCTGAGTTTGTGTTGCCTGATCGTGCATTTAAGTTCCGCATTGATGAAAATGGTGAGCAACACTGGACCCCGCTGATTCAAATCCATGCCGGTCAGCAAAGTATGATTGATTTTGATCTTGATCATTAAGCAACGCGTAAGATGAAACTTAAGACAAGCAGTATCGTTTAAGTTAATTTATCCTCGCTCCTTATTGTACATTCGGAGAAACGGAGGGAAATGAAGTTTACCATAACATCTAGATGTAAATATCTTCTGATCGCAGCCGTCCTGATACTGGGTTTGTCAATCCAGGCGCCGGCTGACGCTGGAAACCATGGGACCAATAAGGCCGATAAGTCCTATACTCGCTTTTCTGCATTACCGGAGAAGTTATTCAAACGCAAACTCAAGCAGCATGATCCTTCCTATGCAATATCACCGGAAGCAGTTCTTTACAAATTGAAGCAAACTCATAATATCACCCTCGTAGATGTACGCAGCCCGGAAGACTTCAAGCGATTGCATATACCCGGATCTCTCAACATTCCTTTGCATGCAGTCAAAACCAAAGGCTTTTTAAGGTCTGTTGCCGTTGTCCTCATCCATGAAGGGTTTCAATACAGTTTGCTGGAAACCGAATGTCGTCAACTTACGGATATGGGTTTTAAAGTGCTTATTTTGGACGGAGGTCTACCTGCCTGGGAACGCAGCGGAAATAAAGTTGCTGGAGACCTATTTGCGCTGGAAGAAATGCAAATAGTATCTCCTCAGGTTTTATTCCAAGAAAAAGATTACGAAAACATCCTGTTACTCGACATCTCCCCGGTTAAGTCAAACATCTCCAGGCAGTGGATGTCTCACTCAAAGCACCTGCCGGTTTCGGCTGAAGCGGGCGAATGGGCAAGAAAAATTGAGCGGACTATCGCAAGCCATAAGAACCAACCATTTTTCTCTATTCTGGTTTTTAATGAAACCGGCGATGGCTATGGCAGAGCAAATAAAATACTATCCAATCTGGGCCTAAATGCTTTTTTTCTACAAGGCGGTGTTGCCGGTTATCGTCGATACTTGAGAAATTTAATGCTTTCCTGGCAGCCACTGGATAGCCGTATCAAGACAAGCCGGAAATGCAGAACCTGCGTCAAAGAGAATGAAGAAAACATCATCACCCAAGTATGCAAATAATCGCAAACCAAAAACATTATGGAGAGGAAAACTTTATGATGAATAAGCAACCCAACAGCTCAATTTATAATCAATTCATTGGAGGGTTCAAATTCTATGAATTAAGGTTGCAGAATCAATCAACATACAATCTTTTTACGATCATAGCTTTTATCGTCATCCTGTTTTCCATTCCATCGACAATATGCGCTGAAACATTTGTCAGCGGCGACATCAGACAAAATACGACCTGGACTCTTGAGGGCAGTCCTTACATTGTGACCGGTGACATAACCGTAGCCAGTTTGGATTATAGCTATCATAGCGATCCCGATTCGGTGAGGCTGACCATCGAGCCGGGAGTACAGATTCGCTTTAATCCGGGTACGGGCTTGATTGTGGGCATAGGTTTTCACTCGATCGCCGGCTATTATGGTGCCTTGTCGGTGCAGGGAACTGCAGAGTCTCCCGTAGCCTTTACGTCCAACGCAGAATCGCCGGCGCCGGGGGACTGGAAGGGGATCTATTTCCGCAACGAAACCCATGATGCAGCAACCCTGTTGGAACACTGCGTTGTCGAATATGGCGGACACACTCAAAATGCGAACATATATTTTGCCAATGCAAATCCAGTCATAAATAACAGCACTATCCGATTCAGTAGTTCGGACGGAATCTATTTAAGCAATTCATCACCTGCTATCGACAACAACACAATAACCAATAATTCCAACTACGGTATTTCCGGCAATATCTATTCGGCAGGATTCATCACCGATAATACGCTTTCAGATAACGGCCAAGCAGCCATTAACATCCATCCGAGTGCAGCCGGAAGGGTCAGCGGAAACAGTGGTTCTGGCAATGGTCAGGATCTCATTCGGGTCTATGGGGGTGAGTTGAGAGCTAACAGCACCTGGGTAAAGCAAGAGTTGCCCTTTGGCATTACCGGTGACATAACCGTGTCCAGTTGGGATTTTAGCGATCACAGTAATCCCTGTTCGGTGACTTTGACCATCGAGCCGGGGGTGCAGATTCGCTTTAATCCGGGCACAGGCTTGATTGTGGGCATAGCTTTTCACTCGAATGCCGGCTATTATGGGGCCTTATCTGCGCAGGGGACGGCAGATTCCCCTATAATTTTTACTTCCAACGCAGCATCGCCGGCACCGGGTGACTGGAAGGGGATCTATTTCCGCAATGAGACCCATGATTCAGCAACCCTGTTGGAGCACTGCATCGTCGAATACGGTGGTCATACCAACAATGCCAATCTTTATCTTTCCAATGCCAAACCAACAATCCAATACAACACCATCCGCAATAGCAGCCATTCCGGACTGTACATTAATGGGGGCGGTTCCAACGACGCTTCCATCCGCTGCAATAATCTCAAAGACAACCTCTATGGGGTATATGTCGTCAACAACGCCTACCCCTTAATTGCCGGTAATAATTTTCTGAGAAACCAAATCTACGGTGTTAACAACACCGGTACCACCAGCGTGAATGCCAAAAACAATTGGTGGGGGGATGCCGACGGTCCGGGGTTTAACGGTGATGAAGTTTACGGAAACGTGGACTACGCACATTGGTTGACAGCCGAAAGCGACTGCATCAATACGCCGCCCACCAATAACCTTCCATTTGAGCCCAGATATCCGATCCCGGACAGCGAAGCCGTGCGGGTGCCGGTGCTGGAAGAGGAGCAGCCCATAGCTGTTACACTGACGTGGGTAGGCGGCGATCCCAATCCGTGGGATACAGTAGTCTATGATGTATATTTCGGAACGGATGTGGACGCCCTCGAACTCATCGCTGAAGCTGTCGAAACAACAACTATTGATAAAACCGATCTTGCGGATGGCACCACCTATTACTGGAAAATAGTAGCCAAAGACGATGCCGGTGCCGAAACCGCCGGGCCGGTTTGGAATTTTACAACGATGGGTGATCTGCCGGATCTGATTTTTTCCGATGTTGTCTGGAATCCGACCTCCGATCTGCAAGCCGGACAGACCATCACCTTTACAGCCACGGTTGAAAATATCGGCAGAGGACCCGTTGTCGATGCCTTCCAAGTGGATTTTAATATTGATGGTACTAGCATCGGCAGCAAAACGCTTGACTCGGTCATCGCTGCAGGCAGCATAACCCAGGTCGTTCAATCCTGGACGGCTCGCACCGGCGATTTTGGCATCGAAGTAATGGCCGACAGCACCGGAACGGTCGTCGAGTCCTTTGAGGAGAACAATACCCTGTCGGCCGGTTTACCTAATATCATCGATCCAACTGCGCCGGAGCTTGTCAGCACCGTCCCGGATCACAACGCATCGTTAAATGATCTCTCCCGCATTGAGTTTACCTTGTTTGATCAATTCGGCACTGTTGATGATGCCGCCGTTATCGCCGGCGTTTCCGTAATCGACAGCAACAACCAGTCGGTCGGTTTTAGCGTGTCTGAAAATAATGATATTTTTACCATCACGCCGGATAGCTTGCCGCTAAATGACGGTACCTACGAGGTTTCCCTAACTGCAATCGATTTGACCGGCAATACCCAAAGTTACAACTTTTCTTTTACGGTAGACAAACAGGACCCGGCTGAACCAGTTATTACCGGCGGCACGGTCACCAGCGGCGTAATCCAGGCGCGCCCGGCCCAAAACAGCTCCAGCAGCGCCACTGTGACCTTGACCGGCACCTGCGAAGACAATACCGATGTATGGATCAATAACCAGCTAACAGTAGATTCAGGCAGTAACGACTGGTCGGTGGATATGACGTTGACCCAGGGAAATAATTCGCTAGAAATCTGGGCAGAAGATGCGGCCGGCAACCGCAGCCCGTCCGTATGGGTGGACGTTCAGGTTGATTCCATCGCTCCGATTATCACCGACGTCGCGCCGGCAAACAACAGCTTTATCAATATCTCACCGGTCACGATCATGATCGATTATCAAGAAACCGGCAGCGGCGTGAACATCGAAAACAGCAGTCTTTCGATTAGAAACGGCAATCAGGTGGAAGTTGCCGGGACCTGGTCCGATTCCGACGGACATCAACTGATCTTTAGCCCGGCGACTATATTGGAGGAATCCTCTTATACGATCGCTCTTAAACTAGTCGATAGTCTGGGCAATCAGGGTGCGGCTGCCCAATATCATTTTACCGTGGACACGATCCCGCCGCCGGCTCCCCAAATCCACCCGGTCACATCACCGACCCACAACCCCACCCAGGAGGTAACCGGCACCAAGGAAGCCTATGCCGCCATTCTGGCAAATGGACAGCAGGCGGTGGGTCACACAGCCTCAACCGACTGGCAACATACATTGAACCTGGTCAGCGGCCAGAATCAATTTACATTTATCTCTAGAGACCGGGCCGGTAACCAGGGTGAGGGGATTAGCGTCGGCATACTATTCGACGATATTCCGCCACCGCCCGTGAATACCCTTGGGGTAAATGGGCAGGGTGACGGTACCACGGTCTATCTGGACTGGAACGGTTATGACGAGACCGGCCATGGCGATATTGCTTTTTATCGGATCTATGCTGAAACCGCCGCCTTCAACAATGTTTCCGGGCTCACCCCACACAGCACGACGGCTGCCGGACACTTTTCCGCCACCGCACAAAACCTCGCCCGCAGCACCACCTATTGGTTTGCCGTCATCGCTGTGGACGCCATGGGCAATGCCCAATCCACGGTCAATCCTGTCTCCGGTGCACCTCTGGACGTGGTACCGCCGGAAGATATCGCAAACCTTCAAGTCCAATCATTCGCCGATCGTCTGGTATTTACCTGGAATCATTCGGCCGACACTGCCGGCGACTTGGCCGGCTACCGGATCGCTTTTGGCGATGACAATACCGGCCAGATTATTCCGGCCACCCAAAATTCCTATGAAAAGACCGGTCTGACTGCAGCCGCCGGCTACCTGTTCAAGGTCTTTGCCATTGATAACGACACCAACGAGAGCAACGCTGCAGCAATCACGGGGGTAACCTTGCTGCCGAATCCAGGCAACACAGCAGCAGATCCCCAAAGCGGGTATGTGGATCTCTCCTGGAATGGGGCGACGCCATTGCAATATGTGAGGCACTATGCTGTTTATAAAAGCGAAAGCGGTTTTTCAACAATCGAGGGGCTGAGCCCGCTTCTTACCACGACAAACACAACCGCCAAAGTCGCCGGTTTGACCAACGGCCAAACTTACTATTTTGCGGTGACCACCGTAAACGTCTCAGGCGGCGAAGATAAAGCCGTGTCCACCGTCTCCGCCACACCGTCGCAGGATACTTCAGGCCCTGAAATCAGCGACGTAAAAATTGACGGATCCATTCTGGTCAGCGGCCACATCCTGAACAAACCGGCGACCTTCACCGCGGTTGCCACCGACCCGGCCGGAATCAGCCGGTTGGAGTTTGCCATCGATTCAGATCCGATCCGCACCGATTACAATCCCGTATATTCCTGCTACTGGAATGTCGTACCCATCGACAACGGTAATTACACCCTGACCGTCACTGCCTATGACACCCTGGGCAACAGCTCGACCCTTGACGTTGCTCTGGTGGTCGCCCTGGAACCGCCCGCAGCCCCTGTTATCAACCAGCCGGTGAGTGGCATTCTCACCAATCAACCGACGATGATGGTTTCCGGCCTTGGAGAGAAATATACCGACGTCATGGTTTATAATAATTCGACGGAAGTCGGTAATTGGGCAGCGGTGGACGCTCTCGGCAATTTCAGCGCTTCTGTAACTCTGGCTGAAGGTGAAAACCGCTTCCAGGCCGCCGCCCGCAACCCGGCCGGCATCGGACCGTTAAGCAGCCAGGTGCTGGTCTCCCTGGACACCAGCCTGCCGGCAAGTCCCACAAACTTGATGGCCCAGGCCAAACAAGGCGGGATTGTGCGCTTAACCTGGCAGCCGCCGTCGGATACATCGGTTTCTGGCTATAACCTGTATCGCAGCCACAGCCCTTTCAGTGACACCCAGGCAGCCGCCAAAATTAATGCCAGTCTAATAACGATGCCTGTATTTGAAGACCTCCCCCCAGCTGACGGTATCTGGTATTACCACGCCACCACCATCGATATTGCCGACAATGAAAGTCAGCTCTCCAATGAGGCGCCGGCAGTGTCCGATAGCACCGCACCGCGAGCGGTGTCCATCGATTATAGTTCCCGGGGGCCCTATGACCCGGCCGGCGAAAGGATGGCGGCGGCAACCGTAAACCTAATACTCACGGTCAATGAGCCGCTGCAGACCACCCCTTATTTAAGTATTGTTCCCCAGGGTGGGATGCCGCTTGCGGTGGCGCTGACCAAGGACACGGATCTGACCTATACCGGATTCTTTGTAATATCCGCCACCACACCCGGCGGAACGGCCCATGCTATTTTTTCCGGTCGGGATAGTGTCGGCAACCGCGGCACTGAAATTGATGCCGGTGCTTCCATCCAAATCGATACCGCCGGGCCGGCGATCCGTCGTCTGGTGATTGACCCCTCATCTCCCATTAAAAATGATGAGCAGGTGCCGGCAACGGTCACGGCAATAGTCGGTCTCAATGAACAGGTAAAGAACGGTACCCGACCGCAGCTAGCTTACCTGCTCTCAGGGGAAGGGCGTCAGACCAGCGACATCGATCAATTGAGCGAAATGAGTCCCCAGGCCGGCGATGCTCAGACCTGGCAGGTCCAATTCACCCTGCCGGCGGATGCCGGCCTGAACGAATCGGAAACATTTTATTTCATCTACCAGGGATCCGATGATCTGGATAATCTCAATGACAGGATTCTAACCGATAATATTTTCCAGGTCTACCAGAGCGACCTGCCGCCCCTCGAGCCACCCCAAGGACTCACCGCTGTGGCGCTGCCAGAGGGGCGGATCCGGCTGACCTGGAATGCCGTGGATGAGGCCGTGGGGTATCAATTATACCGCAAGGCACCGGGGGAAAGTGAGTTAATCGAATATCAGCGTCTTGACCTGGTTGTAGCATATACGGACCCAACCGCAGTTGACGGCCCTTATACCTATACCGTGGCCAGCATTCGCCGGCAAAACGACCAGGAAGCTGTCAGCGGTCAGAGTGCCGAGGTGACCGTAACGTCTGATTCAATGGCGCCCGACGCACCTCATAACTTGGCTTTGGAACTTGTGGCCAACGGCATCAAGGCCGAGTGGTCGCCACCGCCGTTTACCGAAGCAATGACATATTCGCTCTACCGCGCAGCAGCATCTGAAATTATTTCGGTGGCAGGCCTCGATCCCCTGGCCATCGGTATCGCCCAAACCCTGGTGGTGGACCCCATGCCGTCACCATCGGCCCATTGTTATGTGGTGACTGCGGTGGATGCCGTGGGCAACGAGTCGCCGCCGTCAAACTCATTTTACCTGAACTTCCAACTCTTACCAATATCCGGTATCACCGTCCTGCAAGCGGACAACGAGCCGCCCCAGGTGACCTGGACGCATCCGGGGGGCGATATTGCCGGCTATGACATTTACCTGGGGACGGAAGATGAGCCTGTCAAGCTAAACCCAACCCTGTTGACCGGGCATTCGTTTATCGATACTGGTTACGGCCGGGATGAACGACGTTACACGGTAACTGCCCAAGATAACAACGGGGTAGTCAGTCTGGGACGTAGCATCCGCTTGCCGAAACTTTCAGCAGCACTTGTTGAGGGTGTCCGGATCAGACGCGGCATTATGAATCGCCTGGATTATGTCGTCTCAAACGAGGGATCGGACCGGGTGGCGAGCATCCGGCTGAAGGTCACGGTGGGTTCCCATGATCATACCTCGGATATATTCAGTCTCGATCCGGGCACATCCCGTACAATCCCCGTGGTCGTGGGCGGCTATGATGATTTGGAAGGCATGGCCGCATTGACTACAACTATCGAAGTCACCCCGCAATCCAATGAAATCGTTCAGATAGTCCGCAGCAATTACATCGAAGTTGACGACGGTATGTTGGTGCTGCAGATCTTAAACGAGGAATTCACCCGGGCGGCATCGGGCCGGGTTCGATTTACCCTGGAAAACACCGGTGAAGCCGACATCGAGATCATTACCGCCCGGAATTCGGGCACGTCCCCATCCGACCAGATCATATTCTATCTGGTCGATGAAGACGATAATGTGCTCACTTCAAAAGCATTTACCCAGACCGTCGGCGATAAGATTGTCACCCTATCAAACCGCAACACCGTGGCCCGCATTGGTGTCGGCCAAACCTTTACCTCGGACTTTATCACCCTCCCGGTCCCGGCCAATGCGCCCGATGACGTCACCCTCCGCCTGGATATCGCCAATGTTTATTATCACCAGGATCAGACCACCCAGGTCACCATGAAAGGGCTTTCCTCCACCCATCAAATTGCCATGGTGGATACAGCCTACTACGGTGAGGTGGCAAATATGGTTCCTCAAATCTCCACCGGCGATCAGGACATCATGATCACCGGGCAAGCCGTGGAAAGGGTCAGCGGTGATCTAATGGCAAATGTACCGCTGAACCTCGTGATCACCATAAACGGCTTTGAACGTGCCGCCAGTGTCTACACCGGTGAGGATGGTATTTTTAATCACCATTTCAAGCCGCTGTCAGGTGAATCCGGAGTCTACGAGGTACGAGCGGTGCACCCGGACCGCACCGACAAACCGGTCCATGGTCAATTTGTGATCAATCGGGTGAGCGTCACGCCGACGGCCATCAATTTGAACGTACCTAAAAACTACAGCAAAACCGTCAGCATCCGGGTGGACACCGGTGAGGGGACTGCCGTTAACAAGCTGCGTCTGGAATACAATCGGGAAGATCAACCCACCGAAGAATATCCCCCGGGTGTGCACCTGACCACCGGCGCCGCCAATGCCTATTTGGACGGCAACAAAACGGCCTGGCTGCCATTTACGCTGTGGGCCGATAATACGGCGGAGACCTCCTCAAAGCTGGTGCTCAAGGTGAAAAGCGATGAATCCCATCCAGACGCCTGGGGTACGGTAACGGTCAACACGCAATTTTCCGAGGCCAGCCCGGTGCTGCACTTTTCACCGAATCACGTGGAAACCGGCACGTCTCGTGAAAAAGCGGTCACCGAAACCGTGGTGCTGGAAAATAAGGGTTTGGCGCCACTCAATGACGTCAGGTTGTCACTGCACAACCAAGACGGCAGCCCGGCCCCGGGCTGGGTCTATCTGACCTCATCTGCGGACCAGGGCGTCATTGAGGTGGGCGATCGACGTAATCTCGGCATTGCGTTTTCTCCCACCTCCGCCGTGGCCGAAGGTAATTATGCCTTTGGTCTGCGGGTCAACGCTTCCAACTATGCGGCCACCACCATCAATTTGCATCTGGCCGTAACCCAGCAAGGCCGGGGCAATGTCTTGTTTAAGGTTTCCGACATATATACCGGCACCCTCAACCAAAACGGCGATCTCATCCAGGGACTTGGCGATGCCAGGATAAAACTCCAAAATGAGGCGGTCCTGATCGAAGAATACACCGGCTACACGGACAGCTTCGGTGAAGCCTGGTTTGAAGATATCCCTTCCGGTCGGTACAAGTGCCGCATTACCGCAAAGAATCATCAGGATTATATCGGCCGTATCTGGATCAAACCGGGGGTCTCCCTGAATGAAGATGTTTTCCTCGACTACAACCTGGTGACGGTGGAGTGGGAAGTCAATGAAATCACCATTGAAGACAAGTATGAAATTGTATTGACCGCCACCTATGAAACCGATGTACCGGCGGCGGTGGTAGCCGTCCAGCCCGCTTCGATCAGCCTGCCGACCATGAAAGCCGGCGATGTGTTTAACGGTGAATTCACCCTGACCAATTACGGGTTGATTCGCGCCGACGACCTGGAAGTGAGTTTGCCGCCCGACGATCCGTATTTCATCTACGAGCTGATGGGCGGTCTGCCGGACAGCCTTTCCGCCAAGGAACAAATAATCGTCCCTTACCGGGTCACCTGTATCAAATCTCTCGATCAGCAGGATGACGGTCTGGCCACCGGCGGTGGCTGCCATAACTACCGAACCTGCGCGGTGGTGGACTATGGCTATGTCTGTGCCAACGGGCAGTCGACCAAGGCCGCCATCAATCATTGTTGGACCCGAACCTATGGCGAATGCACCACTGGCGGCAGTATCATCATTAGCGCCGGCACCGGCGGCGGCACCTGGAGCGTCGGTGGCGGCACCGGTAGCGGCACCATCTCCAAACCGGCCCCCAAGCCCAAGACCATTCAGGGCGTGACGTGCTTTCCGAAGCCGACGCTCAAAGAATGGTTTTTTGAAAAATGGGGCGCTTTAAAGGAAACCTATAAAAATTGGAAACAAAACGTCGGCTGCTCGGTGAACACGGTCACACGGCAATACAATGACGATGCCGTCGATTTGGCCGTCAAAGTACCCGGTGGGATGGTGTCTGTCCAGCGCTGGTTTTACAACGACCAGTGGTCATGGGGGTATACCCGCAGCAATCTCAAATTTAATTTGAGCTCACTGGGAGGGGGCATTGAATCCATAGATAAGGGTGGCGTCGTTTACGAGGCTTCTGCAATCGACGCGAACCTGTTTGTCCATGATGTTTATAAAATAAGCCGACGTGATGATGCCTATCGATGGGAAGATAAACGTGGCTCCTGGAAAGAATATGACGCAACCGGTCGTTTGACGTCTTTCGGTAACCGCACCGGTGTTTTAGGTCGGCTGTTATACGAGGAGGGAGAAAACGGCGAGCCCATCGGTGTGGCGGATCGCAATGACCAACAGGTACTCTGGTATGAGTATGACGACGATGATCGACTGCAGGCCGTACATGATGTTGATGACCGCAGGGTAGAGTACAGTTACACCAACGGCCGTTTGACGGCCGTAAGAGATGTGCTGGGCAACGATACGTCTTACCAGTACGACAGCAAGGGACGGTTGAGCATGACCCTTGATGCCGCAGGGCGCCCGACGATCATTACATATGACAGCTATGGCAACGTTGATTCCGTATTGGATCAGGATGGTAACGGCCATGGCTTTGAGTATGATTACGATGAAGCCAAAAGTGAACTATATGCCAGGATAACGTCCACATCCGGCAGAATAAAGGAAGTCTGGTACGACAAAGACGGTGAAACCAGAAAAGTTGCCATCAATGGCCGCATCTTGCAAAAGATCGAAAAAGATGGTCGCAATCTCATCATCACCGGTGAGAAAGGCAAGGTAACCCGCAAGGAATTTGATGAGTGGGATAATCTCACCCGTGTCATTTATCCTGACGGCACCTCGGCATCCTTTGAATACGAGCATAAATTCAACAAACCCACCCGCTCCGTCGACCAGCGAGGAAATGTCAGTGAATATGAGTATGACGAGCAGGGTAATCTCATCACTAAGACCGAGGCGGTCGGAACCCCTGTCGAAAGAGTGACAACCTACACCTATGATGAAACCAGCCGGCTGCTGACCGCGACCGTTGAGGCCGATGACGACACAGAAGCCGCCACCACGACGTTCGCCTACGACGAAAACGACAATGTGGACGCCATCACCGACCCTGAAGGCAACAAGACTTTATTTTTGGGATATGATAATTCCGGCAACCTGCTGAAGCTGCACGATCCTCGCGGGTATGAGTGGACCTTTGAGTATGATGATCTGGGACGGTTGACATCCCAGAGCGATCCCCTCGATCACATCACCGCTTATGAGTATGACGGGGCTAACAACCGGACAGCCGTCATCAATGCACTACTTAAACGCTTTGAGTTTGAATACGATGACCATAACAATCTGATTAAAGCCATCGATCCTTACCAAAAGGTTATCACGACCGAGTACAACACCGACCATCTGCCGCTAAAGGTGATTGATCAGGAAGGCAAGCTTTCTGAAGTAACACATGATAACGAAGGCCGTACTATTGAAGCCATCGACGGTGCGGGCAACGAAATCGTCTACCATTATGATGAAACGACGGCGACATCGGTCTCCTCTTACAAGCCGGTGCGCATCGACTATCCGACCTTCAGCCGAAAATACGACTACGACGACCTTGAGCGCGTCGTCCAGGAAGTCGATATATTGGATGAAACCACCAGCCGCACCCGCAGCTATGTTTACGATCCGGCCGGTAATATCATCGCAGCCTCGAATGAGCAGGAAAGCACCACCCAGTACGAATACGATGCCCTCAATCGTCTGGTAAAAACCTCCGATCCCCTAAACGGTGTCACCAAGCGCAGTTATGATGACAGGGGAAATCTGATCGCCATCGAAAACCCCAATAACGGGATCATCTACTATGAGTATGACCGCAACAACCGTCTGATCAAAACCATCCGGCCGATGCTGCAGGAAACCGCCTACGAATATGATGCCTCCGGCAACCGCACAGCGGTCTATGACACCAAAGGGCAAAAGATTGCCTACGATTACAATCCTCTGAACCGTCTGACACGGTGCAGGTACTACGCCGTCGGCGATCATGCCAACCCGGTCAAAATCGTCGATTTTACCTACGATAATCTGGGCAATATTAAAACCTACGACGACGGTACCACATCCGCTGAATATACTTACGATGATCTCCAGCGCAAGATCGGTGAGGTAGTCGACTACGGACCGTTTACCAGCAGTATCTCCTACGCCTACTATGCCAATGGTCTGAAAAAGACCTTTAGCGGCCCGGATGGTGCAGCCATCGACTACATCTATGATGAAAACAACCGCATCAGCCGCATTGACATTCCCGGCCAGGGACAAATTACTTACAATACCTATCAGTGGAACAGCCCCACCCGCATGACGCTGCCCGGTGGCAGCGCCACCGACTACAGCTACGATCCCTTAATGCAGATTGAGTCGATCGCAACCGAGGATCCGGGTCAAAACCCGCTCATGACCCGCGATTATACCTATTCGGCGACAGGCGACATCACGACGAAAGACACCGAGCACGGCAACTACACTTACCAATATGACGAGCTGCGGCGATTGTCCGAGGCCGTCAATCCGTTAGGCGCTAATGAAGCCTATAGCTATGATGCCTTGGGTAACCGTTTGACTGCCGCCGGCGTAGCGGGAGACTGGCGCTACAATGCCAACAACGAGCTGTTGGGTTATGACAACGTTTCGTATTCATATGATGATAACGGCAATACCACCCGCAAAACCCAGGGAGTCCAGGAAACTAATTACGTCTACGATGTGGAAGATCGTTTGATACGGGTAAAAGGCAACGTTGGTGACGTAATTGCCGAATATTACTATGATCCCTTTGGCCGCCGGCTGTGGAAAGAAGTTGACGGAATACGGACATATTTTGTATACTCGGATGAAGGTTTAATCGGTGAGTATGATGAAAGCGGTGCAGAAATCCGCGGCTACGGATACGCGCCGAATTCGCAATGGAGCACCGATCCGCTCTTTTACAAACGGCAGGGCCAGTATTACTGGTACCAGAACGACCACCTGGGTACGCCGCAGAAGATTATCGAAACCAGCGGCCGGGTCGTCTGGTCGGCGCTGTATGATTCGTTTGGTAATGTTCAGATCGAGACGTCAGAAATTACCAATAACCTGCGTTTTGCAGGCCAATACCACGATGCCGAAACCGGACTGCACTATAACCTTAACCGGCACTACGACCCCACCACCGGTAGATATCTCAGAACGGATCCCTACGGCGAAGGCCTGAATCTGTATGCCTATGTGTTTAATAATCCCAATAGTCTGATAGATCC
Organism: Desulfosarcina sp.; assembly: GCA_029288035.1. GTDB lineage: Bacteria > Desulfobacterota > Desulfobacteria > Desulfobacterales > JAFDCJ01 > JAFDCJ01. Next base: position 32,990 of record JARFPZ010000411.1, read on the forward strand.
GCTGGGATTGTGTCTTTATAATAAAGTATCAGGATGGGTGCATGGCGGCCTGGCGGTCATTGGTTTAGTGCCTCTTCTTGGAATTGTTCCCGACCTTATTGATGCCGGTCTTTACCTGCTTCAAGCCGAGTATAGCGATGCAGCGTTGGCGGGTATTGCTGCAATACCCATAGCTGGCTATTTCGGCCGTGGGGCACAGTATGGGGTTAAATTCGTTAAGTGGGGCTCCAAGTATTTGCCGGATGCTATTAATTTCGCGAAGAAGGCAAACAAATTAGGAAAAAACTTATACCAAAAGATATTTGAGAAATTTTCCCCAAAGACTAGAATTTTTTGGTCTGGAAGTAGTGAAGCACGTGCCGCTGCAGAATCATTCGCTAAAGCAAACGGTGGTAAAACTCTGGAAATGACATTGCCAGGTAGAATATTAAATAAGGCTACGACTAAGCGAACTTATCC
>JARFPZ010000434.1 GCA_029288035.1 Desulfosarcina sp.
GAGCGATTCGTGGATCTTTGAGGCGCATAGAGCGCTTTGCCGGATAATCGCTGACCCCGATGAGAAATAGGTTTGCCGGCTCTAGTATGTGTTCTTCCAGCAGGTGATGAATAAACGAGCTGGCATTGTAACTATCCGTCCGATCATACAGAAAGGGATCATTGCGATCATATACAGAGTCCGGGTTGTTATCGATATCGTACTGAATCGCTTCCCCCAATAGCGGCATCGGAACGGCATCCGTGTGACTGTCCACAATGATGAGGGTTAGATTCTCCTCCCCAAGATCACGTGCTAATGCCCGATAGGCCCCCCCGGTAAGCGAATGATCAACCGCTACCATACAGGGAAAATCCGGCAGTACCTGTCGGGTTACAAAATCATCCACTTCGCAAGCGGCTTGGCGGCAGCCGTCTTGATCGATGAATCGAATAAACTCGTCGACAACCAGTCTTTGTCGAGCCTGGCCTTGCGGTGAGGGTCGCAGCCAGTCTGGTACCGGTAACGATCCTTTCATTTCCCAGAGCGCCGCGGGAACTTCCTGGCGGATGAGGTCCATTACATTATCGAGGGGGTCATCGGTTGTGCCGGAAAGAGCGCCGCCCGCTTGTTTTTCTTCAATGGCGTCATGTTTTTCGTCGCAATCCAGGGGGCAACCGAAAAAAACAACCTTTTGTTGTTTTGGATTTAACATTAACTAAATACGCAGATCCTTAAATACAGTAACGTAAAACTTGAGGAATGGATTCTATAAAAAATAAGAATATCAGACAGGATTTACAGGATTGTTTAGATTGAAGGGCCTTCGGCCCAAGGGCATGTCGCCGCAGGCGAAAAAAATCCCATTAATCCTGTTAATCCTGTCTCAAAAAAGAAATTAGATATCGAATCTATTCAACACTCAGTGCCCTTCAGGAAAAAAATATTACTGTTCGCCCGTATCAGGATTAGCCTAACTTAAAATAATCATCCCGCGCTTTTCTAATCTGCTGCACATTTACCAGCGGGGACCCCGGTGCAATCCCGCAGCCCGGGGTTAAAAAATCGGTCCCATTTTCCAACGACGCGACGGCTTCTTTGTAGCAATCTTCCGGCGTGCCCATAAACAGGGTCGTGGCCGTAGCAACATTGCCGAAAACCCGCACGTCCTTCTCATGTGCGGTCTGCACGGCCTGCTTCATATCCGCTTTTTCCTCGATGCTGATGCCGGCAACCCCTGTTTCGCACATAAAAGGAATGATCATGTCCGTATTTGCGCAGATGTGCAAGACAACCGGGCCCTTGATTTTGGCAACCATAGCGGTCAACATCGGTTGCACATATTTCTTCCATATTCTGGGACTCATGAGTGCCGGGCCGGATGAGGGCTCCGCTAGAACGTAGTAGTCGGCCCCTTGATCAAAGGCCCAGTTAGCAACATCGGTAACCACTTCCTGGGTAACATCCAGTACCTGTTGAACTTTATCCGGTTCTTTGAACGTCCATTTCATGAATTGTTCCGTACCCACCAAATTGCAGGCGGCCGTCCAGGCCCCCTCGGTCTCACCGAAAACCGCCACATCATCGCCGAGTTTGTCCTTTAAAATTCTGAACTGCTCTTTGTAGGCCGGAAAACGGGTTTGTTCGAACAGGTTATCCGGGTAGGTCAAGCCGTCTAAATTCTCTGCCAACGGATGTTCCTTGATGTATTTTTGCAAATCGATCTTCGGTTCGCCCAGGGTACACCCCATCACCTCACTTACCGCCGTGATATCCCATCCCATGGCCTTGCACCATTCGAAGCCGGCCTCAACGTAACCCAGCGCCAGGGTCGCCATGGCTTGGGGGTCCGTATCGGCTAGCGGTCTTTCGGCCCCTACTTTTTTCATGATATCCACAACACCATAAGTAGTGGTACACCCGACGGGCGCGTAATCCACTTCTTTACCCTCCAGACATCTCATGAATCTTGCTTTTAAATTCATCTCGTTCTCCTCCCTTAGACAGATAGATGATCCCGAATGATCTTCGGATCTTCTTCCAATTCTGCAGTAGTTGCCATTCCAACAATTTGGCCTTTGGTGCCCATCAGATAGTGACGACCGGCCACCTTTAGGGCCATCCGGTAGTTTTGTTCCACCACCAGCAAAGTAATGCCGGAGTTGACACAAAAATTTTGAATACACTCCGTGACGGCCGCAACCAGCAACGGCGACAATCCTTGTGACGGCTCGTCTAAAATAATGATTTTCGGATTGCTTATCAGCGCCCGGCCGATGGCAAGCATCTGCTGTTCGCCTCCGCTAAGCGTAGCGCCATCCTGCTTGATCCGCTCCGATAATATCGGAAACTGATCGTAAACCTTTTCCAGTGTCCAGGATTGGTCACTCTTTCCGGGACGAGCGGCCAGCTTTAGATTTTCTTCCACATTCAGGCCCGGAAAAATATGTCGTTCGGCCGGTACATAGGCGACACCTAATTTGGAAACCTGGTGCGCCGGTAGTTTTGTCGTGTCCCTACCGTCAATAGCGATACTGCCGGATCGCGGTGGTGTTAGCCCCATAACCGATCGCAGCGTAGTGGTCTTGCCCACGCCGTTGCGCCCTAAAATCGAAACGGCCTCGCTTTCGTCCACATGCAGGGACAGGCCCTGAATGATATGGCTTTCACCGTAATAGGTATGGATCTTCTCAATATTGAGGATTTTATTCTTCTTTTCCAAGATATGCCTCCCTGACCAGCCGGTCGGTACTGATATCTTGCGGCTGCCCCTCGGCAATGATGCTGCCGTAGTGCAGCACGGTGATGCTGTCGGAAATGCTCATCACAAGATCCATATCGTGTTCAACCAGCACGATGGAAATCTCCTCGGCCAACCCTCTAATCAATTCAGAAATATGGCGGGTTTCAGCCGGGGACATGCCGGCGGTAGGTTCATCCAAAAATAAAATACTCGGATTGCCCGCCATGGCAATCGCCACCTCCAATACCCGTTGATCGCCGTAGGCCAGATTTTTAGCGGGCTCAGCAGCCAGATCCTGTAGTCCCAGACGTTCCAAAATGGCCCAGGTCTCTTCAGTAACTTCTCTCAGGCTTCTTTTTAGAGAAAATACCTTCAGCGAACCGCCTCTGCGAGCCTGTTTGGCAATCCTGACATTTTCAAATACACTAAGATTCTGGAAAACGCTTGTAATCTGGAAGGTCCGGCAAATGCCCAGTTTGACCAGCTCATGAGTGGGCTTATTGGTAATTTCTTTACCCTGATAAATAACTTTGCCGGAACTGGCCGGTATACGTCCGGTGACGATGTTGATAAAGGTGGTTTTTCCGGCACCGTTGGGACCAATGATGGATCTGAGTCCATTTTCTTCTATATTGATGCAAACACAGTCGGTGGCCGTCACGCCACCGAAGTGACGGCACAAATCTTCCGTACACAGAAATGCTTCCATTTCTCAGTAATTATCCCTTTCGCAGCCGTTTAAAATAGGCACCCAGGCCAACAAATCCTGTTGGCATAAACAAAACCAGCAGGATAACCACAATTCCTAAATATATCTCCCAATGTTCCGTCATGGTACTGATGTAATCCTGAATATAAATAAAGATAGCGGCACCCACCAAGGGTCCCCATAATGTGCCCATACCGCCAAGCAACACCATCATCAGCACCCCGGCGCCGGCAAAGGCACTCATGGTGGTGGGCCCGATATAACCTTTGTAAAGAATGAACAGTGCACCCGCAACACCGGCCAACATGCAGGCCAACAACCACCCGAAGAGTTTAAACCGGCGGACATTGATGCCGACAAAGGCTGCTCGTTCTTCATTTTCTCGAATGGCTTCCAAAACCGCGCCAAAGGGCGAATGGATGATGCGACGGGTAAGAAAGAAACAGACAAGGACGATGCTCAGGGTAAAAAGATACATGACCGTGGGATCACCGGAATTGCCGATCTCCCATCCAAAGAGCGTAATGCTTGGATTGGGCATCCCCATGAGACCGTCGTCGCCGCCGGTGAGGCTGTACCATTTCCAGACAATCGTGTGAAACATCATGCCAAAAGCGAGGGTGAGCAATGCAAATGCCAAACCGCCGGTACGAACTTGGACCCATCCCACCGGCAGCGCAACCAGTGTGGCAAACAAAACCCCAGCCAGACATGCCATCCACAGGGAGGTCGGCGAAATATGGATCAGGACAAGACCGACCACATAAGCACTGATACCCAGATAAGCATTGTGCATAAAAGACAACAGCCCGGTATAACCGAGAAGCACATCCAAACTCATGGCCAATAATCCATAAATAAGCATTTCATTGACCAGGCTGATGTAAAATCGATTTGTGATAACGAAGGGAAACAACGCCAACGCGACAATGATCAAAAGGATGACGGCTATTTTAAGTGCTGAAGTGCCCTTCGGCGCATCCGGTATCGTCGTGTGATCAGTCATCACTCGAATCTTCCTTCTCCTAGCAAGCCACGGGGCATAAAAGCCAGGATGACGGCCATCAGCATATAGACGATCACCATGGCCAGATCCGTAACGAAAAATTCCGCCAGCGTCTGAACGAAGCCGATCAGAAGGGCCGCGATGACAGCGCCCCTCAAACTTCCCAGACCGCCGATCACAATCACCACAAATGAACTGATTAACATTTCATGGCCCATCAAGGGATCGATAGTGGTTAACGGCCCTGCAATAGTACCGGCAATTCCGGCCAGTGCACACCCCAGAACAAACGCCCCGATATGGACATAATTCATATTGATTCCCAGACAGGACACCATTTCAGGAATCGTGCTGGCCGCCCGCAGGATCATACCGATTTTGGTTTTACTTAAAAACAGCATTAATCCCGTCATGGTGGCGGCGGTGATCAGCAACGTTACCAATCGAAAAACCGGGTAATGGGTTCCCAGGATGGGGACCGTATCCCGAATGAAGGCCGGCAGTTCAATGAAGCGTGGTTCATTCCCCCAGACGTGCTTGATGAGACCGTCGAGCAAAAACATTAATCCATAGGTGATAATCAGGGTGTAAATCATGGACCGTTTGCGCATGGGTGCAATGATGGACCTTTCAAGCAACAATCCCACAGCAGCCACAGCAACGGGCGCGATGAGGATGGCCACAAAATAATTTAAACCGGTGGCCACCAATGTATAGCCGGCATAGGCTCCGATGGCGTATAAAGAACCGTGGGCTAAGTTCATGACGCGGCTCAATCCATAAATGATATTCAAACCGACGGCGACAATCAGAAAAACACCGCCCAAAACGAGACTATTTAGCGCGATATCTACAGATGTGCTCAGTGCTCCACCCATGATCGAAATTTATATCCTCTACGGAATTATAGGTGCCGGGGCCGGCAGCCTTTATTCTATTAACGAAGACCTGGTCCTCTGGGCCAGGTCAGAGATCATTGACTCTGCCTTATTTAATAACGAGTTTTTAAATCCGAAGCACGAAATCCGAAAACCGAAACAATATCGAATGACCAATATTAAAATGATCCAAACAAAAGACATACCCAGTGCTGTGATGTAGAGGTTGTTTTTTTCATTAGAGCCTTTGATATTTGAATTTGTTTCGAATTTCGATATTCGGATTTCGAATTTTGTCGATCGTATTTGTCTAAATCATGCCCTCTGGGCTTAAGTCAAAGCCGGGCCCTCTGGACCCAGATTTTTATTTGATGCGCCCCAGCCTCGATTTTTGGTATTACCCAACCCGGACAAGCCGGAATTGAATATTGACGATTGAAGATTGTAAATTGAATATTTGTGGATGTCGCTTCGCTCCGTCAATTTACTCTCTATTGCAGCCCAGATCCCCGCCGCTTGCTGCGTTAAAGTTTATTTTACTTTAGATGAAACCTTGCGACTTGCCATTGGGGAATTGTTGATGTTTTTTTATAATGGTAGAATTCCTTAAATATTCAATCTTCAATCGACAATCTTCAATGGTTACATGATAACAAATTTTCCCCATATAATTTTTTGTCACAAAAGGCCCAAAATAATTCGTAAAGGCAAAATGTGTTTATTCCGGCGGTCCGAGATCTTCCGCCTTAAAGGTTTCCAGGACTTTCATATAAACCTTGGCACCAAATGGATTCTCCGGTGCGGCCATGGTTTCGGTCAGAACGGCATCATTGCGCATGCAATTGTCTTTTGCGGAAATACGTACGGTACCATAGGGGCCGTCAAAACTGATGCCTTTGAGTGCTGCCGCGATGGCTTGGGCATCTGTGCTGCCGGCTTTCTCGATGGCCTTGAATAAGTTCATGGCACCGACGTAGCTATGTGCAGCGGCATCCGAAGGAATGGTGTTATACTTTTTCCAGAAGGCCATTTCCCATGCATCCGAAGTGGGGGTATTAACATCCCAGGACCAGTCCGAAGCACCGAAAATGCCATGACAGGCTTCCCCGCCGGCTTCCAGTTCCAGCGGACCGGGCGCGGCGGCCGAGACCAGTTTGACGCCGTTGGCCTGTAGACCGAAATCAGCAGCCTGTTTGGCAAAAACCGGAATCACGTTGGTGATAAACGCCATATAGACCCCGTCGACACCGGACGCTTTAATCTTGCTGATGTATGAAGACCAGTCTTTGGTTTTGATCGGCGCTTTGTCATATTTTTCATTGTGGATTTTGATGCCATTTTCTTTGGCCAAGGCAATAAACCGCTCCCCGGCGTCGTGGCCCCAGGAATAATCGTGCACGAGGACATAGTAGGTTCGATCCTTCAGATCCGGCCGTGCCAGAATACCTTTGACATTCCCCACGGCGGTTTGGTCGTTGGCCAACTGGCCGCTTCTGAAAACCAGCGGGTGCAGGCCATAAAATTTAGTGGTCATGACATGGGTGCTTAGAAACGGAACATTCAGTTTGTCGATATTTTTGGCAAGTGCGAGCCCTACACCACTTGAGAAAACACCGATTAAGGCTTTACAATCATCTTTGTAAACCAGTTTTTCGGCTTTGGTCACGGCAACGGGCGGTTTTACCTGGGTGTCCTCAACCAATAGTTTGATGGGTCTTCCCAGAAGTGTCCCTTTTTCTTCGGCGGCCATTTCAATGCCGTACTTCATCTCAAGACCGCCCTGGGCCACGATTCCGGTGAGGGGCACCAGCACACCGATGTTAATCGGTTTTTCAGCAATCGCATTTGGTGCGACCATCAAGATCGCCGCAAGTAAGACCAAAAATGACATGAATCCGATTTTTTTCATTTCTACCTCCTTTTTTTTAGTTATTTAAACAACATAAAAAAACGCGAATCGATCAGCGGCCACCAGCAGAGGTGACACCAACCCCTTCAGGGGCCATCCTCATACTCACAGCTCTGCTGGTGGTCGCTGATTTTGAACCGGGAAAGCGGAACCCGGAACCTTTTTACCCTTTCTCCGGCAACACCATGTTGATAATTTCCGTTAAATCATGGGTTGCCATACTGCTGCCGGATCGTTTAGCCCCTTCATTAAGGTTATAGTGACAAAAGGGACAGGTGGTCACCATTTTTTCGGCGCGGGTCTCCATCGCTTCGGCGACCCTGATTCCGGCATTTTTGGCAGCCCAATCGCCGAAACCGGTCATGACGCCGCCCCCTCCGCCGCAGCAATAGGAATTGGCGCGAATACGATCCATTTCCACCAATTCGACACCGGGTATGGCTTGCAATAATTTCCGGGGTTTATCGTAGAGACATTCGCTTTCATCAATGTCGACATAGGCCCCTTCCCATAATTCCGAACCGTCCTTATCGACCTTAAACTTGTTGAGGTGCCGCCCCGTGTGACACGGATCGTGGTAGGTGACGGTCCAGGGCAGCTCCTTTTCGAATTGCAATTTACCTTCTTGTAGAAGGTCATAAAGATAATCGACCGTATGAACGACCTTGATTCCCGCCATCATTTTGTCGAAATCCGATGATAGGGTATAGTCTTTTTTAATGGCTCGATAACAGCCGGCACAGGATGTCACGATGGTGTTGACACCGCGTTCTTCGTGGAGATTTCGAAATGTTTCCAGGTTGGCGGTGGCGACCCGTTTGAATTCAGCCGCATCCCCGAGGCGCATCGCGGTGGATCCGCAACAGACTTCGTTTTCCCCCAAAATACCGAAATCAAGGCCAAGTTTCTGGAATATTTGGGCAGTGGCGGTGGGAACGGCTCGCGCGACCTGATTAAAGGCGCCGGTGCAGCCGACATAAAAGAGAATCGGCGCCGATTTTTTATTGATATTTTTTATCGGCGTTTTGGCTTTTTTAAACGGGCGGGTCCACTCCGTCCGCACCCGCCGGGGGCCCTGATAAGGGTTATTGTAGTTTTTCATGGATTGTACGAGATTTTTTTGCAGGGGCATTGGTCCCGCTCCCCGCGCCACCGCTTCCCGGCGCAAGGCTTCAATGACCTCAGGAATATGGGGTTTAAAATCCACTTGGCACTGGTTTTGGCAGCCGGCGCAGACCGTGCACTTGTATACGGCTTCTAAAAATTCGGGATCGTCAAAATCAAGGGTGCCGTCCATGACGCCCCGGGCATAAGCCGCCTTGCCTTTCGAAGAGTAGTATCCCTCGAAACCAAACTCCGTTCCGGCGGGGCATATCGGTCTGGCGTTGGGCGGCGGACCGTAGTCATAAGCGGATCTGCACGTACCGCAGGCCGTGCACCGCCAGAAGTGCTTTTCAAGTTCTTTCAGGGAAGGTATATTCCAGTTCATAGGTTCCTCCAGTCGCTAATAGATAAATTGATAAATATAATTTAAAAAGCTGCTTCATTCGGCATTAAAAGCAGAGTCCAGACATTGTAATCCATTGCTGAATAACAAAATGACGAGATCCGGTGTCTGTTAAATGCATAGCTTTCCGGGATTCATGATGTCGTTGGGGTCCAGCATCTGTTTGACACGCTTTAACAACTCAAGATATCCCGGATGGGCCCGCCGGTTGATTTCGACCCCAAAATCGACGGGCGGTTTATAGGGAATACCACCGTTGTCCAAATCGACTTTTAAGCATTCCACAATGGCCCGGCGGGCGTTTTCGTTTTCTTCGGGGTTTTGCTTGCTAAAGGGGATCATAGCCCGCAGCATGCCGTAATGGACCCCCCGGTACATGCTCATCCGGACGGAAGGCGACAGCTTGTGCTCGATCAATATCCGTTTCCATTCGTTGTAAACCGGTGCCCATTTATTGGCCGGTGTGAAGGTTCCCGGCCAGGATATACCGGCCCCGGCCATTTTGCAGTAATTTTTGGTGGAACCGACGATTTGGCTGGGCAGTTGGGTGCGGGCACGTAACGCTTCTTCAGGATACTCCGTCACCTTAAGGGAAGTGCCTTTTTTCTGTTCTTCGGCCACAACTGTTTCCCAGATCTCCTCCCGGGCTTCCTTTTCTTTTTCGGTAAATGAATTGGTATTGGCGAAACTGAACCATTCAGGTTGGTCATCCGGTTTTTCGCGATAGGGATACGGAATCGGCATTTGGGCCAACCACCATGATACGGCCGTCAGGTCATCGCAAATCTCATAATTACTTAAATTCAACATGTATGAGTACATGTCTTCGACATTGTCGCATGACACGGTAAACACCTTGAGCACCGGGGGGATAGGATGAACGGCGATACCCAGTTTCGTGACCACGCCGCTGGATCCCAGCCAGCCCTTAAAAAGCCCGTCCAATTTGGGCATGGGCATGGTACTGTGCCAGGAATCTTCCTGGATCGCGCAGGATCCCACCCGGACCAATTCTCCCGTGGGCAGAACCACTTCCATGCTGGTTATCTCCTGGCTGTTTAGACCGTAACGCGCATTCAAACCGCCGATGCCGTGGGAGATGGCACAAGAAGAAACTGAGGCGGAGGGGGGACCCACCGGCCAGCCGAACCGCAGTTTGTGCTTATGGAGCGCCTCTGCCAACTGCCCGTGGGACACCCCGGGCTCGATCACCGCATAGTGGGATTCCGCATCAATCTTTATAATTTTGTTCATCTTTTTGAGATCCAGCAGGATACCGCCTCTTTCCGGAATGCACAGACCACCGATATTGGTACCGGCCGTAAACGGCACCACCGGGATTTTTTCCTGGTTGGCAAACCGCAAAATTCCTTGAATGTGCTCCGGGGTTTCCGCCATGACCACGTAATCCGGTAATTTCGGAAGTACAAATGACATGTCATAAGAATACGCATAGCGGACATGTTTGGCGGCCGTCGCATTTTTTTCGCCCACAATGGCCTGCAATTCTTTGATGATCCTTTGCTGATCTGTTGACTCTGCATGCATTTCAGTCACAATAATACCTCCTTCCTCTTTAGGCGCTAATCACAGTTATTGTTTGTGTCTTTGGGCCTTTGTGGCTATTCTATCCGGCTCGTCCGGATTAGGATTCAATTGGATATCCTCATTGCTGATCGCAATTAGTTCTCGCTCCACTTGTTTGATATGTTCCATCATTTCATGACCTGCCCTGGCAGGGTCACGATCACGCAGGGCCTTGAGAATTCGCTGGTGACTGTTGAAGACGTTCAAGGAAAACTCACGCCCCAAACCGAGTTGCTGTTTCATGATGACCAAGGCGTTCTTGAGGGAATCGATCACAAAACAGATGAGGCTGTTACCGGCAATTTCGGCAATGCGGTGATGAAAATAGGTATCGAGTTCATAATAAAAGACGTCCGCGTCAAGCTTTTTTTTGGTTTTGGCCAAATTTTCTTCCAAATCGGCAATGTCGGCATCGCTGATTCTACCGGCAGCGAGTTCGGCGACCGGGGGTTCGATTAAAGCCCTCAGCTGAGTAAATTCCTGGATGGACGGATTTTGAAAAAAAATGTAGTTGAACAAGCTGTTGCGCGCCGTTTCCAGATCCACCTTACTGACAAATGCACCGCCGGCCATGCCTTGCCGAATCTCCAGCAAGCCCAAAGCTTCCAAAGCACGGAATGCCTCCCGCAGGGAGGCTTTGCTCACGCCGAACTCCTCAGCGAGGTCTTTCTCAGAAGGCAGCCGGTCACCCGGAATAAGCTCACCCGAAAAAATGGCATCACGGATCTGTTCAACAATGCTGTGGGATACTCTGCGATTTATAGCTTTGGTAATGTTAAACATGGCACCCCAAATAAATTATGGAAGGATCCTTTTTCTTGATCCTAAACTGAACCGCTCAACCTTGGTTGATGATATGTGCAATTGCCACAGCAAAGGAATGATGTCAATAAGAAATTTATAAATATTAGATGTTTTAATATTTTAATATTGACTTTTATTTCCGGGTTGTTTATAGCCATTTCGCTTCTTGTACCACCTTCAAATGTGTGGCTAAATTCATATTTTTATTCAAAGAGGGGAAAAATGGGAATTCAAATCGATGCACTTAAATGCACAGGATGTATGGCCTGCGAGATGGCATGTGGTTATCATCGCGATGATGGGTTTGCATTGCTTTCGTCTTGTATTGTGGCCTACCGGACCAAGGAAAAAAAGGATTATTTCGGCGTCATCCTCAAACGAGATGAAGACTTGCTGGTCGCTCGGCCGGAGGGGACGGAGATCAAACGCATTGGGGAAACCGCAGATGAATCCGATACCGGCAAAAAAGCGGATGCTTCAGCCAAACCGATGTTGCTGCGGGAAGCCTGCGATCTGTGTGAAGAAATGGATCTCGGCCCCATGTGTATCAAATTCTGTCCGTTTGACGCCATCAGCGAGGCGTAATTAGCGCAAAAAGGAGACGAAATGGAAAATTTATCAGCCGATAAAATTCTGGTGGTGGATCTGGGTTCATCGGAAATAACGGAAGACGAGCTGAGTGACGAACTGGTTGAAGAAAAAATCGGTGGCGCTGCCATTGCGAAGCACCTTTATGAAGAACATGCAGACGGTGATCCCATCGTCATCGGCACAGGATTGCTGACCGGCACGCTCTTTCCTGCATCAGCGGCTGCCGTCATGACCGCCAAAAGTCCGGTTACCGGTAAAATCTGTCACTGCCCCATCACGTTGAAAGTAGGATTGGAAATCCAATATGCCGGGTTTGACTATATCGTTATTAAGGGCAAGGCCGAGCATCCGGTCTTTTTATGGATTCATGATGGGGTGGCCGATATTTCCGATGCCGCCGCCGTCTGGGGTAAAGATGTGTGGGAAACCACGGATACCTGGCGCAATGCCATGGGGGATGTCCTGATTCAAACCCTGGTGATCGGCAGTGCCGGCGAAAACGGCTCCGATTTCGCCCAAGTCTGCTGTAATTACTGGTCCAGTGGTGATCGCTGGGGATTCGGCAAGCTTTTTGGGTTGAAAAACCTCAAGGGCGCCGCGTTTCGCGGCATGGGCCTATTGGAAATCGCCGATGCCGAAGAATTCATCGAGATGTCACTGGACGTCTTGGAAGAGATCAAAGAAGGGAATTTTGTGGGACACAAAGGGGTGGGCGACCTTTGCACGGCCATGGGAGAGGCCGATATAAGTGCCTGGCTGGAACCCCTCGTTCACCGCCACAGCTCTTGCTATAACACGCCTTACCCCACCAATACATTTGCTTGTATAGATCATGATCCCAAGCAAATGGAAGAATCCGAAGCGGAGGAAACCGGGGTTCTGATTACCGACATTTTCGGATTGATCGGGTTTAAAAAGGCCGGTTTATCGGCAGCGGATGCATGCAGGTTACTGCGGGATTGTGCCCGTTACGGCATCGATGCCGCCGCCGTGGCGGAGCTGAGCCAGACCTCCGGTTTGAAAACCAGGGAAGCGATTCAAGGGGCCCTTCCCGAGCTGAGCGGCCAAATTACGCTGCCCGGCAACGGCATATTCAGTCCCTGGTGCCCTCAACAACCGTTGTTCAGCGAATTTGAAGATGTCGGCGATGATCCGGTCTCCTGGTGGGAGCGTCGCATGGCCGTTGCCTATATATTCGGCATCCATCCGATTTTTGCCGTGATGAGTCCGGAAATTACCGAAGAAGACTTGGTCGAGATTGCTGCCGTCGGAACCGAGCTGGAAATCGGCCAGGAGACCCTGGACAAAGCGGTGCATTATCTGTTGCAGTAACCGAAGACTATGGCTTCCGCAACTGTTTATGACGCATATGCCGCCGCCAACGCTCGACTGGTGCGGGGTGAACGAATCTATTTCGATCCGTTTCTGGAAGGTCGCCCCTTTACATCCTCCGAATCATCGCGATCGAAACGGGTAAGCTATCCTAAAATAGGGATATACACCGGAACAGGATCGTCGCATTCCTGGTTATGGTTCGTGGATTTATTCGACCGCATGGGATTTCACGATCTGTACCTTCTGGGTGCGGCCGCTATTCAAAACCAAAACCTGGAATTCCTTGACGTCTTGACGGTATCCGGCGGGGATACGTTTGCGATTGCCCAAGCCCTCGGACCTGCAGGCGCCCGGCGCCTCAGAACCTTTATCGAAAACGGCGGAATTTACATCGGTTCGTGCGCCGGGGCCTATTTGGTCATGCGGTCATCAAAACCGCACCTAAATCTTTTTAATTTTACATCCGTTCGGATCACCAATCTCAGCAAATGGCTGCCGGCCTGCCGGGGATTGGCGCATAAATTTTCCCAGGCATATGGCTGCGATTACATTTTCCACCCGGTGCGTGACGCCGTCACCATCGGACCCACCGGCCAGGCGCCTTTTTGGGGAACCCGACCCCTGGATGCCCCCCTTTTTGGCGGGCCGGGAATGATCCCGTCGGACACGGATCGCATCCTCGCTCGTTACAAAGCATTTACCAACAGGACCCAGTATTTAGTGGATGAAACCATTGCGCGTGAGACCTTGCTGGGTAAAGCCGCCGCCATCCGCGCATCAATGGGAAAAGGTCACTTGTACCTATTGGGGCCCCATTTTGAACATCCCCATTTCCAGGAAGCCAACCAGTTGGTCGCAGACGCTATTTTTTGGGATGGCGGCCGACTAAATCGAGATATCTGCCAGGCGCCAAAAGAGTTTTCGACCCTTTCTGCAACCGCGAGTCAAAGTCTTCTCAAAACCTTGAAACGGGAGTTGAGCAATTCCAGGATCGTGGCGGTGGGAATGGAGATGATGCCGGTCCGCTGGCTGATCGGCAACAAATACTATGACCCACAAAAAATTCGTGTATTCCTGGACGCCATCTGGCACCGGATCAAACCCTTGGAAAAAAATGGGACCCTCCGAACCGAACCGGATCTCGTCGTCACATTGTCGGCCAACGCTGAGAAAACTACCGGGTTGCTAAGAGAATTAAAGCACTGTTTGGATGAGGCCGCTGATACCGCTTCCCTGGCCCGAGATCTATTTAGCCTATTACCTGGATTTACAACCGCATTTCTCGGCCTTTACTTTCAGACCATTGGTGACTCGCATGACCTTATCGAAGATGACACTGGAGAACGACACCTTAACTAGCCGCTGGATGATCGTTTGCGCTGCTGTTTTCTTTGGCCTCCTGTCGTCGGGGTTGACCGATCGAACCCATGCCGATGTCAGCCCGCCGGTTCCGGTGCAATCCTCCTGGTTTGTAGATATGCAGCGTTTCCAAAAAGGGGCCCATGCCAATTTCAAATGTGAGGAGTGTCATGGCACCATGATCGAGGACGGACACACCCATCCGGATCCGAACCGCCCCGATTTTTTAAAAAAATCCGCCACCCGTCAATTTGACTATGGTCGCTGCCAAAAATGTCACAAGTTATCATACCAACGCTATTTAAAAGGCAGACATGCCAAGGCCCTCGAAGAAGAGACGGAATCCGCCGGCAAGAAAAAGGTTCCCGTAAAAGAGACGCAAGCCGCTAAAGAGAAGTACCCTGCCCCCACCTGCGGTGAATGCCACTCGGCCCACTATGACCCCGCCGGAATGTCACGGGTTGCGGTGGGCGCGCGCATGACGTCACGCTGCGGCCGCTGCCAT
>JARFPZ010000451.1 GCA_029288035.1 Desulfosarcina sp.
GGCATAGGCTTTGCTATTGCTAAACTCACCCAACTGTTAGGTTAAAGGCATAATTTGCTTGCTCTGATCCTGCGCTGTCTTAATCTCGTCTGAGATGATTTGGAGATCTATTTCGTGATTCATGTCTGCTCATGTATCGGCCTAATAAATTTCAGGTGGGTACTGTGATAAATAGCCGAGATTCTCAAAATTTAGGTCTCATTTTGAGGGGGGCTACGTATTAATACATCTTTCATAAATGGAATTGGTAATTATCTCAAAATGAAAAACTATATCACCACATTTTTCACTTTCTTCATCTGAGTTGAAGTTCATATTCAAAATTTTTAACGTTCCAAAATTTTGCAAATATCCGAACCATCCAACTCTCAGAGCGTTGTTACCCTTTCAAATTCACTAAAAAATTGAACTGGGGTATTTTAGGTTTGGTTCACAAACTTACAATTCCCGGAACTTGTATATTTCCCCTGACCAATCCACATTCTGCAGTAAGTTTACATTTCGTGCCTAAGTCGAATCAGGTCAACAAACTGAGTCTATTGTGTATTTGCTCAGGTAAGGCACAACCGGTTTGCCCATTATTGCATTTTAAATCATAGTTTTTTTTGAGCTCTGAAGACCAGCACTATGTTGGAGTCATATTTCTGCAATACAGATATATTTTGGTAATCGCATGGGGGTGGCGATTATTCTGTTCTTAAAATTTCGATAATCTCAAGAATTTCATCTTTTAATTTTAACGGCGCATACAATTCTCCCCATCCTTTTTGGAACTGAAACAATCCATCGTATGCAGTATCATGAAATGATCTAATCCTATGCGGAATATTTTTTTCACTCAAAATAGACTCTATTAGTTGCGCTTCTATTGTATTTTCTAACACCGTTATCTTGATATAGTCAGCCATTTTAGCACCCACAAAAACAGATAGCCCATTTTGACGAAATTGCAAAAATTGTAAATTAACGAAAAATGGATTTTACCCTAAAAGCATTAGAAAACACAATCTGGTTAAAATAGAATCTGTATATCCATGTTTCTAATTGATATCTCAGGTGTAAAAATCTTGGAGGCTGTACAAATAGGTTGGATATATATTGATGTAACGATTGTCGATCATAGCCATTTGTCCAACAAACGAAGAGTAAAATTGTAAAGTTTAAACTGAGCTCTTTCATCCCTGGTTGGAGCCCAGCTTTTCTTTATTTTTCTGTGGTGAATATATTCACCGTTCATACCCTTAGCCTCATTCGACAAGGCAAGCCAAACTGGCGTTTCCGCTGCTTGATCCGGGGATTCTCCGATAAAAAAGTCAACAATTGGAACGATTAAATTCATCGGGAATGCATAATCCGAATGAATTAGAGCGGTTTTCACTAATCCGGGATGAATACAATTAACTGCGATGTCCCTTTCTTTCAGCTTTCTGGACAAATAATAAGTGAATGAGGTCAATAGGTGTTTTGACTGATAATAGGCGGTATTGCTATGGTAAGTCGTGTTTTTATAATTAAGATCATTCCAATTAATTGGGCTTTTATGCATTATTGAAGTGATATTAATGACTCGCGCTTCACCATAATCGGAAGCAGTCTGCTTCATCGGCTCTATTAGATGATGGGTAAGCAGAAATGGAGATAAATAGTTCAATGCCAGGGTTGATTCGAATCCCTCAGGTGTTTCTCTGTATTTCGGAAAGTGAGCTCCAGCATTGTTGATGAGAACATCCAAACGATCGACGACCTTGGTAATGCTATCTGCAGCCTCTTTTGTATCCTTCATTGAAGAAAGGTCGGAGATTACAACTTGTCCATTTCCTCCTTCCCTTTTTATCTCAGTAATGACTTCATTTGCTTTGGTGTTGTTGCGAGCAATAATTACCACGGAAGCTCCTTTTTGGGCAAGTTGGAGTGCTGTAGCTCTGCCTAATCCGCTGGTAGCCCCTGTAATGACAACAGTTTTATCTTCCATATCCTGCCTTATCTGAGTTTAGTTGCGTGAAAGGATCGAAACGAAACTTCCGTCAAAATGCATGGCCATGTTCTGTTTTAAATTTATCTCTCGAAAAGCTTTGATCTGCCTTGCTGATCGCGGTGAAAGTTCATTTTGTAGCCATTGCATAAAATTCCACACCGTGTTTGCGGGCCCCTCCGGCCTCCTCATGGCTAATCGTCCAACCTGTTTCTTCCAGGAACTCGCCAAGCTCTTCGGGTCGTATGCTCCATATCCAGGGCTCTCCGGCTACCTTTTGAAGGTACAGCATCAACCCGGTCCATAGACCGGCGTCAGGTCGACCATCCGCACCGGCAGGGATATAGGAAAAGGCAATTCGGCTGCCGCTACCGACAAGTGCCGCACTTTGACAGAACAAATCCCTGACCGCTTCAGGGGACAGGTACATCACGAGGCCCTCGGCTATTATGACGGTTTGTGCACTCAAGTCCCATGATTTGTCGTTTTTCAGAACATCTGATAATTTTCGTTTGCCGAGATCTCCCGCGACCAAGTGGAGATTTTTCCGCCGTCCCATTGATTCTATTCCCCTGGCCTTGAGGTGTGCTGTGGCCGGATGATCGATTTCAAAGAATTTCACCTTAGAGAACTCCGGCGCCAATCGCCACCCCAATGTGTCATAGCCGGCGCCCAAGACAAGGATCTGGGTGGCTCCGTCATCTATGCCTTCTCTAACCTGGCGTTCACAGAACGCCTTTCTGTGTGCAAAGGCTTCAAACTGACCCGGCAGCATCCAGTCAAAGGCTTCGTAAATGGCAACCGAGGTCTGTGATTGAGCCCACTTTACAGTTATTTCTCCGGCCGCGCCGGAGGCAACGAGCAGTTTCCGGGTCGCATCCACGATGCCGGAAGGAAGAATGGCTTCCATCCCGGGTTTCGAGCCGAGCGTTACAATGCTGAAAGCTACTTTGAGTGCCGTTCTGCTGGGCTTGTCTTTGGGCATGGAAACCTCAACCAATATTTTCCGACATTTCCTTTTTTATTTGATGGGATCAACCGTGTTTGGAATTCGATGCTGAGATCGGCTCAGCCAGATCTGATCAATCCGGTGCGGTGTTTGACGAGGCTGAATTCGGATCTTGTGATCTCCGGTGTGCTTCAATAAAACAGCAACAGGATCATCTGTATCTCCTGCCCAGCCATAGACACCTGCCGGGTGAACGTCAAGCCAATTTCCCATCCGGGCACTGCGGGTTTGGGTTCCTATCTGGTCGTCCACCTGGACCCAGACTGAATCCGTATAACCGTTGTTTATGTCGGTTTTGCCTCTTAACCAGACGATGTACCGCCCCGTCGGCGCCGAAAATCGTATTTCAACATAAACTTCGGGTTGCGACCGAGCATGCTGACTTGCTCCTGAGAAAAATTCGATTGCTTTCCCGTTTGAAGCCCCGTCATCGTTTACCACACGGACACCGGTTGACGATTTGTCAGTGATCGATTCGGCACTCAACAGGATGTCCTTTTCAGAATCGTACATTAATGGCATCGCAGCGCTGCTTCCGTCTTGATTACTGGCCGCAAAAACGATCAATCCAACATACAGAACAGGCAGAACAATCAGAACTGACCTTTTGCGAAAGACATCATAAAAGGGGCGTGTTGTCTTCATCCCAAATAAAAAGCGGAGAACATCGAATTTCCGAATGAAAAGCATGTACATTGTTATGATGACGATGAAGGAGCTGATTAACACGATCACCCATTTTGCGACATCATTGATGACCCAGGTCATAACGAAATAACCGATACCCAACAGGACGGTCTGGTGCAGAATATAAAAAGGCATCACGCCTTCGTTGGCAGATCGCAGCAAAGGACGATCAAAAGCCAGAAATTTCATGCTGAATCCGAGGATGGTAAATAACCAACACCAGGCGCTGAAAAAGGAGAGAAAGATATATATCCAATTCGTGGCCCCGGTCGGGAAAATCAGACGTGACGGGCTGAACAGCTGGTACAGATATGCAGTTGATAACCCTACGCCTATGACTAGCGATATCCATCGCTGATTCACAATTTCCTGTTGGAGTCGGTTACTTGACACAATGATAAATCCTGATATCAGAAACCAGATATAGTACAGAAATCCCCAACCGCCGCTGCCGACCTCCAGAACTGCTTTTGGAATCAGAGCCTTCATAATCAGCAGCGGAAGCGGAAAACCCAGATACATCAATCCCGGTATGGCAAAAAACGACGTGATCCGATTCAGGATCTCCCGCCCGCTTCCTTTAAACCAGATAAACAGGCGGTAGCAGATTAAACTATAAAGAAATAAAAACAACAGATACCAGAGGTGCATCCCGTGAAACGCAAAATTTCCCGGCATAGCGATGTCCAGATAAACGCCGTTGAAATACTCGGGCAAAAATGAAAAGAATGATCCAGAATATTGGCCGTGCGATGATCTCTCCAGATAAATTTGAAGTGCGGCGTGGGTGACCGAGCCAATTAAAAGCGGGATCATCAGCCTCATAAACTTATCAACATAGAATTTTCGCCATTCGGTAGATTTGCCGATGGCATAAAACAGTCCCGCGCCGGAGATGATAAAAAAGAGCGGCATCATCCACCGGGTGGCAAAAACGTTCCATATCTCTACCCAGACAAAAGTGTTGATATTCTTAACATGCCAATCACCCAGATTAAAAAATCGGCTGCTATGATAAACAAACACGATCAAAATGGCCAAAACGCGAAGCCAGTCAAGTTCATATCTTCTACGAGAGGTGTTTGAAGTCATTGGAACCTCATCACAGGACATCATATGACGGCATGTAAGTCAGTTGATATATACAAGTATTTTGCCATCCTAACAGCCTAACGCCAGGTTGGGATAGATTGAGAAAATAACGACTATCAATTCATCTGAAATTATTGCAGGTGGAATTTGGATACATGAAACACAATCTGCAATCAACCATGAATTCAAAATTCGGTCAATTCCAGCATCATCGGCTCACCCTAACTTCCTGAGGAGCTTAGCTGCGTAGTGCATCAATCAATACTCATTAAGGATAGGATCAAAAGGTTAAGAGTGGCTGAACAAATCTTTAAACCCCGTCAATTGTGGGTTTCCCCTGGCTAATCCCTATAAAGGGAAAAATTTACATTTCGTGCCTTAGTCAAATCTCTACAATTAACCGATTTCTTTACATATTAGTTCAGCTAATCAAATAGAAAGCCGCGCACGAGATATCGTATACGGCTATTTAAATACTCTAAATAAATTTAACTCGCAAATCCATACCT
>JARFPZ010000109.1 GCA_029288035.1 Desulfosarcina sp.
ACTTTCAGGAAAATGTCGCTCGTCCGAATGCCGATTCGGCTGGGAGATGACGCCTTTACCCAAAAGCGTATCTCGGAAAATAAAGTTACCCAGCTTTTAAAGACAATGGTCGGCTTTCATCATTTGATCGATTCCTTTCAACCTTTGGGTTTCATGGCCTGTGCCACATCGGCCATGCGCGAAGCTGAAAACGGGCTTCAAATACGGGAGCAGATCTTACATGAATCCGGAATAGACGTGGAAATAATAAACGGTAAAAAAGAAGCCCAAATAATATTTGAAAACAAAAGCAGTGACATGTTCGGGGGCAACAACGCTTACCTGTATGCGGACATCGGTGGGGGCAGCACGGAAATTACATTGTTCTCTGAGGGCAGAATTATAACATCAGAATCATTCAACATTGGAACGATACGCATTCTCGAGGGCCTGGTCACAAAAGCGTATTGGAAAAAAATGAAACAATGGCTGAAAAACTGTACAACCCCGTATCCCTCCATTGCAGCTATCGGCAGCGGCGGCAATATCAATAAGGTTTTCCGGCTGGCAAATGCTAAAACCGGCAAACCCCTGTCAGACAATAAAATGATGAAGGTACGACGATTTTTAAAACACTTTACGGTAGAGCAGCGCATTCGCGAACTGGGCTTAAGGCCGGACCGTGCCGACGTCATCATCCCGGCCCTGGACATTTATCTGAAAATCATGAAATGGTCGGGAATTCGCAGAATCTACGTTCCTCAAATCGGCCTGGCCGATGGCATTGTACGGATCTTATACAAAAACCATAAGAACAAATCGGGAGTCGATGCTTTAGACTTTGAGGAGGAGTAAATATGGCCATGGATAAGAGTGAGCTTGTCAATGTGTTTGACTACGAGGCTGCCGCCCGCGAGATCTTACCTAAACTGGCCTACGATTACTATCGAAAAAGACTTTGAGTTGGCGATGAGGCTTTGCGGCTGCACCTCCGTTGAAGAGATGAAAATGGCGCTGGTTGGCTGAAAATCGAATGGCTACTGCTTTTTTCTATAATTCGATGGCTTGAGGTCGTACTTTTTTAAAAGTTCATACAAATCGGCCCTGTATTTGCCCGCCAGTCTTGCGGCTTGGGCCATATTGCCCTCGGTGAGTTCGATGAGTTGGAGGAGATAATTCCTCTCAAAATTTTCTTTGGCGTCCTTCAAAGGTTTTAAATTATTAACCTCAGTCTTTAAGGCAGGTAAAATTAAATCTTCACTGATAATGTTTTCTGTTGCCATGGCAATCGCACTTTCTACGGTGTTTTGCAGCTCCCTGACATTACCGGGCCAAGAGTGAAGCATTAATTTTTGCAACGCCGGCGCTGAAAACCCGGTTATCTCTTTGTTCATTTCTTTAGACAATTTATCTAAAAAAAAGTGAGATAGCACCGGAACATCTCCTTGCCGCTCCCGCAACGGCGGCAGATGAATATCAATGACATGGATTCGGTAGAATAGATCCTCGCGGAAAGTGCCCTTTTTTACCTCTTCTTTTAAATTTTTATTGGTGCTCGCGATAAATCTGATATCCATTTTGATCGTTTTTGTTCCACCGACAGGGAAAAATTCTTTCTCCTGCATTACGCGCAATAATTTCACCTGCATGGACAGCGGCATTTCAGAGATTTCATCCAGGAAAAAGGTTCCTCCCTGAGCCTGGAACATTAACCCTTCTTTGTTCTGGACCGCACCTGTAAATGCGCCTTTTTCGTAGCCAAACATCTCACTTTCAAACAGCGTTTCAGGAATGGCCGCGCAATTAATAGCTACAAACGGTTTGTCTGCTCTTGGGCTGGCCAAGTGTAAGGTTTGGGCAATCAACTCCTTACCGGTACCGCTTTCTCCTTCAATAATGATGGTGGAATCCGAATCGGCTGCTTTGGTCACCTGTTCGAGGACTTCTTCCATTTTTTGACTTCTGCCGATGATGCTGTCAAAACCAAACCGGTTTTTAACCACTTTTTTGAGGCTTTTTATTTCCTTTGTGAGCTTTGTTTTTTGCAAGCAATTTTTGGTTTGTATTAAGAGTTCATCATAATTAAACGGCTTGGTGATGTAGGTGTAAGCTCCTTTTCGCATGGCCTCGACGGCGCTTTCTATGGTCCCGTAGGCGGTGAGGATAATGACAGGCATTTCTGGATTTAGTTGATGAAGGTTTTCCATCAGCTGAATTCCATTTGTGCCGTTGAGCTTAAGATCCACCAATGCAAAATCAAACACATCCTCGTTTGCCAGCTCCAGTGCCACTTTTGCCTTACCAGCGGTGGTGACCTGATACCCCTCTGCCTCAAGCCTCAATTTTATGACCCTGAGGATATTGATATCATCATCAACTACCAGAATTTTCCCCATTGCTTTTTTCCTCGAGAATCTCATTTTGTTGCAAGATTTTCTGCTTTTCTTCTTCAATCTTAAGATCTACACGTTTTAATTTTTCGATCTGTTCCAGCAGCTGAGTTATTTCTTTTTTTTGTTCATCAACCGTTTTTTCAAGGGAATCAATTAAATTGACATTTTTTCTTGCATCGATCTTTTTCTGCAAAATAGTTATTTCAATCTTTTGTTGTTCGACAGCGCTTGCTAGTGAAACTTTTTCTTTATTTAGTATTCCGATTTCTCGCTTTTTTTCGATAGCATCCTCGATAAACAGAACCCATAGCTGTGTCTGGTGTCTAAGGCGGCTATCGGAAAATTCATTTAAAATCTTGTTAAAAGATCCCAGGGACTTTTGATAATTCTGATTTGGATTTTCAGGATGGGCATAGAGCAGTCCCATTTGAAAAAGCGCCTGATCGGTTAAGCTATGCGGATAGTTATTTAACACGGTTAAGTTTTTTGCCATGGATGCTTCATACTGACGGTCAGCCATCTCGGCCATACCCTCCTCAAGAAGCTTCTGACCTTGCAGCTTTTTAGAAAAATGAAGACATCCGAAGGTGACAAAAGGTATCAACCCTATACAGGCAAGGTGAAAAAAAAAGTACTTCCTTTTCCTAGTTTGCTTTGTGCCCATATCTTCCCACCATGATCCGCGACGATGTGTTTGGCGATTGAGAGGCCCAGACCTGTTCCTCTATCCGTTTCTCTTCCATGGTCAATTCGTTTGAATTTATCAAAAATCTTTTCGAGATTTTCTTTGGGTATTCCGCAACCGGTATCCGCGATGGCGACTTCCACAAATTGCTTGCCATAATTCTTGACATAGGCGCTCAGAACCACCTTGCCTCCCTCAGAAGAAAATTTCAATGCATTGCCGATCAAATTTTCCATTAATTGACTGATCCGCTCCGCATCTATTTTGGCGGGCGGAAGATCAGAAGGCGGTTGCAATTCCAGATCGATTTTTTTCCGCTGGGCGATGGGTGCAAGTTTCAGGACGCTTTTTTGAATTACCGGCAAAAGATCAGATTCTTTGTGCTGATAATCCATCATCCTTGCTTCCATGCGCGAAAGATCCAGGATTTGGGTGACCGAATCGATCAGCCTTTCACACTCTTCTTTGGTGATCGTTAACAGTTCCTGTTGTTTAGCAGGCGTATCGGCGTAGGTACCTTCAATCAACATACTGGTAGCTTCTTTCATCGCAGTCAGCGGTGTGCGAAGATTGTGAGAAACGTGGCTGATAAAATCTTTTTTCATTTCATCTAATTCTTTTAGTCTCTCACACATGAGATTAAAATCGTCAGCCAATTCTTTGATTTCGGGTGGTGATGAAATATCGCGTATCTTTTTAAATTCTCCCCTGGCGATGTCTTTGGTCCGCCTCTGTAAAAGTAAAATAGGCCGATTTATGCTACGAGTATTGTAGAAAGAAATGATAATGCTGACGATAACTGCCAAACCTATCGTAATGTAAGTAATTTTTAAGGCTTGGTAGCTCATTCGGCCTGATTCTTGAATTTTGGCATCTCGATTCGATCTGGCAATTTTCATTATGCTTTCCAGCCGCTCGTTGATTCCATCTACAAGTTTGTCTTTTCCCTCCTGGAATTTTCGGCGTGGATAATTTTGATCTTTCATTGCAGTCCGCACTTCTTCCATAAAAAGATCAACATAATTTTTGTAAAATTGCTTGACCTCTGAAAATACCTTTTTATCCTCTTCGGTGGCCAACAGAGACTCAAGCCTTTCCATATCTTGGGTTAATTGTTCCAATATGTCCCAGAATTGTTGGTAAAAATCCTGGTCTTGGGAAATAAGATATTTTTTTTCAAAACGGACCTGGGAGAATAATTTATCGGATAAACGTTCGGTGAGGTCAATGGTGATGCTGTCCACTGAAGCAATCTCTCGTACGAAGCGATTTAATTTATTTTGTTGTAATGATACATAACCACCTAAAAAAACAACCAATAACATAATTGTTGCATAGCCGAATATCAGTCGTTTTAGGATGGTCAATTTCATCTTACTGGTACCGGTAAATTTCGCTATGATTTGAGGGAAAAATTGACATAGTTTGTCAAAAGTTACCCTAACGATGTAACATTGGGGGCTTGAGGGTAATTGCTATTTCCGATGTATTCGCCCTTGGGCTCCAAGACCATCGGTCGTGAACTTGAAGATTTGGATTGAGACGGTCACGCCGCCACGTATATATGATTATTTGCACATGCCATGGCTTAAGTCAAGTTCGTTTAGTTATCGCTTGAAACCGAAAAAATGCGATGTAATGCTATATATTCATATCAGCCGAAACCAAAGTGTATGGAATATCCTATACTAAAAAAATTAAAAATTATCAGTTAGTTATGAGCCCAGCCTTTTTTTGAATCCAATTTGCTGTATGAAAATCCCTGCACTAAAAAGTTTTTTAGCCGCCTTATTTAAAATAAAATATATTAAATTCAGTACGATAGATCAATCCTTTATCTTTGGCATAACAGTTGCTTTCGAAATCTCCAAGTGTAATGGGATGCCGGGCGTTGCTGAGGGAAAATGAAGGTACTGGTTGTTGATGACAACAAGATTATGACCTCTATCCTCCGAATGATGATCGAAAAGAAAAATCATCAGGTCATTACAGCCAACGATGGGGAGGACGGATATGCGGCCTATTTGCAATTCAGGCCGGATATGGTTTTGACAGACATCCAAATGCCCAGAAAAAACGGTTTCGAATTGGTGACAAAGATCCGCAAACACAACCCCTCCGTAATGGCGGTTTATATGACGGGTGATCCGGGTCGGTTTTTGTCGCGACTTAAAGAGGAGCAATACAATCACCAGGTTGATTATATTTGTAAACCCTTTTCTGCAGCTGAATTGTCATTGATGCTGTCCAAACATCAGCATTGGACCTGATCAGCGGGTGCCAACAAATTGCTGCGGGTCGCCCTACAAAGGTGTGATTCAGATACGATGCAGTTTTTAAAAAATTATAGGGAGGTGATGCTTGGCTAGGAATCGGCGACTTAACAAATTTTAATTTAAAAAAAGGAGGGGCCATGAGACAGCTTATTTTTATATCGAGCATACTTCTGCTTCTAATCGGGGCATGGGGTTGCTCAGAAAACACCGAACAATCCGCAAAAGAAGCCGTTGGCAATGTTGAACAAAAAGCCACTGACGCCACCGAGACCGTTCAGGCCGGTGCTGCTAAAGCTACCGAGGAAGTGGCGGAAAAGGCTAAAAAGGCCATCGAGGAAATGAAAGAACAGACCGAGGGTTCAACGGATAAAACGAAAGAATAATACCTGCCGGTCATTCATTAAGAAAAAGGGGCACATCATGTGCCCCCTAAAGTTTCTATTAATGGTGACTAAAACTACTTGGAGACTTCAAGCGATTTGACGGCACCGTTCTCATCGCTCTCTACGACGACCATATCCCCCTCTTTAAACACCTTTAGGTCCACTACTTTTGGATCTGCCATAAGCGATTTCATCTCACCGGCGTCGTCCTTTACAACCATCTCGCCGGTCTCGACATTGACGGACATCACCGTTCCTGTTATTTTTCCCTCCTCAGCGGATAATGTTGCAACCGCGATGAAAGAGAAGACAAAAAGGGCAACTATCACTATGGATAAAGATTTTTTCAACATTTTTACCTCCTTTAAGGTCTTTGTAATGTTACTTTTTGATTTGCTTATTTGCGACTATATACAATTACTCCTTCGTTTCACGCCTTTCCGAAGCATCACCCCCTTTTTCTTATGAATCGAAAAGCTGGGTTTTAAACAATTCCCCTTAACCCGTATATCTGTTCTCGATTCATTAGTCTTTCTACAAACATACAGCAAAAAGTATACCAGGCCCATAGATCTATTTATCTATCTGATTTTTAATGATTTTTAATTCTCATGCTGGGTTGAGCATCGCCCTGTGTGTATGAGATAGCCTACGGTCGGAGACAAGAAAAGAATAAATCAGACGTGTAAGTAGCCGGGAATTCTATGTATAATGACATGGAGGGATTTTCCTACATCGTAATGGTAGGATATTATTCGATAAAATAAGTTTAAATATATATCGATCCGAAATCTCACAAAACTTCCAAAGGGGAATTGCATAAGATCAAAAATCAAATAGACTGCGCCGCACCATCTTTTTCTATTAAAGAAAGACGACCGCTTACCTTCTGCGACCTTTCAAGGCGATGAGGGCGATCAGGCCGATTAGGATCAGTAGGGCAATTGTTGGAACCGGCTCGTCGGACACCTTTAATCTGGATAGGCCGAGATCCGATAATCGGGGCATGCTGAGAACCGAGCCGCCGCCCGCCACCTTGTTAACATCGGCGGTAGAAATACCCGGATCAGCCTGGAATTTAAACATCTCGGAGCCTAAGAGAGGGGCTCTGACGATCGCCATGCCTTTCAAAATGGCCAGGGCTGTAGCGTCCAACGGCGCCAGAAATTCAATGTTCGTTTCCGTACCGCGCATAAAATCAGTCTTGTCAAGAACTGCCGTTGCCGCCTGGGCACCTGATGCGAACACCAGAATAATCAGCACCCCTGCTAGTGTTCTAAGCTTTCGCTTCATTTTCATCTCCTCCCCAATTTTATGAATCGAATTCTGGGATACATGCAGATCCCCTTATCCCAAATTTCGACACTCGATTCATTACCCTTGTGACGACACATATGCAAACGCTATACCAGAGCCATTTCTTTTGTTATCTATTTGACATGTCGGGAGTTTTAACTCTTAAGCAGTTTTGTGTATCGTTCTGAGTGTATGAGATAGCCTACAGTATAAAACGCCGGAAAAAATAGATTAATCTATTTTATTCGTTTGGCCTGTTTGCAAATAAATACGCAATTGTGGTCTCCATCATTTTTTGCCAGACGGCTTTACCGGTGGAAGATTCATCAATAATATGATGGTGGAAGGCATCCCGGTTGGCGGCGGCGCCTTTTTTTACGATGTAAAGCCTCCATTGATCCAGTTTCTTATCATTTTTCAATTTCTCAAAGGCCTGCGCCGGTATAAACTCATCATCCTCATCAATGAATATCAGGGTGGGTACGTTTAGTCGTCGGCTGACATGTTTTTCAAAATGCTTCAGACCTTCAAAGAGGGCGTTGTAAGCAGCCACAGGGGTGCCCTTTTTATTGGATAGATAGGAATCAGGGGCCATACTCGGAATTACCAGTCGTGACATCGGCGACAATATGCGGCCCAGGTAATGGAGGGAGTGTAATTTAACGGCCGGTGCGAACAGAATCATGCGATCATAATGAACCTCCGGCTGTGATGCGAACAAATCAAGCCCGATCAAACCTCCGAGGGAAAACCCCACAAAAAACAATGGGACTTTTTTCTGCGCTGCCCTTTCCCGGGCCTGGGTATATGCCAGATAGGCCTCATTCAACCACAAGGGGAAAGATACGGCTTTAAACGCCTCCAATCTGGCCTTCTCTTCGTCAATGTCTGCATGATGCGTATAATTTTCGCCATGCCCGCGAAGGGATAAGCGCAGGACATCTATGCCGGATCCTGCCAGCACGGATATAATGGTTTGCATCTTGTCAGGGCGTAAATTAAGGCCATGAATAACCAGGGCAACCCCTTTGGCTTTTTCCCGGCTCTGGTTTTTATACCAGCGAAAGGCATAATTTTCATATTGATCTTTGATAGCAATATTATCATCAGTTTGGCTGATTCCGGATGTTTGCGAGGCGTTAGGCGCCTGAGTATTTTCTTCCGGACGTCGTCCGTCGGCATTACCATTCCAGACCGCAAGGAGCACCAAAGCAGCAAAACCTGACAAAATTTTCGCCCCTAAATAGACAGATGAATGCTTTGGGGGCATTTTCGATTCCGTTGACAACAGTTTCCTTCCATTTGATCTTCGGCCAATTCAAAGTCATTTTGCTGTGGCATCCCTTCGGGTCGATTGTTAAGGCGGATTTCTCGACTTACCGTATGAGTCATATTATTCTCCTTTCATTATACTATTGACAACCGGCCCTTTCTCCGGTCTGAAAGTGGGGCCGAAAGCCGGACCAGAAATCTTTACATAGAAAAATTACTCAATATGTTAATACTTAATTTCGCGAATAAAAGGCCGGCCGGCGATCTGGTCATAATTAAAAATATATATTGACAAAATACATCGAGTTGTCAATTTTACCGGACGGTGGGAATTTTTCAATAGCACCCGTTAAAGTCCCCGTTTATTTTTACTTTGAATGAACGAATAAAGCTCAATTGGGGTTTCATTGCGACTAGAATACGACATCTTCGGAAGGAAGGTGCGAGATGAGGATCGTTAAAGGATATCATGGCGAATGGAACATGGGAAGCCCCGGCGGTTGGGAATATCAGCGGATTGCACAGCTTCTCGGAAAGGCGGCCTGGAGTTTAATTCGGAAAACCGTTGAAGTGGGTGTGGATATAGATTTCGATCACCCCCAGATCAATGCCGTCCCCGGATTTGCCCGCATG
>JARFPZ010000523.1 GCA_029288035.1 Desulfosarcina sp.
TCATTCCATTCGGCTTTTTTCATTTGATCGAGGGGTTTGCCCCGGAAAAGAATCTGGCCCTCATCGGGTTTAAGCATTCCGATGATGTGCTTGAGGGTCACGCTTTTGCCCGTACCGGAAAGACCGATGAGGGTGGTCACCTCACCTTCATAAATTGAAAAATCGATGCGATCCAGAATGTTGCGGTCGCCGAAGGATTTGCTCACTCCCTTAAATTCGATAATCGGCTCTTTTGTAATCGGTTTTTCTGATATTGGCTCTTCCGTAATCGGCTCTTCCGTGTGTTCATTGTCAATCGTCATTTTTTCCCTGTTCGTCCGGATTGGTAATTATTCTTACGCCTTTTGCTGCAAAAAAAAATTGCTGCTTTTTCCAGTAAAATCGAGAGAAAAGCATCGTGCCTTATAGAATAAAAGAGTTAACAATGTAATCTGAAATCTGGATCATCACGCACGATATGACCACCGCCGAGGTGGTGGACAGGCTGACACTTTTGGCGCCGAAGCTGTCGGTGCGCATATGGGTGAAATAGCCCTGAAAACAGCAAATGGTGATTATCAACAGCCCGAACACGATGGACTTGATGAAACCTCCCGTAATGTCATCGATCTGGGTGCTCGACACCACCCGGTAAAAGTATGAACCGGAATTAACCCCCAGGATCAGGCAACCGCTGACCCAGGCACCGATAATACCGATGAGGTCGAAAAAAGCGGTTAAAATCGGAAAACTGATAATGGCGGCGGCGATGCGCGGACTGATCAGATAACCCAGGGGATCGATGCGCATGGTGGACAGTGCATCGATCTGCTCGGAAATCCGCTGGATGCCGATCTCGGCGGTCATGGCCGAACCCGCCCGGGCGGTGATCATGATGGCAGCCAGAACCGGTCCCATCTCCCGGATCAGCGTCAGGGCGATGGCGGTGCCCAGCACCCCCACGGAGCCGAAATCGACCAGAACAAAATAGAGTTGAAGTCCCAGCACCATGCCGGTGAAAAAGCCCACCAGCATCACAATCTGAGCAGATTTCGCGCCAATATAATAAATCTGTTGGATAATATCGGGTATGGCTTTAAATCTAAACATCATAATGAAGGACCGGAA
The DNA here is from genome assembly GCA_029288035.1 of Desulfosarcina sp. Taxonomy (GTDB): domain Bacteria; phylum Desulfobacterota; class Desulfobacteria; order Desulfobacterales; family JAFDCJ01; genus JAFDCJ01. The sequence goes on from JARFPZ010000523.1 coordinate 1,108, forward strand.
GAAGAAAATGGCCATCGCCCCCATGTCGTTGTTTAGTCTGAGTGTTTTGCCGCCAAAAAAATTAAAAACGGATCTCAACAACCCTTTGTCCGGTTTCAGCGCCTGCGTCACCGTGGTATTATCTGCCATTTTGTAATCTTCCCTTCCGTTCCATCATTGAAGGATTCGCTGGATTTGGGTTTCGGAATTCGGCTTGTTTAAGAAGTTGCAGACTTCATATCTATCAGAAATGACCTCAAATATGGATCATATACCACAATAAAAGCGAATCTCAAGCAAAAGTTTTTAAACGGATGCTTTTTTTAATCGGCAACATTCTTTATGATGATATTTAGGCAACGTTGGGCTTAAGGTTGCTTTCAAGTTCATCATGATATAAATTCATCATTCCAGTGGACGTCTCAAAGTAAACACCACCCTTCTTGGGTGAAATCAAAGCCGAGTCCTCCCTCCGGGCCATGGGCCTCGGGCCGGAAGCTGGGCCTGGATTCTTTGCACATTTTTTTAGAGGTCGTAGCATGTCCAAAAGTCTATTCATAGCAACTCTGGAGCCAAGCGGAGGCAAATCCGTGGTGGCGCTCGGTATCATGGAACTGCTGTCAAGACGTTTGCACAATATCGGGTTTTTCCGTCCGATTATTCCCGATGTGGAATGTGATAACAACATCCAGCTGATTCTCAATCGTTACAATTTGAAGTCGTCCCATGAAGATATGTACGCTTACAAACACGAGGACGCCCGGCGGTTGGTATCCCATGGGCAATCTGATTTACTTTTAAAAAATATCCTCGAAAAATATAAAGCGCTGGAAAGCCGGTGTGATTTTGTGCTGTGTGAAGGCACGGATTACACGGGGGTAAACTCCGCTTTCGAATTTGAATTCAATGCCGGAGTGGCCAATGATTTGGGCTGCCCGATCGTAGCGGTCGTAAAAGGGCGCGGCAAATCGCCACAGGAAATTCTCGATGCAACTCGGTTTGCCCGAGATGCATTTGAAAGTCAGGGGTGCACCATCCTGGCCATCCTGGTAAATCGGGTGGAACCGCGGAATGCCGGTCTGATCAATGCGCAGCTTAAAGATGAAATGTTGGTTAAAGAACCGGTGTATCTTCTTCCCGAGGAGCCGCTTTTGGGCAAACCGACCGTCGGAGAAATCGCCGCAACCCTGAAAAGTCGGCATTTACAGGGTGACCCAGAGGACCTCAAGCGCGACGTCCTCGATATTAAAATTGCCGCCATGAATTTGCCGCACTTTCTGGATTATATCGGCGACGGAACCCTCGTGATCACCCCCGGTGATCGCTCCGATGTCATCCTGGGCAGCTTGGCGGCAACGGTTTCTGAGACGTATCCGAATATTTCGGGACTTCTGTTGACCGGAGGATTGCCCCTCGAACCCCAAGTGCAACGACTGATCAAAGGTTCTAAGAAAACGTCGCCGATACCGATCTTCAGCGTTGACACCGATACCTATGCGACAGCGATCAAAGCTGAATCGGTGAGAGCTGCGCTGACGCCCCAAAACGAACGGAAGATTGCGTCCGCTCTGGGGCTTTTCGAAGCCAATGTGAATATAGCGGAGATCGAAGAGCGTATCAAAGTGGTTCGTTCCACGAGTGTAACGCCCATCATGTTTGAATACAATCTCATCGAGCGGGCGAAAGCCCGTAAACAGCGCATTGTTCTGCCCGAGGGGTCTGAACGACGCATATTGCAAGCCAGTGAAATACTTCTGCGGCGCCAGGTTGTGGATATTACTCTGCTGGGTAATCCGGAAGATATTCGTCGGAAAATAAGCGGGCTCGGGCTCAACCTGGAAAACATCAAGATTGTCGATCCCATGCAGTCGGAACTGCTCGAGGAATACGCGATGATCTATTACGGGATGCGCAAACACAAGGGCATCTCTGAAAAAATGGCCAGGGATACCTTGACGGATGTCAGTTTTTTTGGAACCATGATGGTCTATAAGGGTATCGCCGACGGCATGGTATCCGGTGCTGTTCACACCACCGGCGAAACCATCCGGCCGGCCCTTCAGATCATTCGTACCCGAGCCGGGGTTGCCATCGTCTCCAGTGTATTTCTGATGTGCCTGGCAGACCGTGTGCTTGTCTATGGAGATTGTGCAGTAAATCCAGATCCCAGTGCCGAGCAGCTGGCGGATATCGCCGTCAGTTCGGCTGAGACCGCTAAAATTTATGGTATCGAACCCCGTATCGCGATGTGCTCTTATTCCACCGGCAAATCCGGCCAAGGCAAGGATGTCGACAAGGTGCGTGAAGCTACCCGGCTCGCAAAAGAAAACCGACCCGATTTAAAAATCGAAGGCCCTATTCAATACGATGCAGCCGTGGATGCCGGGGTTGCGGAAACCAAATTGCCGCAGAGCGAGGTGGCCGGTCGCGCAACGGTTTTCATCTTCCCTGATCTGAACACCGGCAATAATCTCTACAAGGCGGTTCAGCGTTCCGCTAATGCGGTCGCCATTGGACCGGTACTGCAAGGATTAGATAAACCGGTAAATGATTTGAGCCGGGGGTGCACCATCCCCGACATCGTCAATACGGTGGCCATTACGGCGATTCAGGCGCAGGCGGCGGTGTCTGAGGACGGATGACGGAGGGCAGATAACAGAAGACAGAAGTCAGCCCAGCCGCTGGCCAAAAAAACGGCCGGTCAAATCGAAAAAGAAACTTTGAAAAAGCGAATGTCGAATGTCGAATAATGAATATCGAATGTCGAAGTAAGGTATTCTGTCTATTTTATAAAAAAATGACTGAGCGCAGCGATTCCACCCTTCGATATGCTGCGGTTCGATATTCGATATTCTGCGGTTCGCTTTTAATGTTTCATATAAGCACCGCCGCTGGCCGCAAGCGTCCAGTCTGATCGGCATAGAGGATTGTCAGGTAACGCCTACGGCGCAACCTAACCTACAGCCTGTTCATGGTTTCGCCAGGCACAATCTCATACGAAGTTTCATTAGAGTCAGAAAGGAAAATCCATTATGAAAGAAGTGAATGCGGCTGGGTTTAAGTCTGCTGTACTGGAGAGCACCGTTCCTGTGGTTGTTGTCATCTGGGGCGTCGGCTGAGGCTTTTGTCGAGCGTTGAAGCCTCAGGTAGAGGCCTTTGCTGAAGAGTTGGCAGGTAAGGTCAATTTTTTTAATATGGAGATAGGCCCCAATCGGCAACTGCTTATTGAATTGAATGTCAGTGGTTTGCCCACGTTTCTTTTTTACAAAAACGGCCAAAAAGCAAGCTTTTTGGCCGGAAGAAATATATTTTTAGATGAAATCAGGGATCACTCGGAAAAATTATTGACCTAAATTCAGAACTACTCAGGCGTCGTAAAATTTGATGCAACATAAATGTCTGTGGTAGCGCCAACAATACTGGATTTCGGGCGAATCGTTCTGAATTTAATTTCTTTGTTTGTTAAGCATTGCGATCGGCTTCGCCATGTCCAATATATGAGCATGAAGTTGATCCAACGCGTCACCCGATATGCCCAGCATAAGATGATTCGGGCCTATGGCCGATTTCATCCTGCAGCCCAAACCCAGAAATGTAATGTTGGGAATTCCTTTAAGCAAGGGCAATGCCGTAATGTCCGAGCACCCTCCCAGTGCACCTCCCGATTGAGGAAGATTCATCTTTCCGCCATCCTCATAATTTAAGGCATAGAGCAACCACATGGCCTGTTGACTGTCTGCGGTGAACACCACCACCTGTGGTGGTTGTTGAAATTCAGACAAGGGGGCGATGAATGCCGCCTGGGTTTTGCCTTTTTCAAGATAGTTCGACTTATGTATCGTTTCCGCGGAGGCTTCCTCGTTGCCAAAGAGCCCGACGCCGTATTTTTCCAATACGCCGTCGTCTAAATAGGCCTTCATATCCTGATCCTTTTCAAATCCCAATACCGATGTCCCAAGTTTACATCCCATTTGTTCCTTTGCGAGAAGGAAACGCTGACCTTCACCGGCTAATACCAATGCCTGACAATAGCTTTTTAACTCCTTTTGGGTGAATGGAATGTCTGGCGGCAGTGCCTCGGCATCTTGGTAAAGATCTACCCCAACAGGTTCATATTGAAGGGATAGGCTGTTCATTAGATCTTGAGAAATGTTCTGAAACCGGTTCATTGGTCGCTCCTCCAATCGTCGACAGGCAGCATTTCAAGTTATTTAATCCGGCCCAAGCCTTGAAATGTTTATCTCTTGATTTTGTCAAACGCGAGCAGCATGGTTGTCTTGCCGCCCAGCGGCATGCTGCACCCACGCTGAATCAAGCGCATTATACCCATCCAAAGGCACAGCCTCCGCCGATGGTAACCCTCTTTCCGACACCAGCCGCGGGAAAAACTGCTTGACAGGAATTTCGGTTACTGGTCTATATAGGGGACTTTTTATATTCTATTTACGACTAATGTTCAACCCATCTTCGTAATAGCCTAAGATGACGTCAAAGTTATTGTCGCTATTACTGTATGACAATAGGTATCTCATGCAAACCCGGGAAGCTTAACGAAAATCTCTCCGCGGCAAGCCGCGGAGTATCATGTTTTTAGGATTTGATTCACTTTTATCGCAGCAAGCTGCGGGGAATTTAACCCAGGAGAGATTAATAACACGACCATGGTTGGCGATAGACAGTCTACCTACAGAATTATCTGGCGCAAGATTCATCGATCCCCTCTGTTTGATATCAGCCAGTTTATCCTGCTCATTCTGTTAATTCTCTGGTTCTTTAGCAACAGTACCGAGCAATTGGGATACAACTGGCAGTGGTACCAAATCCCTCAATACATTTTTATCCATGATGATTCCGGCTATCATGCCGGTCCGTTGTGGGATGGGTTGCTGGTGACCTTTCGTATCTCGGGGATCAGCCTGTTGCTGGCCTTCATCATCGGGTTGGCCACCGCCCTTTTTCGCCTTTCCAATTCCTTTGTGGCCCGGATCATAGCTCAGGTCTATCTGGAGACGATCCGCAATACCCCCCTGTTGATTCAATTGTTTTTCATATATTTTGTATTAGGGCCGGTGTTGGGCATCAGCCGCATGGCCTCGGCCATTCTCGCCCTGAGCTTATTTGAAGGGGCTTATGCTTCGGAAATCTTCCGTGCCGGCATTGTCTCAATCCGGCGCGGACAGTGGGAGGCAGCCTATAGCCTTGGGTTGAGCAGCTTCGACACTTATTATTGTGTTATCCTGCCCCAGGCGATCCGACGGATTTTGCCTCCCCTCACGAGCCAGGCTATCTCCCTGATCAAGGATTCAGCTTTGGTCAGCACCATCGCCATTTATGATTTGACCATGCAGGCCCAGGCCGTGATTGCCGAAACTTTTCTCACATTTGAACTGTGGTTCACCGTGGCAGGCATGTATCTGGCTGTCACGGTTACCCTGTCTTTCATTGTCAATTGGATGGAACACCGCTTTAAGGTGGTCACTTGATTTGGTGATAAGGAGATGCAGCATGTCGATCGAGAATGGCGGAGATTTTATCATCGTCGTTGAGCATATCAACAAAACCTTTGCCAACGGAGTCAAGGCAGTGGTCGATTTCACCACCAAGATCCGACGTGGTGAAGTGGTGGTGGTGATCGGCCCGTCGGGATCCGGCAAGTCAACCTTCCTGCGCTGCCTCAACGGATTGGAAGAGATCGACAGCGGATCCATCGTTATCGACGGCATCTACCTTGATGACAGCAAGAAAAACAGGCTGGAAATTCGCAAAGAGGTCGGTATGGTCTTTCAGCAGTTCAACCTTTTCCCCCACATGACCGTGTTGGACAATGTCAATCTTGCCCAACGACGCGTTCGAAAAAAATCCAAGGAAAAGGCCAACGCCATGTCCATGGACCTGCTGAAAAAAGTAGGAATTACCGAAAAGGCCGATAATTTTCCCAACCAGCTCTCCGGCGGGCAGCAGCAGCGGGTGGCCATTGCACGGGCCCTGGCCATGATGCCAAAAGTGATGCTGTTCGACGAGGCTACCAGCGCGCTGGATCCGGAAATGATTGGCGAAGTCCTGGATGTAATGAAGGATTTGGCCCGCGAGGGGATGACCATGATTTGTGTGACCCATGAAATGGGATTTGCCCGGGAGGTCAGCGACCGGGTGATTTTCATGGAAGACGGTAAAATCGTAGAAGTCGGCACCGCTGAACATTTTTTTACCGCCCCGGTCGAAGATCGAACCCGGCTTTTCTTGAGCCAGATTCTTTAGGCCCTTAGTCCATTTTTCTAACAACATGTAGTAAAAAGATGGAAGTTTCAGCAAATCTCAAATACCATTTTTGTTTATGGAAATCCCGGCAGATTTCCTGTCGGAACCGCTGCGCGGGCAGTGATGTCTTTGCAACTCAAAACGTTTAATTAAAGGAGGAAAAAAATGAAAAGAAAACTAACGGCATTAACGGTATTATTTCTGGTACTTGGACTGGGACTGGTCGGGAGTGCCTCCGCCGGGAAGCTGCAATCGGAACTGACCCAGGAAAGCACCTTGGAGCAGATCATGAAGCGCGGTGTCATGCGGGTCGGCATGGATACCTTTGTTCCCTGGGCCATGAAAGACAAAACCGGCAAGTTTGTGGGGTTTGAGATCGATGTGGCCACCCGGCTGGCGGAAGACATGGGCGTCAAAGTCGAGTTCGTGCCCACCAAATGGGCCGGTATCATCCCGGCGCTGCTGACCGGGAAGTTTGACGTGCTTATCGGCGGCATGGGGATTACCACCAAACGGGCCCTGAAAGTTAATTTTACCATCCCCTATGACTACTCGGGCATGTCCATGGTGGCCAGCAAGCAAAAGGCGGCAGGCTTTTCCTCACTTGAGGATTTCAACAAACCGGAGGTCGAAATGGCTATTAAAATGGGCACCACCGCGGTGATGGCTGCCAAAAAATTCATGCCCAAAGCCAAATTACGGCTCTTCGAAGATCAAGCTCAGGCCTACCAGGAACTGCGCAACGGCAATGTGCACGCCGTGGTAGGATCAGCCCCGAGACCCGCTTTTGAAGCCGCCAATTACCCGGAAACACTTTTTCTGCCCATGAAAGATAACTTCACCAAGGAACCGATTGCTTTTGCATTGCGCAAAGGCGATTTCGACACCATGGTCTTTTTTAACGGTTGGATCCAGACCAAACGCGACCAGGGTTGGCTTCAGGAAAAGCATCAATATTGGTTCGGAACCCGTGATTGGGCACACCTGGTCGAATAAACTATAAGCGTTACCGTTGGCCTGAAAAGTCTACCCGCCTTGGGAGAACGGCCAGTTCAATCGAAAAATAAACACAAAAGTTCACCGCGGAG
>JARFPZ010000527.1 GCA_029288035.1 Desulfosarcina sp.
TTCCAGCATGGCCTGGGATATTTTGGCTTTGGATAATCCTACATTCATTCCTGCTCTTCTCATCTCTCCGAACATTTTTTTGCTGAACATTGCCACCTCCTTAGCGATGATTGGGAAATGCATATGTTTATTTGGGTAGGCCTAACGAAAAGTTCAGTTGCAGGCAGGGAATGATGGCCTTTTTAAAAGAGACGGAAACTCCGAATTGAATTATAACGCAACCGCTCGCCCCTGCCTGTCAAACTGAAACGAGATGTTAGGGTTTATAGTTTTTTGACATAGCATTCAAAATGCGGTTTTTCCCTGAAGACTTTATCGTGTCTTCTTGGTTCACCACCTACAGCATGGATTAATTTAACAAGACGTTCAGCAGTGTAGCCCTCTGGCATATCAAAAAACATGGTGTGAAATGTGGTTCCAAAGCAATAATCAGAACCATCGTCCATAACACCAGTAAATTCTGTCCAACCCATTGATGTTTCTCCACCCATTTCACTAATTCGGGGGACAGGAATTGCATATGGACTTTTATCTAAACTTTTAACATCATAGTCGTTCAAACGGTTACCGGAGCAAACAAATGATTCTACAATTGATCTATACCCTGCGGATTTGTGGAGTTTCTTGACTTTACGAGTTTCATCAAATCGTTTAATTGCAAGATCAACACATATTTTCGTACTTTTTATAGCAACACATGGAAGATATAACCCGTCATTCAGTATTGCTGAGCATCTATATAAGGGAGAACCATCATAGTCCTTTAAAGGCTTGATGCTCTTTTTCACGTATTTGATAATCTCTTTACTTTCCATAAATATCGGAACCCTAACGTCTAAGCTGACCGACGCGCGGTAGCGCGTTCGGTCCAGCGCCTTGTTCGACAATTTGGTTTTCTGTCCGTTGTATCAGCTTAGGCCTTGGCCGGCAGGGATTGGTTACAATCAGCGAACAAGCCTCACGTGGAACTTGTTGATTTCTCCTTCCAATTCGAAGGGCCGGCGGTCCATGTAGTCGAGCGAGACGGTCGATCCAAGGTCGGCACCAACGTCGAAGGTTTCACTGGCGGAGAAGGCGGCGGGCACGGTGCGTTTGAGCTCGGTCTTTCCGACCTCCCGGTCATTCACGAATAGGGTGACGGTGCCTTCCCGGCCGGGACCCGCGATGTCGGTGTTCACAACGATCTTGTGCCTGCCGGCGCTGAGCGGCTCGCGGCTACGCGTCTCGTGCTGTTCGATGATCATCATGTTGTAGAGATAGACGAGGTGTCCGTCCTCAAGGTATAGCGTCACCCCGCCCGCCGAGCCGCCCAGGGCGTAGAGCACGCCGTTGGCCTTCTCCGGCACCTCGAGCTCGATTTCGACGATCGTGCTTTCGCGTCCGACGCCGGGAGCGGTGAACTCGGGCATTCGGCGGGTGTTGGCGTTGAAGGTCCATTGGGAATAGGGAGTCTTCACGCGGTCCTCCGGATGCATGCGCAGCCAGTTGCCGGCACCGATCGGGAAGCCCTGATTCTCCTCGGCGAGGGCAAGGAACTCCTTCTTCAGTTCCTCAAGCTTGTCGGGATGCTCGGCAGCGAGGTTGCGGGCTTGGGAGAAGTCCCCGGCCACATGGTAGAGCTCCCACTCATCGGTTGCGGAGTCCCACTGGGCGATGCGCGGAGCCGACGCCGCGGTGTTCCACGGTAGCAGGGGGCCAAAGGTGCAGGCGACCCAGCCGTCCTTGTAGATCGCGCGGCTGCCGTTGTTGTCGAAATACTGGATGGCGTTGGTCGACCCGGCGTCGGCGTCGCTGAAGGTGTAGGCCAGGCTGGCCCCGTCGATCTTGATCTGGTCATGGCCGTTGACGATCTCCGGCGGGTCGATGCCGAGGATCTCGTAGATGGTCGGGGCGATGTCCACCACATGGTGGAACTGCGAACGCATCCGCTTGTCCGGCTGGATTCCCTTGGGCCAGGAAACGACCATCGGGTTGCGCGTGCCCCCGAAGTGGGAGGCAACGAGCTTGGTGGCCTTGAACGGCGTGCTGCCCGCCCAGGCCCAGCCGGCGTGATACATGTTGTCGGTCTTCGGCGAGCCCAGCGCCTCGAGCCCGCCAAGTTTGTCCAGAGCGGCGAGCTGCTGCTCGACGGTGTTGGAGATGTTGTTCTGCGCGAGCAACTCGCTGATCGACCCCTCCTGGCCCTCGGCGCTCGATCCGTTGTCGCCGAAGATGTAGAAGATGAGTGTGTTCTCGCGCAGCCCGCGCTGGTCGAGCCCCTCGACCAGGCGGCCGACCTGGACGTCGGTGTGCTCGACGAAGCCGGCGAAGATTTCCATCCCGCGGCGCTGGAAGGCGCGCTGGTTCTCGGGGATGTCGTCCCAGGCAGTCATCGTCTCGTCGCGAGGGGTCAGCTCGGTGCCGGGCGGGATGATGCCCATCTCGAGCTGGCGCTGGTGGACCCGCTCCCGGTAGGCTTCCCAGCCGTCGTCGAACTTGCCTTTGTATTTGTCGGCCCACTCCGACCAGATGTGGTGCGGCCCGTGGGCCGCGCCGGGTGCCCAGTACATCAGGAACGGCTTGTCGGGGGCGAAGGACTGGTGCTGGTCGAGCCAGGTGAGCGCCTTGTCCACCATGTCCTCGGTGAGGTGATAACGTTCGTCGTGGGGCGGCTCGACGGTGTCGTAGTTTTCGACCAACCGCGGTTCCCACTGCGAGGTTTCACCGGCGAGGAAGCCGTAGAAGTACTCAAATCCGTAGCCGTTCGGCCAGCGGTCCTTGGGGCCGATCGCCGTGGTCTCAGTGGCGGGCGTGTTGTGCCACTTGCCGAAGGCCGAGGTGTGGTAGCCGTATTGCTTGAGCACCTCGGCGACGGTGGCGGCCGACTTGGGGATGATGCCGGTGTAGCCGTCGAAGGCGACCGCACGCTCGGCGATCGTGCCGGAACCGACGCGGGTGTGGTTGCGCCCGGTAAGCAGCGAGGCACGGGTCGGCGAGCAGATCGCGGTGGTGTGAAAAGAATTGTAGCTCAAGCCCTCGTCGGCGAGCTTGCTCAGGGTTGGGGTGTGCACCTCCCCGCCGAAGGTGTCGGCGACTCCGAAGCCGACGTCATCGATCAGCACGATCAGGATGTTGGGTGCGTCAGCGGGCAGGCGGGAGGGTTCCTGCGGCCATTGCATTTTCGAATCCTGCAGGCGTGGCTTGGCCACGCTGGCGCTCATCGGGGTCGGTGGAAAGGGGAGGACCGAGCCGTCGTTTGGAGTTTCCGCGACGGCCCCGGTGGTCAGTGCGAGGAGGGTGAGCAGTGTTTTCACGATGGGCTTGGGTTTCATGATGCTTTTGACCTTTTTTAATATATTTTGTTAATTTTATGAGCTTTTTTTCATCAAGTCGATCTTCAATCATCCACGACTCGAGATAGTCAGCTTGGTCATAGAGAATATTTTGAGCAAAGGTAAATGCCTTATTAAGATATTCTTTTTCGTTTTTACATTTTGTGGCAAGAACTCCAAAATCAGTTTTCATGAAATCTGATATTTCATTTGCCAAAACAATAATTTGATAGGATTCAATACTTAGATCATCGGTGTCCATTTTTTTATTGCTAACGTCGCCGGTGAGCAGCGGCCCAAATTCATATCAAACCTGCACGGACTTTACGTAAAACCGCGATCTTCACGCCGTCTGCTTAACTGGCTTGTTGGGCAACATGCTCAGACCAAGGCTTAATTTTTTGTATTACATTATCCAAAGTACGTTCTGCAACTTCAGTATCGTGTGCTGCTTGAGCCCGCAGCCAATACCCATTGGACAAACCGAAAAAACGACATAACCGCAAATCGGTATCGGCTGTGACCGAACGTTTTCCAGATACAATTTCGCTGATGCGCTGGGCAGGAACACCAATTTCCTTGGCCAAACGATACTGGCTAATACCCATAGGTTTGAGAAACTCTTCTAAAAGAATTTCACCAGGAGTGATAGGTTTAAGTTGGTTCATAGTAAATCCTCCTCAGTGGCAATCAACTATTTCCACATCTTCCGCACCTGCATTCGTCCAACAAAAACAGACACGCCACTGATTATTAATGCGAATGCTATGTTGGCCGGAACGGTCACCTTTGAGTGCTTCAAGATGATTTCCGGGCGGAACTTTCAAATCATCAATTCGATTAGCGATCTCAAGCTGTCTGAGCTTACGCCGTGCAACATTTGCAATATTTACAAATTGTTTGACATGCTGGCCTTTTGAGAGCGCTTCTGTATATTTGCATTTAAAGGATTTTATCATGTGATATAATAACGCATAGCATGATTAACGTCAAGCGTGACTATTGATGCCCAACGCTCAGCATAGCCGGCTGGTAATGGAGCGCAGCGAAATTGCCAGTCCGAGTTAATACGATTGTTCGACAATAGTTGCCAATAGGGGACTGAGCGTAATATACGACTGTTTACTTTACAGCCCGATGTTCTTGGGCGGATAATTCTTGAAGGTGGCACCGTGTTCCTTCAACTTTCCGAGTACCGTCGCCATCCAAGGGTCAAGGCGGTGGCCGACGGTCATCTCCTCCTTTGGGTCAAGGTAGAGATTGAAAAACCACGGTGCAAGACCGACATCGTGAACAGTAGAGAGGTCGATGTGCATGTGCGGAGCCTGGGGCATGATGACCTTCGTGTGCACTTTATACTCCTTCATGCGACACGCCATAAGCTCTTTACCCCACCAAAAATAAACAGCTTCTCGCTTTGATCTGCCATCTTCGACGAGAAGGAATGATGTCTGATCGATAAAATCGTAGTATTTATCAGTCGGTAGCTTATCTGTGGAGACACCGGCGATGTTAAGTCCGACGCCAAAAAGGTCCATCAGGTCGAAGAGCCCGTCACTGGTTCGACCGGGTGCGATCATTCCTTCCCAATAGGCAATGCCCGGAACGCGAACCCCACCTTCCCAAGTCGTGCCCTTTGCACCGCGAAATGGCGTGTAGCCCGCGTCCGGCCATCCATCCATTTGTGGGCCATTGTCAGAGGTGAAAAAGACCAGTGTATTATCAAGCACACCTGCGTCGTCAAGAGTCTTGAGGATGGCTCCAACATGGGCGTCCACCTCATGGACACCGTCTTTATATGGATACTTCGCTTCACTTTTTCCGGCATAGTCGGGGTGGGCAAAATTATCGCTATGGACTTTCATGAAGCAGTGTTCAATAAAAAATGGCTTTTCTCCGGCAGCGAGTTCCTTAATCCGCTGAACGGTGAAGTTTGTCAGCACCTGGTCAGCTTTGCTCATGTCTTCAATCGATTTTATCTGCTTCAGCTCTTCAGTCTTACCTCCCTTGAATCCGTGGGTGAGATAATCTGTAGGACCAACCGCCTCAAAGGCAGCCATGCGCTTAGGGTTGAGCACAAGGCCGGGGAAGCGCCGGCTGTCGACGCGCTGGGAGATTTCCTTTTGGGCAGGGTAATACCCGTAGTATTCGTCGAAGCCAATGTCGTGCGGTCTCATGCCTATGGACTCACCAACGTGCCACTTTCCGGTGAGAAGGGTGAAGTAACCGGCTTCGCTCAATAGCTTTGGCAGGCTGATCTCGTCCGCCCAGGGATTGACGGTAATCTTGTCGCCAGCAAGAATTGGCCGTATAAGGCCGGTGCGCACTGGTAGTCGACCGGTAAGGATAGCCGACCGGGTTGGCGTGCAGGTCTGCTGAGAGTATGTGGAAGTAAGCTTCATCCCCTTTGCAGCAAGTTTGTCGATATTCGGTGTCGAGGCGCCTGCCAGGGCACCTCCTCCATAGGTGCCAGGATCGCCAAAGCCCATATCATCGACAACGAGCCATACGATATTGGGCCGCTTGCCTTTCTTTTTTTGCAGTGCAGCAAGTTTTTCTTCAGCGATCTTATCTTGCTCAGGACGAGGTATAGCTGTTTCGAAGTTATCAGCGAATCTCACTGAGAGGTCGAACTTGGGTACTTCCTGACCCCATCCATTTACCGAAACACAAAGGGTGACTAGTACAATCAAATATCGATACATTTTCCCTCCTTTTGTCGAACAATTGAGTAGTGCGAAAAAGGTCGCAATATCAACAACGAAAATCCAATTGTAAAAATAAATGTTTAATTAATATTTTTACATAAACGACATCCGATAACATATTGAAACCGGAAAAATGCGAATTTTTTCTCAATATCCCAATATGCGGGAATTTTTTCTCGATATCCACTATATCCGGGTGATATTGAGAAAAATTGCGTCATATTAAGAAAAGGCTTGCATTTTTAATTTATATAATGTAAATATATATGTCAATAATTAATTACACTAAATGTGTTTACACATAAGGTTTGTTTCATTTTTTAGCTGTCAGGATAATAACTATTATAATCAATTAACTACCTAAAAATCAAGGAGATATTATGGAAAGACCACCGGCCAAGCTGCTTGATAGAGTCAGGCATCGTATTCGGCTAAAAGGTTATTCCATTCGCACCGAACAATCTTATGTTAGCTGGGTTCGGCGATTTATCCTCTTCCATAATAGGCGTCATCATGAACGAAATCATGGTCCGTGATGGAAAAGGAAAAATAGATCGTGTTACCATACTACCCAATGACATAAAGGAGTCTCTGCAAAAGCATCTTATATTCATAAAACAGTTGCATGAAAACGATTTTTCGAAAGGATTTGGTCGCGTTTATCTACCCTATGCATTGGCAAAAAAATACAAAAACGCCGACAGGGAATTCGCCTGGCAATATGTGTTTCCAGCCAAGACCATTTCCATTGACCCAAGAAGCGGTATCAAGCGGCGTCATCACATTCATCAGAGTAGTTTAAATAAAGCGGTCAAGAAGGCTGCGAAAATGGCCCGGATTAATAAACTTATCAGCTGTCACACCTTTCGTCACAGCTTCGCCAGCCATCTTTTACAGGACGGATATGATATCCGCACGGTGCAAGACCTCCTAAACCACAAAGACGTCAGCACCACCATGATTTACACCCATGTTCTCAATCGTGGCGGTAGAGGAGTGAGAAGTCCACTGGACGTCGGGCAATAACACAGATGGGTCTGACTTATGTATTTACAATTCACCTTAACATTAAATCACAAATTTACTCGGGGTTCGCTGTCTTTTTCAGGTTCTTCTTTTCCAACAACCTCCGCAGATCGGCAATATGCCTTGCCGGATAAACTTTGGTGGGGCACACGCGGCTGCAGTTCACGGCTCGTTCGCACAAGTGCTCACCGCGCTCACCGCCGGCGATAGACAGAAGATCTTCTGATTTTTGCGAAGATTTCTTCAGCTCGTTGTTCAGAGCGGAGAGTACGGCGGGTCCCAAGAAGGTGTCGTTCTTGTGGGTGATCGGGCAGGCCGAGAGGCAGGCACCGCATTCGATGCAGTTTTCAAAGCGGGTAAAATGGCTGATACCGGCCGGGGGTTGGGAAGATGTATTTTCAGATCGCCTGATGTAACTCCAGTCTTCTGAGTAGTCTTTATAGAAATGAGTTACATCCACTACCAGGTCCCCGATGGGCTCGAAACCCGCCAGGGGCGTGAGGGTGATGGTGTCTTCTGCCAGATCTGTAACTCTAGTAATGCAGGTTAAACGCTCCTTACCGTTGATTCTACAGGCACACGTCCCGCAGGAGGAATGATGGCAGGAGTGGCGGTACATCAGGGTGTTGTCCTGCTCGAGACGAATTTTTTCTAGCGCGTCAAGTACACTCATCTCCGGCTCAGCATGAAGGGAGAAATCCTGGTAACGGGGGGGCTCGATCCGGTTGGGTTTGTAGCGCAGGATTCGGATTGTAACGGTTTTGGAAGTAGATTGAATGGATTCCATTTTTAATTACTTTATTTTGACAGGATTTACAGGATCAACTGGATATTTATTTAAAGGTTGAATGGTTCAAAATTCAACGTTCCGGGTTGAATAAACTCAGACGGAACCGTTCACAGGTTTAGGGTTCAACGTTCAGGGTTAAGGACAAAGAAGACATTGAAGACCCGAGTTCCTCGTTAATAATTCTCATTTTCCCAATTAATTACCAATTTTTCTCCAAATTTTGGATCAGACCTAACGAAGCTGACGGTTTTCTTGTAAACACGCATCTCAACTGCAGTCCAGAGACGAGAATGGAACCCTGAACCCCGAACCTCTCGGTTTAGATTATTTATAAAAATGCCGGTAGTGAAACAACTTTTCAGTCGTCGTTTTACAGGTAATATTCCTGCCTATTTTGCGACAAATCAAATCAGCCGCTTTTTCGGCCATGGCCCGCAGGGTGGTGGCCTTGCCGCCGATAATCGACACCAGTCCCTCCAGGTTGTCTCTTTGCTTGTGGTCATAGCAGTCAAAGGTACGACTGATTAGCTGGGGTTCTTTGGCCTGCTTTTGCTCGATCAAAGGCCGCGAGGCACTCCAGACCGAACGGATGGCCTTTTCTTTGACCGCCGGGACCATTTGTGCACAAAGATCGATGATTTTTTGAACATGGTCGGACGGCGATTCAATCCTATCCGGGTCTTCTGCCAGCCAGAGGGTAGTTCCCAGAACCGAAAGTTCTCTTTGGGGCACGATGATATCACCTTCGCCGGCTTGGTGAAGCCGGTTGATGACCATATCCGTCAATCGGGGTTCGACGGCCACCATCACGCCGGGTCCCGGCTGAATCGGCAAAGGGATATCCGCCAAGGCGCAAATTTTGCCGGCCCAGGCGCCGGCCGCATTCACAAATAAATCTCCAGAGACATCGTATTCGCGCTCGGTCTGATGATCGAAAATGCGAACTCCCGTGATGGTGCAGTTAGATTTTTGAAAACCGATGGCTTGGGAAAAGTTGTGAATCCTGGCGCCGTTGGCTTTGGCGGTGGCATAAAAATACAGCGGGAGCCGCCAGGCATCCAGGGTCGCATCGGGCAACCGGACGGCTGCTTTCAGATCCGGATGCAGGGCGGGTTCGATAGCCAGGGCCTGGGCGGCGGTGAGTTCTTCGGTAGGAATGTCAGATTGTCCACATTTTTCCAAGAATGCCGGCCGGTAATCCATATCGCTATCATTTAGCGCCACGAAAAGCCCGTCGTTTTGTTCGATGGCCTCGGGGGCGATGCGTCGCAGGATGTTATTTTCCCGGATACACTCACGGGCCGCCTCCGGATCGTCGACTGCATAGCGGCCGCCGCTGTGCAAGAGTCCGTGGTGCCGGCCGGTGGCGCCGGACAGCAGCTCGCCGCGTTCAAACAACGAGACCTCAAATCCTCGCAATACCAGGTCGTGAGCCAGGGCGGCCCCGGTGCCGCCGCCGCCGATGATAACGATGTGTTCCATAATTACTCACTACCATACGACTCTAAAAGTGCCACCATAAACTGCCACACCTTACCAAGAGACGGAATGTAGAGCCCTTCGTTGGGTGAATGGGGGTCTCTTAGATCCGGGCCAAATGATATCATGTCCATACCCTCGTATTTATCTCCGATGATTGCGCACTCCAGTCCTGCATGAACCGATTTAACTTCGGCCTCCCGGTTGAAAACCTGTGTATAAGATTTGCGGCAGCGCTCAAGCAGAGCGGATTGCATATTCGGTGTCCAGGGGGGATATTCACTGTCGCAGCGGGTGTTCGTGCCGGCAATGGCCGCTGTTGCATTAATGGAATTGGTAATCTCGTCCAACCTTGATTTGGTCAGGCTGCGCTGGCTGGTCAATATTTTCAGGGTGTCGTCTATTATCGCAATTGTTGCCAGGTTGTTGGAGGTTTCAACCAAATCGGGGAATACCGCCGACATCCCCATCACCCCATGGGGCAGGGATAGCAGCAGGTTGATGACGTCCCTTGTTTCCGCCGCGGTCAGCGCTGTTTTTTTCTGTGCAGCGGATTCTGCTGCCGTCAGTTTTATGGCCAAATTAGATTCGATGTTGCCATATTCAGTTTGGACGGTGCCTTCGAATTCGGCAACCATCCCGGCCAAGTCACTGGAATTGTCGGCGGCACAGGCGAAGACGGCATCCGCATCCCGGGCAATGGCATTATGAGCGGTTCCACCTTTGATGGATACCAGCTGAAGGTCGCATGCAACGGCTAGGCGGTGCAGGGTGCGCGCCAGAATTTTATTGGCGCTGGCCCGCTGCTTGATGATATCGATGCCCGAATGGCCGCCGTGCAATCCGCTGATATTCAAATTGAAAAGTTGACTGCCTTCAGCAATATCGGTCAACGTCAGCTTACGGGAGATATGGGTGTGTCTTCCGCCGGCGCAGCCGACAGTGAAAACACCTTCGGTTTCCGAATCAACATTAAGCAGCACCTGGCCTTCGATGAATCCGGGCTCAAGCTCTTTGGCACCGTTTAATCCGGTTTCCTCGTTCACCGTAAACAACAGTTCCAGGGGCGGATGGGCAACGCTTTCATCGCTCGCCACCGCCATTGCCAGCGCCACGGCTATGCCGTTGTCCGCTCCCAGGGTGGTGTTATCTGCCCGCAGCCAATCACCATCGATGATATTTTTGATGGGATCTTTGGAAAAATCATGCGTCGAATCCGGCGTTTTTTCGCAGACCATGTCCGTATGGCCTTGAATCACAATGACCGATGCATTTTCATACCCGGGGGTCGGCGGCACTTTGACCAGCAGGTTGCCTGCGGCATCCTTTTTCACCGCAAACTGTTTTGTCTCGGCCCAATGTTTCAGCCACAGACCTATTTGTTCTTCATTTTTAGAACATCGCGGGATGGCATTAATCTGTTCGAAGTAGTCTAATATTGATTTTACTTTTTCTTCCATTTAATCTCTCCTGGGTTTAATTCCCCGCAGCTTGCTGCGATAAAAGTGAGTTGAATCCTAAAAACATGATACTCCGTGGCTTGCCGCGGAGAGATTTCATTTTTCCCCTATCGTTTAGCTTCAAACCTCGCTGACTAGTTGACTGGTTGATTAGGTATATACTGAAATTCATTTCAGTATGATACGATAGTTGAAACATCAAGTGACCAATTATATTTCAAATATAGGATGAATCCATATTTGCAACCATTTAACCAATCAACTAATCAACCAATTAGGGCAGTGGCGTGGCTATCAGGAGTGACCGGTTCTGTTTTAGGGATCTTCGGCCCTCTTGTCAATATTTTACTTTTCGCCTTGATTTTACATATTGACAGATTAATGTTAGGAAATAAAGGCTGTCGAATAATTCCCTGTTTTTCAATGTCGATCAGGGAATTTCCGGTTTATCCGGCAACGGGGAGGGGAAGATGCCGCTTTTTGATCTGACCGAATTTTTTAAACTGTCATCAGTGTTAAACTACAATCTGAGCGCTGCATCTTTAAACCGTTACAATGTATTGATGTATATCATCGGCAATAGGCGCTTGGATGCCGACGAGAAGAAAGACCGCGAACAAAAAGGTATCCTGATGGAAGCCCTGGGGTATTTGTTCAGTGTATACAGTCAGAAACGGCGGCGTTTAGGCCCCATGGCCGTTCTGCACCCCTTGCGGACCGCAGCCCTGTTTACGCGATCCCAGGGCGATCCCAATTTGGTAGACCTGCTCGCCGTGTTGTTCCACGATATCCTCGAAGACATCAAACCGGTAGACTATCAGATACGACAATGGGCATCCATGGAAGACCAGTTGTACAGACTTATGGAACGTCTGGAGACCGAAGATGAATCCAGGTTAGTGACGCGTCTGACCTCTCTGACCCGCGTTGAAAATGAATCCTATTACCAATATATCGGCCGGCTGCTGAATAATACCCAAAATTATCCCGAAATTGTACAAATAAAGCTGGCAGATCGGCTGGACAATACTTTGGACATGCGCATTGACCTCGAAGATCCGCTTGCCGGCGTGGATTTTTTTGAAACCGTTTTTCAAATCATGTTTGTCAATAACTATCCGGGTTACCGTCCGAAAATGGAACATGCACCGACAACAGCCATAAACGGTGCCAGGCGTTTATACCAGCTATTTAAAAATGCCGTGCTGTTATCATTGATCCGCCAGCAAGTGCCAGCATCGGCTCGGCAGGAATTAAAAATACTTTTCGATGCCTTGTCGGAGGCCGGCCTGAAAGAAGCGCAGCGCACATTGATCCATTTATTTAGCTACCATGTTAAGGATTTGAACACTCAACGCGGCCTTGTGCTCGAAGCAATGCGATATTGTTACAGCGGCAGAAGCGACCTGGTAACCATGCCGGACGGCAGCAAGTTGTTAGACGGTTTCTTTTCGACATATTTCGGTAATAGCGTAAAAAAGATCCGTCACAAGCAGTTGGATGTTTTATATCAGAACAAACCCCTGATGCTGGAAGCCTCGGTAGCTTTCATTGTCATATTTTTAAGCTTTTTAAACGACCAAGATTTTTATATTCGGGGAATTAGTGCAGCGGGTATTGAGCCGAGTTAGTTTCCAGGATCACGCAGTATTTTATCCACGTTAAATTGGCTGACCCGCATTGACGCCAAGTGGTCGGCGATCTCACCGTCTTCGATTTGCAGCTGGTGGTCGATTTTTTTATCCAGTACGGAGTCGCGACCGCGATAGGCGCCAGCTAAATCCGGATCTATTTCAATAGCTTGATCAAAATCACGGAAGGCAGGGGCAAAATCTCCCATCTTTTCGTAGGCCAAGCCACGAAAATGATAGGCGCGAGCGTATTTCGGGTTCAATCGAATTGCACGGGAAAAGTCGGAGATCGCTTTTTTAAATTTCTTTAGCTTCAGATGTGCCGTACCGCGGCCGGAATAAACCAGAGAATATTTACGATCGTATTTTAGGGCCTGAGTAAATAGTTTTATGCTTGTGTGGTAGTCCTGCTTGAGATAGGCGGCGGCACCCTCATCAAATAGTTTTTTCGCCATGTAATTTTCGGACATGTGTAGGTTCTCCTAACTCAATTCATAAGCCATCGCCGGTGGGAATTTAAAAGGTTGCGCCGTTACCGCGATGGTAGGCTTCATGGTGCAAATCTGATCGATGCCGGCGGCTTATGAATTGTCGATCGTATCAGGGAAAAGCCAAATAGGTTAATATGCACTTGAAATAATAAATAATCCAAGCACTTTAGTAAGTTTAATGTAGTCATCCCCCGGAGCTGTGTCAACCGATGCCGGTCGCGCTTGAAAATCTTTACCTGTTGGGTTGCCTCTTTTAATGGTAACGAAAAAGCATGTCGACGCCAGAAATTATTGCCGATTTTAGGTTGTTGAAAATTTGTTATTTTAAGTAGATGACAGGGCTGGAAGTGTTCTGATCGGCCACATACAGCTTGGCACTGCAACGAGTAAGCGCTCTTGCGACTTCGTTATACGCCAATTTAGGGGTATTGTTGATTTCGCTTAAGTGGGCCAGGATAACATGCTGCAAATTTTCGTGCTGCAATTCCTCGAGCAGGATCTTTGAGGAGGTATTTGAAAGGTGGCCGGTTCTGCCTTTGATTCGCTGTTTCAGGGGCCAGGGGTAGGGGCCGTTTTCCAGCATCTGGGGGTCGTGATTGGCTTCAAGAATCAGCAATGCACAGTGTTTTAAATGCTCCTTGACCATCGATGTTGCGATTCCCAAATCGGTGGCAATGGCAATCGTGGTTCCGTTTTGACCGATGGTAAAACCGACCGGATCTTCAGCATCATGAGATATCGAAAAAGGATGGATGGTCAGATTGCTGATGTGAAAGGTCTGGCCGCATTCAAACGATTTGGTTTCATGCAAGCTGCCAATTCTGGGAGAAGCCTGATAGGTTTTTTGATTGATGTAGACGGGCAGCTTGTAGCGGCGGGAAAGAATACCGACACCCTGAACATGGTCGGAATGTTCGTGGGTGACAATGATGGCATCCAGATGTTCGGGGTCCAGATCTCTTGAAACCAATCTACGCTGAAGCTCGACGCCCGATAGACCGGCGTCGATGAGAATAGAGGTGTCACCGTCGCTGATATAGGTCGCATTGCCCTTGCTACCGCTGGCCAGCATACAGACAGCGAGGTTGTAGTCGCAAGAACGTCGTGGTTTTTGATCTTTCGGTTTCATAATGCTGATTTGCTTTATTGGATGTTAAGATCTGTATTACCAACCCGGATAAACCAGATATAATTGCCACAAAGGCACCAAGACACAAACAAAAACTTTTTATGAGAATTTAACTTCGTGTCTTGGTGCCTTGGTGGCGAAAATATTCTGTTAAATAACGTAAACGGAACAAAATTAAAAGTCTAAAAAAGGTATGATCGGTTAAATGAATTCAATCAATATTGAAACAAAAATCGTAAACCCCCTCATGGGGGAAGGCACTCCCCTGCCTTCATACGCCACCGATGGGTCGGCGGCCATTGACCTGAGGGCCTGCCTCAAGGAACAGATCGGCATTCAACCGGGGCATAGCGTCTTGGTTGGCAGCGGGATTGCGATTAACATCAAAGATCCCAACATCGTCGGCATCATCGTGCCTCGCTCCGGTCTGGGAATAAAAAAGGGTATCGTCCTGGCCAATACCATTGGGGTGATTGATTCGGACTATCAGGGTGAAATAAAGATAGGCCTATATAACCGGAGTCAAAACCAATACACAGTAAAACCGGGTGAGCGAATCTGCCAGATGCTGTTTATACCGGTCATCCATGCCACCTTAAAATTGGTGAAAGATTTCAGCAACACGACCTATCGGGGCAGTGGCGGGTTTGGGCATACCGGGAGGGATTAAAGATTGACGAATGACGAATGACGAATTAAGGAATTCTATCTATATTCATATTTGGGGACCTTACACGGGCCGTAATTATGATCTTATAAGTCGCACCAGGGCGGGCTGAACCGTTTAACCTATATATGAGGAAAAACAATGAATGAAAAAGAAAATAAAAATTCTCGACGCGATTTTCTAAAAACCGCCGGTGCCATCGGTGCCGCACCAATAATTGCTTCCCTGGCACCTTTCGCCAGTGCTGCCGATAAGCAAAATTCAAAATCAAGCGACCCCACGATCGTACCGACGAGACCGTTTGGGAAAACAGGCGAAAATGTCTCTATTCTCTCTCTCGGTGGTGTGTTGGATACGTCGGACCTGCTAATATTCAGGCAAGCGATGAAAATGGGCGTAACCTACTGGGATACGGCCGATAGCTATGGAGGCGGCAAAAATGAGAAGGCCATCGGCAAGTATTTTACTAAATTCCCGAACGACCGGAAAAAAGTCTTTCTTGTCACCAAAGCGGCGACTTCCGATCCGAACAAATTAACTGAAAAACTGAATGCCTCACTTGAAAGAATGAAAACGTCTTACGTCGATTTGTACTTCATCCATTATGTCAAAGATGTAAAAGATGAATTGACAAATGATGTCAAATCCTGGGCTGAAAAAGCCAAAGCCGAAGGAAAGATTCGTTTTTTTGGCTTCAGCGCGCATAAAAATATGGAAAATAGTATGCTGTCAGCCGCTAAACTTGGGTGGATCGACGGCATCATGATGAGTTATAACTACAGACTCATGGTAAAAGATGAGATGAAAAGAGCTGTTGATGCCTGTACGAAAGCCGGAATCGGCTTGACGGCTATGAAAACACAGGCTGCCTTCTTTGCATGGTTTTATGCATCCATTGGATCTGAAACGAATGATGCGCTGAATATGACCGAAAATTTTTTGAAAAAAGGATTTACGGAGGAACAGGCGAAACTAAAGATCGTCTGGGAGAATCCAAATATTGCCAGCATTTGTTCAGCAATGCCCAATATGACCATCCTGCAGGCCAATGTCGCCGCCGCCCTGAACAAGACTAAGCTATCTTTAAAAGACAGACAGCATTTTGATCAATATGCAAAAAAAACTGCAGGCGGTTACTGCGCCGGCTGCGCAGATATTTGCGAATCAATGGTGGATTTCAAAGTACCGATCAGTGATGTATTGCGTTGTTCCATGTATTATCACAGCTATGGAGATCGGGACAAGGCTCTGGCACTATTCAATGCCTTGCCAACAAGTGCGATAGAAAATATTTGCAAGACAGACTATACCAAAGCAGAAAAAAAATGCCCCCAAAAGATACAAATTGGCAGCGTTTTGAAAAAAATCCATCAAGATTTAAGCTGATGAACGCTTAGGGTCAAACAATATCGCTTCAATTTCTTCTTTATCGTTATTTACCGGCCCCAGTAGGGTCAATGCCATCTGGCGGGGGTGGAAAAGATCGTTGGCCAGGGCCAGGATATCCTCCCGGGTGACAGCCTCGACTTTTGCGATAATTTTTTGCAATGGAATTTCGCATCCAAAATGTATTTCGTTTTGGGCGCTTCGGACCATTTGATTGTCAATGCTTTCTGAGGCCAGCATGAGACCGCCTTTGGTATACTCGATAGCGCCTTTTAACTCTGAATCATCGACCCGTTCCTTTCGCAGCCTGTGAATTTCGTCTAAAACCAGCTGGGTTGTTTCCTGAGCTCGTTCGGGTGCAACTCCCACATAAACACCGAACATACCGGTATCCCCATGGGAAGAAATGAATGAATACACCGAGTAGGCCAGTCCCCTTTTTTCCCGCACTTCCTGAAACAGCCTTGAGCTCATATTGCCACCCAGGATGGTATTTAAAATGGAGAACGTGTAACGGCGCGGATCGGTGATGGATAATCCTTTTGCACTCAGACAGATGTGCATCTGTTCTAAATCCCGGTGGGTGAGGTCTACCACGGAGCAGCCTTGGGGGGTAATTCGCTGCGGAATGCCGTTGCCGGGTTGGATGGTCTCAAATGCCGGCTGCACCAGATCCACCAAATGATGGTGGTCGAGTTTTCCGGCGGCTGAAATCACGATGCGTTCGGGCTGGTACAGGCGGCTGAAAAATTTCTTTATCATCGGGGCATCAAATTGGATGATGTTCTGCGGAGAGCCTAGAATCGATCGCCCCAATGGATTATCGCCCCAAAAATTATGGCCCGAAAGCACGTGAACATACTCTTCCGGGCTGTCTTCCACCATTCCGATTTCCTGCAAGATAACGGGTCGTTCTTTGTCGACCTCCGCAGGATCGAATACCGAATTGATAAAAATGTCGGATAGGACATCCACCATGGTTCCCGTATGGGTATCCATGACGCGGGCATGGTAGCAGGTATTCTCCATGGCCGTAAACGCATTGGTATGACCGCCGATGGCATCAAATTCTTTGGCAATCTGAAAAGCGGAGCGTTTGCGGGTGCCCTTAAAAATCATATGTTCGATAAAATGAGAAAGTCCGCTCTCAAGTTCGGACTCATCCCGGGCACCCACATTGACCCACACTCCCATGGACACCGAACGGGCGTGGGGCATTGTTTTGCTGACAATTCGAATACCGTTGTTAAGGGTAGTTTTATCGACGGTCACCTTTTTTTTCCTCTTCTAGAACGGCTTTGTGGCTCAGTCGGATTTTTCCATCCCGGCTGATTTCAAGCACCTTGACTTTGATCGTGTCCCCTTCTTTGACGATGTCGGACACCTTGGTTACCCGGTGGTGGGCCAATTGAGATATATGCACCAGACCGTCGGTACCGGGCATTATCTGGACAAAAGCCCCGAAATCCATGATTTTAACAACTGTACCCTCGTAGGTCGCACCAACTTCCGGCTCCTTGGTAAGGTCTTCAATCATTTTAATGGCGGCATCACCTTCCTCTTTTGAGATGGCGGCGACTTTAACCACACCGGAATCTTCAATCGCGATATTGGTGTTGGTTTCACTCTGGATGCCTCGAATTATTTTGCCGCCGGGGCCAATGACTTCGCGGATTTTGTCGGGATGGATCTGGATGGTAGTGATGGTCGGCGCATAGGGAGAAATTTCCTGACGGGGTTCGCTTAACGCTTCGGCCATTTTTTTGAGAATATGCAACCGTCCGTCCTTAGCCTGGGCCAGGGCCTTTCCCATGATGTCCTTGGAAAGCTCAAGGATTTTAATATCCATTTGCAGGGCCGTAATACCTTCCGCAGTGCCGGCCACCTTGAAGTCCATGTCTCCGGTGTGATCCTCATCTCCCAAAATATCGGAAAGGACCGCAATCTGATCACCCTCCTTGACAAGTCCCATGGCAATGCCGGCCACCGGGGCCTTGATGGGAACACCGCCGTCCATTAAAGCCAGGCAACATGAGCATACCGTTGCCATGGAGGAAGATCCGTTGGATTCAAAGACCTCGGATACCAGTCGAACCGTATAATCAAAATTTTCTTTATCAGGCAGAATTTTTTCGATGGCCCGGGTGGACAATCCGCCGTGACCGATGTCTCGGCGACTGGGACCTCCAATGCGTTTGACTTCGCCGACGGAATAGGGGGGGAAGTTATAGTGCAGCATAAAGGGCCGTAATTCTTCACCGCCAAGGGTTTCGACGCGCTGTTCATCCTGGCCGGAGCCCAGGGTTAATACGCCGAGGACCTGGGTTTCTCCCCGGGTAAAAAGGGCACTGCCGTGGGGACGCGGCAGGATGCCGGTTTCACAACTAATTGGCCGAATTTCGTCGAATTGTCGACCATCGATTCGGCGGCCTTCTTTCAATATGAGATCCCGGCTGATTTTCTTTTGTAGATCGTTCAGAATGTCGTAAACTTCATCTTCTCGATCGGCATAGGCTTCACCTAAGTTTTCAAACTGCTGCGCTTTAAGCTCGCGCAAAGCCGCATAGCGTTTCATCTTCTCAGGGATTGCAATCGTGTCGCGGAGGCTAGCAGAGGCCTGGGTTTCCAGCAGACCGGCCAGATTTTCATCTTTTGCCGGCGGAGAATAGGGCCGTTTGGCTGCACCGTGGGTTTCCTGCAGTTGGATTTGTATATCGATGAGGGGCTGCATGGCCTCATGGGCGAAAAATATGGCCTCCAGCATGTCCGCTTCGCTGATCAGGTCTCCGCCGCCTTCGACCATGACGACACCGGTCTTGGAGCCTGCCACGATGATATTGAGATCGCTTTCTTCCCAATCCGGGATGCCGGGATTTATTATCAGCCGGCCGTTTAAACGTCCGACCCGCACACTTGCAATGGGGCCGGCAAAAGGGATGTCCGAAATTGTAAGAGCCGCCGAAGCCCCTAGCATCGCCAGTGTATCCGGATCATTTTCCTGATCCATGGACAGCACGGTCGCAATTACTTGGGTTTCGCAACTGTATTTTTTAGGAAACAGGGGGCGAATGGGCCTGTCGATCAAACGGGCTGTCAGTGTTTCTTTTTCAGAGGGCCGGCCGATTTCACGACGAAAATAATTACCGGGTATCCGGCCGGCGGCATAGATCTTTTCCTGATATTCAACAGAAAGCGGCAAAAAACTCGATGGTCTTTCTTTATGGGCGGATACGGTCGTGACAAGTACAATAGTATCGCCGTAACGGACCACAACCGACCCGGATGCCTGTTTGGCAACTTTGCCGGTCTGAATGCTGATTGTTTTTCCGCCGACTTCTGCTTTAAGCGTAGTTTCCATGTTTATCTCCTGGATGTATGCGACGCTGAATTTTTACCTGCTCGATGTTATCAAAAATTTTCAAACGAATACCGTCAGCACGTCGCCTGCTGCCGGAGCGCTCGCGGTCTTTCTAATACCGAAATCACTGAAATAACATTTCAGGAACCACCAAGTCCAAAAGCACGCTAGAGTGAGTCGGTATTCAGATTGGCAGCAACCGGCTGCTTACCTTTTTAAGCCCAGCGTTTCAATGATGGTACGGTAACGATTTACGTCTTTGAACTTCACGTAATTAAGAAGCCGGCGGCGTCTGCCGACCAGCATCAGCAGTCCTCTGCGGGAATGATGATCCTTTTTGTGAATCTTTAAGTGTTCGGTGAGATAGGAAATTCGGTGAGTCAAAAGTCCAACCTGAACCTCCGGAGATCCGGTATCGGACTCATGCAATTTGAATTTCTCGATCAGTTTTTTCTTATCGCTGGTTGTGAAAGCCACTTTCTTTTCTGCCTCCTCTGTTAATTAGTATCTAAATTCGCTTGGTTGAATAGGTTATTGGTTGAATGGTTGACTATTCAAATTATCGTCATAGTTACAAAATGAGACGATTGCTGAAACATGAAGTGTCCAATTATTTCCGGTCTAACCGATTTGGCGTTTGTACTGTTTGGGAAACACACAGTGGTACGCCAAACGGTGACCGGGTTTTTTATGCTTCAATATTGCAATAAGATCTCCTTCCCAGTCAACTACTTTTATTTCGGAACCGGCATCATGGGCTCCGACAATGCTGTTTGATCCGATCAGATCTCCGCTTGAAATCATTTTACCTTGCTGTATTTTTTCAGCCAACCGCACGCCAGCACGAAGTTGCGGCATGTCCGGCAAAGCGTCTGCCATAGGAATGATATGTGCCGACAGCTTAGTGCTGTCTTTCAATTTTTCAAGTTCGGTCAGCGATATTGCCTGCCTCAGGGTAAATCCACTGCTTTCAAGCCGCTTTAAGGCGGTGAGATGCCCACCGCAACCCAGGGATTTTCCGATGTCGGCACTCAATGTACGGATATAGGTTCCAGCCGAACAGGTCACCTCAAAACGAATGAGTGGAAGTGAAATTTCCCGTATGGTGATGTTGTCAATTCGGACACACCTAGGTGGCTTTTGAATTGGTGTGCCGCGGCGCGCCAGCTTGTAAAGCGGAATACCTTTGTGCTTCAATGCTGAATAAACCGGTGGTAGCTGCTTAATGGACCCTTCAAACTTTCTGAAAACATTTTGTATGGTTTGCGGTGAGAAATCAACCGGTTTGCCGGTCGAAACAGATGTTCCGGTTAAATCTTGGGTGTCCGTTTCTTCTCCTAATTTGAGCACACCGGCATATTTTTTTTTGCCGTGTAGTAAAAATCCTGCAAGCCGGGTCGCCTGATTTAAGCAGCAAATCAGCACTCCTTCGGCAAAGGGGTCCAGCGTACCGGCGTGTCCTACTTTTTTGGCCTTGAGCGTTTTTTTAACAAATCTTACAACACCGGCGGATGAGATATTGCCGGGTTTATCAATAACGATAATTCCGTTAATCGGTATTTCCCATCACAAATCATTGGACAGCGTAATAATTTCGGATTTCAGTTTTGCCATGGACATTTCAACCTGAAATCCCGCTGCATTGGAATGCCCGCCACCCCCAAAAGCGCCGGCGATGGCCGCCACATCGACCGTTCCATCGGAACGTAGGCTTACATGAAAATTTCGTAACTTGTCTGAATTCGTGCCACCGTTTTTTTGTTCTTGGATCAGGGCGGCCACTTTGACGTCTTCGATTCGTCTGGCATAATTGATGATGCCGTCGACATCTTCCGGCTGGGTTCCGGTTTCTTCAAACATGGCATTGGTAAGCGTCATAACCGATAATTTACCGTTATCGGAAATCTCTATAGAATCCAATGCCAGGTTTAACAGTTTTATACGTCCCAGGGAGTAAGTCCCAAATACGTGTTGGGCAACATTATAAGGCTTGACTCCGTTTTGAACCATCTCCTGGCTGATGGCAAAGGCTGCCTGGTTGGTGTTTGAAAACCGAAACGATCCCGTGTCGGTCAAGATGCCGGTGTATATTGACGTTGCAATTGCTTTGTTTATGGGAGCGTTTAAAGCTTTTATCAAGCGGTAGACGATTTCCGCGGTGGAACTGGCATCCGGGTCGATGAGCTGAATGTGGCCAAAGCGGTTATTTGTGATGTGGTGATCGATATTGATGATGACCGGGATTTGACTGACGACCGAGTAAGCTTCGCCAACCCGTGACACATGGCCGCAATCCAGAATGAGCGCCGCATCATAGGTCGCTGCTTTTTCAGTATGCCTGACGATACGCTCCACTGCGGGCAGAAATCGGTAGACGGCCGGAATGGGGCTGGCGTTGTATAGGGTAACCTTTTTATTCAGTTTGTCCAAGGCCAACCCCATGGCCAGCAACGAACTGATTGCATCCCCATCCGGATCGCAGTGGGAGGCCAGTAAAAGATGTTGCGCTTTTTTAATTTGAGTGATTATTTCGTCCATTTTCCGTCTTTATTTTCTTCAGCAATTCGTCAATATGAGATCCGTAGTCTAAAGAGTCGTCATAAAAAAAAATCAGATCCGGCATATAGCGCAGACTGAGTTTGGGTGCAAGACTTCTTTTAATGAA
Source organism: Desulfosarcina sp. (assembly GCA_029288035.1). Taxonomy (GTDB): domain Bacteria; phylum Desulfobacterota; class Desulfobacteria; order Desulfobacterales; family JAFDCJ01; genus JAFDCJ01. The sequence continues at coordinate 22,102 of JARFPZ010000527.1, forward strand.
ACCGCGCGCGCTTTCAAAACCTCTGGCAGTGGCTTCCACCTTAGCGCTGCCACCGTGAATTGAAAAATAAATACGGGCCAGTTTCAAATCCCGCGACATTTTTACATTTGTGATCGTTGCCATTTGCAAACGGGGATCGTGGATGTCCTTTTTTAACAACTCCGACAAGACTTCCTGAATTAAACCGCTGACCCTGTCTGCCCGGGAAAAGGATATCATAAATGAATTATTTCCATTTCGGTATCGACTATTTCCGCCAGCCCCATATCTTCGGCCAGATTGAAAAGTTTGTCGATTTTAGAGTTAATCAGCCCCGCATCATTCCCGACCAGTGAAAAGCCGATTTCCGCTTTTTGGTAGATATCGTTTGATCCCACTTCGGACACCGATGCATTAAAATTGTTACGCAAACGGTTGATCATGGATTTGACAACTTTGCGTTTGGCCTTCAAAGAGCGGCAATCATGCAGCCTCAAGGTGATAAGTCCGGTCCCGACAACCATATTCGTTATTCAATCGCCGGCTTAATTTCTTCCAGGTAATAGCACTCCAGGACATCGCCGACTTTGATATCATTGAAATGTTCAATCCCGATCCCGCATTCGTAACCGGCTTGGACTTCTTTGACGTCGTCTTTAAACCGCCGCAGGGAAGAATTTTTGCCTTCATACAATACAACGCCATCTCTGACAACACGGATCTTCTGCCCACGTTCAAATTTGCCATCGTTCACATGACAACCAGCGATGGTACCGACTTTGGGTATCTGAAATAGCTCGCGTACATCCGCTGAGCCCAAAATGTGTTCTTTATAGGTGGAATCCATCAGACCCACCATGGCGCCTTTGACATCTTTGATGACGTCATAAATGACACTGTAAAAGCGCATATCGACATTTTCTTCGGCGGCGATCGCCTGAACCTTTGTTGTCGGCCGCACATTAAAACCAAAGATGATTGCATTGGACACTGCCGCCAGGGGAATGTCCGATTCGGTAACGGTTCCGGTAGCGGAATGCACGACATTAACTTTTACTTCTTCATTGGAAAGCTTCGTTAACGCCTCGGTGAGGGCTTCAATCGAGCCGTGAACATCCGCTTTGATAATAAGGTTTAAATCTTTAACATCGCCCTGCTGCATCTGTTCAAAAAGATTTTCCAGGCTAACTCTATTGGATTGGGCCAATTCTTTGGATCGCTGCCGTTGAACGCGATGCATACTGACCTGTCTGGCAATCTTTTCATCGTCGAGGGCAATCATCTCATCACCGGCCACAGGCACTCCGGACAAGCCCAGGATTTCAACCGGTATGGAAGGACCGGCTGATTCCACCTGAACCCCCTTGTCGTCCAGCAAGGCGCGGATTTTACCGAAGTGAATACCGCATACCACCGCATCGCCATTTCGCAAAGTTCCGTCCTGTACGAGAACAGTGGCCACCGGTCCCCGGCCGGTATCTATCTTGGCTTCAACTACGTGACCGTATGCCAGTTTGTCCGCATTTGCTTTTAGTTCCAGCACTTCAGATTGCAGTGATATCATTTCCAGCAATTCGTCGATGCCCTGTTCCTGCTTTGCGGAAACTTGGATAAAAATCGTATCACCGCCCCAATCTTCCGGGGTCAATCCATTCTCGGCCAGTTCTCGTTTAACCCGGTCAGGATCGGCATTGGCCTTGTCGATCTTGTTGATTGCAACAATAATAGGAACATTCGCCGCCTTGGCATGGTTGATGGCTTCAATTGTCTGCGGCATGACACCGTCGTCGGCGGCGACCACCAAAATGACAATATCGGTGACCTTGGCCCCCCGGGCCCGCATGGCGGTGAATGCCTCATGACCGGGCGTGTCAAGAAACGCTATTTGACCCTTATCGGTAACAACACGATAGGCGCCAATGTGCTGGGTAATACCGCCGGCTTCCGTCTGGGTTACGTGGGTTTTTCGGATAACATCTAGCAGGGAGGTTTTGCCATGGTCGACGTGGCCCATAATGGTAACCACCGGTGGTCGTTCCTGTAAGTTTTCCGGGCCGTCGGTTTTCTGTTTAAGAATTTCTTCCTCTTCAAAGGTAGCGCGTTCTACTTCATAATCAAATTCGGCGGCAACCAGGACCGCGGTGTCATAGTCGATGCTCTGATTGACAGTCGCCATAACCCCCATGCCCATGAGGGTTTTTATCATTTCGCCGGATTTAATTCCCATTCTTTTAGCCAGCTCAGAGAGAATAATGGCATCATCAATTTTGATGCGCCGTTTGATGGCTTTGGCTGTTGTAATTTGAGTTTTTTGTCCGGTGGCAACCGCTTTGCCCTTGGCACCCTTGCGCGGTTTACGGGTTCGATAGCCACTATCGTATAGGGCTGCACCCTCGATGACCGATTTTTTACGAAATGAGATTTTCTTTTTTAAGAATTTTTTGTTTCCCTCAATATCTTCGGCATGCTTCTGTTTAGATTTCTTTTTCTTGATTTCTTTGGCAAGTACTTCCTGCGGTGGAACGACCGGTTTGGCTGCCGGTGGTCGCGACGGCATCCGCCTAACTTTACCCTTGGGTTTTTCAAGCGCAGCGACTTTTTTCTCCGGTGTTTTTTCCACCGGCTTTACAGGCAGCTGGATAATTTTGGCGGCGGATTCTTTTTTCGGTTTTTTAACAACTTTTTTAGGCTTCTTCTCCTTAAGGGTAACCGGTTTTTCCACCTGGTCTACCGGAGCCTCCTGACTTTCCGGCGTTTCCGGCACCGGTTCCGCAACAAGCTCTTCTGTCGGCTCCCCTTCTGTCAGTTCTTCAGCAACTTTCTCATCAACCTTTTCCAACAGCTCAGAAGGTTTTTTATCAGTGGTCTCTATTTCTTCGACGGCTTCGGCTGGCATTTCAACGGTTTCGGCTGACGTTTGTTCCACAGGGGCCTCTTCACTCTCGACAACTTCTGCAGCGGTCTCCTGTTCGGCAGCTACTTCGACGTTATCTGCTGTGGGTTCGGCCACGACTTCGAGCGGGACTTTTTTCCTGCGTCTGCGAATGACGGTCGGTTTTACACGGGTTTCTTCGATGGATACTTCTTTTTTCCCAAAAATCACAGTTTTCACCTTGGCAACGGCTTCATCGTCCAGAGAACTCATATGACTCTTGACAGAGATATCTAGTTCATTCAGCTTACTCAGCAGAATTTGGTTTGTCAGGTTGAGGTCTCTTGCGAGTTCATATACCCTGGTCTTGGCCATTAGTTCCCCCTAAGGTTCCCTTATTTACCCTATCAATCTATTTTTTATCCGATTCAGCCTCATCCGACGGCGGTTCGGATTGCGGCGAATCTTCTATATCGTTGTTGCCGTTTTCATCGGGTTGCGGAGTGACGCCTTCTTCACCGAGATCGTTATCGTTATTCGCCTCGGTTTCGACGGAGGTCTCATTGTCCGCTTCTGCTTCGGCCTGTGCGACCGCATTGCGTGCCGACTCGAGAAGTTTTTCTGCCTTATCTTCCCCGATACCTCGAATTTGAATCAAATCTTCGATGGCTGCCTGGCTGATTTCTTCAGCCGAGTAAAAGCCGCTCTCATATAATGCATCGGCTAAACCGATGCCAACCCCCGGCAACGCCACAAGTGAGTCATACCCGATCTGCATGGCCTGACTGTAGCGCGTTTCATTTTTAACATCCAGATGCCAGCCGGAAAGCTTGGATGCCAACCTAACGTTTTGGCCTTTTTTACCGATGGCGATGGATAAGTACTCGTCCGGGACGATAACTTCCATCGAACGATTGTCTTCGTCTATTATAACCCTTGAAATCTCAGCGGGGGCCAGTGCGTTGCATACAAATTTAGCCGGATCCAGATGCCATGGAATGATGTCGATTTTTTCGCCACGGAGTTCTTGCACGACGTTTTGCACCCGGCTGCCTTTCATACCCACGCAGGCACCGACAGGGTCTATGTCGGAATTATTCGAGGCCACCGCAATTTTTGCGCGCACACCGGGTTCACGAGAAGCGCCCATGATGGTTACGATACCCTCACTTATTTCCGGCACTTCGGTCCGGAAAAGATCAATCAAAAAGTTTGGATGTGTCCTGGAAAGAACAATTTGAGGGCCACGTGATTCCTGTAGCACATCCAGAATATAGGCGCGAATGCGATCTCCCCGACGATACGATTCCCTCGGCACCTGTTCGCGGGACGGAACGATCCCTTCAGTGTGCCCCAAGTTGACAATGATATCGCCCCGATCGATCCGTTGCACGATGCCGTTTAAAATTTCCCCTTTACGGTCAATGAAATTGGCATAGACAGCATCTTTTTCGGCATCCTTCATTTTTTGGATGATGACCTGTTTGGCCGACTGCGCGGCGATACGACCGAAAGTGGTGGCATCCATCTTGGTGCCGAGGCTGTCGCCGACCTCGCAATCGGGGTCCAGCTTGCGTCCTTCCTCAAGGCTGATCTGAACAGCAGGCTCACTGATCTCTTCGGTGACCTCCATAAACTGGAAGACCTCAATCTCACCGCTTTCATCATTGTATTGAACTTCGATATCCAGTTTGTTGCCAAACTTTTTTCTGGCGGCAGATCGCAAAGCTTCTTCCAGAGCCCTGATAAGGACTTCGCGGTCAATACCTATATCTCGGCTAACCTGTTCAACGACACGTTTTATGTCTGAGACAAACATCAGATTGCTCCATTCATATTTAGTTTTTCCACGGGATTTAATTTCTAACCGGTCTAACCTGCAAGTCGTGCCTTCAATATATCCTGATTTGGAATGGCAACAATTTGTTCGTCTAGCTGCAGATTCACCTGTCCGCTGGAAATCCCTAATAGGATGCCCTTAAAATTTTTTTGCCCGTTGATCGATCGAGTCGTTTTAATTTTTACCCGGTTTCCTTTATATTTATTAAAATCCTCTGTTGAAGCCAGCGGCCTTGAGGGTCCCGGAGAGGTAACTTCGAGATTGAACGGCCCGATATCTCCCAGGTTGACATCTATGATGTCCCCCATTTGGCGGCTGACATTGACACAATCATCCAGGTTGATCCCTTCCGGCTTATCTATATACAGGCGCAGAATTCGACCTCCTGACTCGCGCTGATACTCAACGTGAATCAGCTCCAGACCTTCGGACTCACACACCGGCTTGGCCAGTGCTGAGACCTGGGCGGCAATTTTTTGTAGGTTGGCCGGTGAATGACGGCGGTCCACCGGCCTGGACCTTTTCTTAAATTGATGCTTCTTTTTTTTCACCGTACTGCGAACGCCCTCTTTAAAACGCAAAAACGGGCTATCGCCCGTTTCCTCATGTTTCAGGTAGACCTTTATTGATGCACAGCGAGATAGTTTATCTGTTCATACCAATAACCATAAGGAAAAAGTTAAGTTCATCCCACAATACAATCCTACCACCGCTGCCCATGCGTAAGGATAAGGCGAATTCTAACTGGAGCGGGCAACGAGATTTGAACTCGCGACACCAAGCTTGGGAAGCTTGTACTCTACCAACTGAGCTATGCCCGCTCGTTTACCGCTTAAATTAGTATAATTAAGACAAATTTTCATGGTTGTCAATAATTTTCATCAAACTAATTATTGTCGAGCATCTTCCTAATGCTTGACAGTTCCGTTCTCAGGTCCTCCAAGAACCGCCTGGTGGCTGGGGATTCAGCCTCGGCCTTAGCGTTTATAAATTTACGGGCGCCGTCAATGGTAAATTTTTTTTCGTAAAGCAGATGCTTAATCTCAAGGATTATTTCAATATCTTTTTTTGTGTACGACCGTTGTCCCGATTCGGTACGCCGTGGCTTTATTCTTTTAAATTCAGTTTCCCAGAACCGTAACACGTGGCTCGGTAGCTCGGCGATTTTGCTGACCTCACCAATTTTAAAATAGAACTTATCAGGTATTTTTATTTGATAAGGTTTTTGATCTTGCATTGTGAACCCATGGACCTGCGCTGAGCGGGCTAGGGTAAAGTGGCACCGAACGCTTTTAAAAGTTTGTCTGTAATCGCCCTGTGCAGGTCATTTACATCATCGTCTTCCAAGGTTTTGGTGGATGACCGATAGGTCACTCGAAACGAAACACTTTTTTTGCCGGCAGCGATGGGATCGCCCTCAAAGACATCGAATAAATGCAACCGTTCCACCAGGTTTTCACCGATATCATCAACCGCTTGCAGTACTGTTTGGGTCTCAATTCCCCGGTCTATAATGATGGTAATGTCTCTGTAGATAGCTGGGAACCGGGGGATCGGTCTCGAGACCGCATCCGACGGAATCAGCAACATAATTTTGTCCAGCTCCAGTTCAAAGATAAATGCCGTTTGCTTTAAATCAAAGTTATCCCGGACCAGAGGATGAATCTCACCCACGATCCCCACTTGTCGGCCTGCGATTATAATTTGCGCCGTGTATCCGGGTCTGGTGTATTCACAGCTTTCGTCGGGTAACTTAGTAAACCGGACCTTATCTATTTTCAACGCCCGAATCAGCGCCTCAACGCACCCCTTGATGTCATAAAAATCACAAGGGATTTCCCCTTGGTGCCATGAGGTGTCACTTCGTGTTCCGGTCCACAGGGCTGCCAGAATCTCCGGCTCCAGGGGTAAGTCCTGCCGATCTGATTTAATATATATTCTGCCGACTTCAAATAATTTTAAACTCTTAACCTGACGCGCGATATTGTGGACCGTAGCTTCGATTAGACCCGGCACCAGCGATGTGCGCATGATCGTCTGGTCTTCAGTCAAAGGATTTAAAATATGAAGGTAGTTTCGCCGGGCATCCTGGTCTTTAAGCCGGAGGCGGTCGCCGGTCCGTTCGGAAGCAAAACTGTAGGTGATCGCTTCCGTGAAACCAAAGCCGTTCATTAATCTTTTTATCCGGTTTCTGAGTCCCAAAGAGGGATCCGAAGTTCGACCTTCGGCAGGCATCGCTGGAAACGTCGTCGGGATATTATTATACCCCGAAAGTCTGGCCACTTCCTCCATCAGATCCTCTGGCCTTGAAATATCCACTCTGAAGGCTGGTGGAACGACGGTCAGACGTTCGTCACCATCTTCGGACCTCATGTTTTCAATCTTAAACTCAATCGATTCGAGGAGATTTTTAATTTGTCCGGTGTCCGGTGTGATTCCCAGCAGTCGATGCGTCCGTTTTACACTCAGATCGACGCTATTTAAGGTTTGGGGTTTTGGGTATTCATCGATAATTCCTTCAACAAGACTTCCCCCGCCGAGTTCTACCATGAGTTTTGCGGCCCGGTTGACGGCCCGGACCGTACCCTGGGGGTCCACGCCGCGTTCAAAGCGATGGGAAGCATCTGTGCCTAAACCCAACTTTTTTGATGTTTTTCGGATGCTTACCGGATTGAAATAGGCACCTTCGATGAGTACCCGGGTGGTGGTCGTTTCAATTTCCGAGTTGAGACCACCCATGACGCCGCCGATGCCAACGGCTTGTGCGCCATCACAGATCATAAGCATCTCCGAACCTAGTGTCCGTTCTTTCTCATCCAAGGTGACAAATCTTTCACCTTCGGCGGCGGTGCGAACGACGATTCGATTTTCTGCCAAAAAATCAAAATCAAAGGCGTGCAACGGTTGACCGGTTTCCATCATGACGAAATTGGTGATGTCGACGATATTATTGATCGGACGTAGTCCAATGGACAACAGCCTATCCTGAAGCCAGAACGGAGATGCCTCCACTTTGACCTTTTCCACGAGCCTGGCAGAATAGCGTGGACAGTGGTCCGGTGCCTCAATCTTTACCGACGAGATATTATGGATGGCATTGGCTTTATCCTTAATGGTGTAATCGGGATAATTTAAGGGTGTTTTTTGAATTGCAGCTATTTCACGGGCGATGCCAATTACGCTGAGACAATCCGGTCGATTGGGCGTCAGATCAAATTCAAAAACAATATCATACAGGCCGAGGGCGTCGGCCAGCCGGTCTCCAACTTTCAATGACAAATCAAGGGCTTTGATACCGCTGCTGTCGATGCCAAGGCCTAGCTCCGCATCGCTGCAGAGCATCCCTTCGGAGCTTACTCCCCGGATCACGCTTTTTTTCAGTTGAGATCCGTCCGGGAAGACGGTACCGGGTTTTGCCAGGGGTGCCAACATGCCTGGTTGGACATTGGGTGCGCCACACACCACCGACGAAATTTGATCTCCCGTATTGACCCGGCAGATTTTTAGTTTGTCGGCATTTGGGTGTGGACTCACATCCTCTATTCGGCCCACAACGACACTGCCCAAATAGTCATAGCGATCTGCAACCGACTCCACTTCCAGACCGACCATGGTAAGGGCATCGGCCAAATCGGCCGTATCCATATTGATGGTAATATAATCTTTTAGCCAACTCAGGCTAACCTTCATTAAAACTGCTCCAGAAACCTTATATCGTTTTCAAAAAACTTGCGGATGTCATCGATGCCGTACTTCAGCATGGCAATTCTATCCACCCCCATGCCAAAGGCAAATCCGGTATAGCGATCGGCATCGTATCCCACATTTTCATACAGCGCCGGGTGTACCATCCCCGAACCGAGAATTTCAAGCCATCCGGTGTGCGAGCAGACCCGACACCCCTTGCCCCGGCAGATTACGCATAGGATGTCCACTTCAGCGCTGGGTTCTGTAAACGGGAAGAAACTGGGTCTAAATCTGAGGCTCGTTTGTTCATCAAACAATTGATGTACAAAAGTTGTCAGGATCCCTTTGAGATCACCGAAAGATATATTTTCATCAACCAACAACCCTTCCACCTGATGAAACATAGGGGTATGGGTCAGGTCCGAATCACACCGATAGACTTTGCCCGGCACAATGATTCTTACCGGCGGCGATTGTTTCTCCATACTTCTAATTTGATTGGGTGACGTATGGGTTCTTAAAACAATGTCGTCGGTGATAAAAAAGGTGTCTTGCATATCCCTTGCGGGGTGATCCTTGGGAAAGTTCAGTGCCTCAAAGTTGTAATAGTCTGACTCCACCTCCGGTCCCTCAGCGATATCAAACCCTAAATTTGAGAAGATGTCACAAATTTGCTGATTGATTTGGGTAATCGGATGTAAAGCGCCGCATGCTACTGCTCTGCCGGGCAGAGATACATCAATGGCTGCCTCCGCAGCCTGATCCTGGGATTCAAGCTTTTCGGCGGCCACCTTGAAGGCCTTTTCCAACAACCTTTTGATCTCGTTTGCCTTTTTCCCGGCCGCCGGTCTCTGCGCGACTGGCAACTTGGAAATATTCCGCAAAAACTGGGTCAAAATACCCTTACGGCCCAGATAGCGCACGGAGAGATCCTGGAGGTCATCGGTGTTTTCAAGCGCCGCCAGATCTTTGAGCGCTTGCTGATGGATGTGATCTAAGTTGTCTTCCACAATTCGTCAGTCTTCACTTGTCATTAGATATTTATTAAAGTTGCTGCGCCGCCAATTTAGCGACTTGCTTAAATCCGGCAGGATCGGAAATTGCCAGCTCGGCGAGAACTTTGCGATCAAGCTCAACCCGGGCAAGCTTCAATCCGTGAATGAACTTGCTGTAGGACAGGTCGTTCAGCCTGGCGGCGGCATTGATTCTGGCAATCCAGAGTTGTCTGAAATCCCGCTTACGCGTTCGGCGATCACGGTAAGAATACATCAGGGCTTTATCGACGGCATCTGCCGCAGTGCGAAATAATTTGCTGCGGCCGCCGCGAAAACCTTTGGCCAGTTTCAAAATCTTCTTACGACGTCTTCTGGCTTTGAATCCGCGCTTCACTCTCATTTTGTTTACCTCTATATTGGTTAAATTGTTGGTTTGTTGATTAAGTTGACTGGGGAAAAGGATTAATTCCTAATGTCTTTTGTTTATCCATCCCGCAATCCGAAATCGAATATTTTCCCATTCGCCCTTCCGCATTCCGCCTTCCCACTTCCAAGTTATCCGTTGGGTAGCAGCAATTTTATTTCTCTGCGGTCGGATTTGGCGATGAGATGTGCCTGCCGCAGTGTTCTTTTGCGCTTGGTAGTTTTTTTTGTCAGGATATGGCTGGCACAGGATTTCCGGTAAACAATTTTTCCACTACCGGTTTTTTTAAACCGTTTGGCCGCCGCTCTATTGGTTTTAATTTTGGGCATAATTTCTTCTCCTCAATCTTAAATATCGCTCTGATAATGTGACACCGCAGCATCAGTAACGTTGGATTCAAGTGCAATAAATCGAATCGGGTTAACGAATATAAATAAAAGTAGATGGCGTGAGCTATCGCAACCCGGCCCACGCCACCAAATGCTATTTCTATAACAGCTTGCTAAAAAGACTAATTGTATGCGAAGCGAACTAGACGCTCATTTCGGTGCCAGCATCATGACCAGGGTTCTGCCTTCAAATTTGGGATGCTGCTCCACCACCGCAATTTCTTCAGTTTCCAGGGCTATTTTTTCGAGCAATGCCATACCAAACCGGGAAAGTGTGATTTCGCGTCCGCGAAATACGACGGTCACTTTAACCTTGTCTTTTCTTTCAATGAACTTCTTTATATGACCGATTTTGGTCTGCAGATCATGTTCACCGGTTTTCGGACGTACCTTAATTTCCTTTACTTGAAATGAGCTCTGCTTCTTTTTTGCTTCCTGCTTCTTTTTGGTCTGTTCATAGCGATAGCGGCCATAATCCATGATCTTGCAAACGGGCGGTTTTGCATTGGGAGAAACCTCTACCAGGTCGAGACCGAATTCAGACGCCGTTTCCAGGGCTTGTCTTGTAGGAATAATACCGATTTGTTCGCCGTCAGGGTCTATTACCCTCACTTCTCTAGCCCTGATGTCTCTGTTGATGTTCGTTCTATCTGATCGAATGGGTCGATGGGGTCGTTTTGGTGCAGCTATGTCCTACCTCCTCGTTTTAACATTTGTGGATTAGATTTGCGCATATGCACAAATATTGCAAAGGCTTGCCGGTCCTTGAAAATTGTTCGTAAACAGCCGACAGAAACCTCCTTGGTTCAATATTCATATCGAGATACATCCATCCAATTGAATATATAACAAAATTAAGAAATGCAAGTAAAAAATGCAAGTAAAACTATCTTAATTTGGACATTAAAATTGGTACAACCATGAAATACAAGAAACACACGAAATATTTGTAGCATAGAATTTGTATTTATTACCAAGGTTGAACCTTGAACCGCTCAACCTAGATTAAAGTCTGCATACATTCTCATCACACGGACAGCTTCCATCCACCTCATAGCAATACAAGATTCTCGACTCCATTTCCACCCGTACGGCCGAAATTCGGTTAAAAGGATCTGCACCCATAATTTCTACCAATTGTTCCCTGCTCGGTATCGTTTCCAGACCACGTGAAATGACCCTGCCCGAAGCCCCTTCAAGGACTTCGGCATCTTCACCGTTGGTCACCACTGCAATGGGAATCTGGTAGGGGGTTAAAACCCGCGATACCGCCAGCAACGGTCTGCGCCGTGTGACAATTGAACCGGGGCCGAATTTAACTATCATGCAAACTTTGCCCAAAAGATTGACTAAAAAATCAATTTTTATGACAGCCCTGTTTTCTCCGGCCCGCACCGGTAGTTCTTTACGTGGTTTAATATCAGATTTTTGATACCCTTTGTGATTGATAAGCAGACGGGCGATTTTTTGCCGGTAGCGTTCATCATGGGTGTCCGGTACGGTTTCACCGGTAATAAAATCGGTTCGTTCACCGAGTATCAAATGATGACCAGCCATTCCAGGTTCTAAGGTTCAGGGTTCACATGTTAAAACAGATAAGTCTTTACAACAAAGTACGCTTTCGATTAACATAACCTCTTTTTTTATTTTGTTAAGTCAGGATCCCTTTGATATTTGTAAAAAAATTGAGTGAGCTGCAGATGCACGGCGTCAATGATGTTGATCAACCCAAAGGGCGGACTGTTTGCGACTTCATCGCCTCTATGACGGATCGCTACGCCATGAATCTGTATAGAAAGATCTTTTTCCCGTCTCCTCTGGTGTAAAGGCGGCCGAACCCGGATAAGCTGAAATTGAAAAGTGAAGATTGAAGATTTGTGGATGTCGCTTCGCTCTGTCCTTTTTATAATCTTCAATCAATGGTATTTGTGATTTGCTGAAACCTTCTATTTCTTACAACATGTTGTCAGAAAAAATGGACTAAGGACCTAAACTTGACACATCTACCCGTTAAAATTGACGATCCTATTTTGACCGTTTTTTTTGATCGGCTGTACGGTATTTTTGCCGACATGGATCGACAATATGCCGAGGCGGCCAAACACTACGGATTTCACTGTAGCGGATGTGAGGACAATTGCTGCCGGACCCGTTTTTTTCATCATACCTATTTGGAATTTCTATATATTCATGCGGGATTGAATACACTGGACCTTCCTAGACGACAGGCAATCCAATCAAGGGCAGCATGGGTCTGCCGGGAAACCGCAAAAGCGGTTCAAAAGGAAAGGCCCGTGAGACTGATGTGTCCGCTCAATTCCGATGGACTCTGCATGCTTTATGCGTATCGCCCCATGATTTGTCGTCTGCACGGCATTTCCCACGAGCTCCGAAAGCCGGGACAAAACGTTATCCACGGCTCGGGCTGCGGGATGTTTGATCGCCGCTGTTCAAATCAGAGCTATCATAAATTCGATCGTACGCCGTTTTATTTTAAAATGGCCAGGGTGGAAGGTGAATTCAAACAGGCAATCGGTCTATCTGACAGGTTTAAGATGACCATCGCAGAGATGATCATGGCCGAATGACCGACGTCAGAGCTCATAATTCTTGATCAGATGGTACGGCTAAAATACGGGGCAGGCGGACATGGTCCGGCTGTTCCAAAATAAACCGCACTACTCGAGCAATATCTTCCGGTTGCAGCGGCCGTGGGATGTTGAGGCTCTGGGCCGGTGGAACCGGCCACTCCCGGTGAAGATCGGTCTGCACCAGGCCGGGCTCAACACATGACACGCCGATATTGGTTTTGGCTAGTTCCAGCCGCAAGGCTTCTGTCAGTGCCTCGATTGCGAATTTTGTTCCGGCATAAGCACCGGCCGTCGGCCGGACTTTTGTGCCGAGCACACTGGAAGTGTTTAGCAAGTAACCTGAACCGGTAGATTTAAAATGCTTTACCGCAACATAAGCCATCCGAAAAGCGGCTTCCACATTGACTCGCACCATGTAACACATGTCTTCAATATCGATATCATCAATGCTTCCCGCTTTGATAATTCCGGCATTGTTAAAGACGATGTCACAGCGCCCGAAAGTGTCCAAAGCGGCTGCCAGCAAACTTTGCGGCATCCCATCCTGACTGATATCGCCCGTCAGAATAGCCGCATGCGCTAATTCGTCTTTTAACTCTGTAAGATGATTCTCCCTACGTCCGGTCAGAATGAATTTTACGCCGACTTCATTCAAATTACGTGCGACGGCCCTGCCAATGCCGCTACTGGCACCGGTAATAATTGCAACTTTGTCTTTTAGATCCATGCTTTGCTCCTTTTTTGGTTTAATCTCTCCTGGGTTTAACTCCCCGCAGCTTGCTGCGATAAAAGTAAGTTAAATCCTAAAAACATGATACTCCGCGGCCTGCCGCGGATAGATTTCATTGGTGTTGATCGTCAAATTATTCATTGGCCTAATCCATGGCGGATTTGAAATAAAAAAGAATTTTTGCTTACGCTTCAAAACACCCCTTGTTTACGTCCCTGTCCCGGACCTCCGGCGTAGGCTTGGGCGATTGACATCCATTGTTTGGCAATTTCACCCCTGGTGTTAAGATTGGTATCGGCAACATGGCATCGCTGGACCACCACCAGACAGAAATCTATGGCCAAACCTTTAACCCTATTTTTGGCTTCCGGTGGACCCCAGACCCACAGATCGCCTGAGGGAGCTCGGAGTTCGACCCGCACCGTTGTGTCGGGGACATCCATTTGTCGATTGACATAACTCCAGCCAAATGTGCTCACTCCCAGGTGGGCAACGTGAAGCAGCCGGTCGGTGGGCTTTCGCGTTTTACCCAAGGCGTCTAGGATATCCTGGCCATGGGCCCAGGTCTCCATAAGGCGTGCGGTCGCAAAAGATATCACACTCATATCGGGTCCATACCAGTGCAACCTGTGCTTGCGATCCATGGGCTCAAGAACTTTAAGCAGAGCACCACGTTCTTCCCGCCACCATTTCAGGGTTCCTTTTGCACTCAGATCCTTTCCTGTTTCCTCAACGTGTTTGCGAAATCTATCTGAATCTTGCTGGATCTCGGCCAGCCATTGTTTAAAGGACCCCGGGTCAGAAGCCGCCAGCCGTGCTCTTTCTTCATAATAGGCCAAGTGCCGAATTTGATCTTTGATGGTCCATCCCTCTGCGGGCGTCTGGGTGTTCCAGCCTGCTTCATCCAGATCTGCAACGAATCCATCGAGCTCATCTTGTTCTGCTGCCAAATCAGCACACATGTTCTTCATTCGTCAATCCATGTAGTTTCATATGAGCGGCTCATTGTCCGCTCTTGCTGTCGTCACGCACCGGAACGCTGGTTTGTTGGACCGGAACTGAATAAATTTCTCGCCGGGCAGAGGTGACGGCCCGGTTGGCGATATCCTGAACTTTTTCGTAGGCCAGTTCATTCTTTTTAGCCAAATCGTTGATTTGTGATGCCTGTGACGCCACCGTCTTCTCAAGCGCTTCGATTTTTCCCATAAGAACGTTTCTTTCGCCCTCGAATCGGGCTTCCATGAGCGCTTGGTCACTCTTAAAATTCCGAGTAATACTCTCCGTGGTATCGGCCACCGCCTTTTGAACGGCGGCTTCGTTGCGTTTTTGGAAGCTATCGACCTCCTTTTGCAGGCTCTCCATATCGTTTTCGCGGCTGGCAATCGCTTTTTCCCTGGCGTCGAGCTCGGCCGTTCGGTTTTGAGCTTCGGCTTCGAATGCGCTTCGCTTTGCGATGAGCTCTTTTTCAAGGGCCTGCAACTCATCGTTCAAGGTATTTTTACGCTGGGCTTTATCCCGCGCAAAGTTATACTCATACTCCTCCTTCTCCCTTTTGCGCTGCTTGTCGATGGCTTCGGCCTGCTCCTTAACGCGTCGTTCCCGATCAGTCCTTTCACGCTGCCATTGGGTGCGTATTTCCTCCATCTCTGCTTCGAAGGCCTCCTTTTGATCTTGCATCTGCCGCTCGAATCGCTCTTTCTTCACCCGCTGGGCGTCGATCAGGGCGGCCAGGTCAGAGGCAGCCGTTTCTACCTCGTAAATGGTGTTGAGCTCCTCCTTTTTAGATTCGATCGCAGACTGGATCTTTCGGTAGGTCTCAATTTCGGTTTCGAAACGTTCTGCCAGTCCGGTCAGCTCCCGGCTGATGGCGCCCCGCAGATCATGGAGGCGCTTCAACGGATCCTGCGCTGCCTGGGAATCGGCCGTCGCCGCCGCCACTTTTTTTTCCAGCCGCTTGCGGGCCTTTTCGGCATCCAGCAAATCTTTGCTCAGACTTTCGAACTGCTCTTTGGCTTCTTCATAGGCCTCCAGGAGTTCTTTCTTTGTGTTGGCCATGGAAACATTCGGAAGATCAGTATTCTCGGACATGATACGCCCCCTATCGTAGAATTAATAAAGCACCCATTCACCGAACCAATACCTTTTCGGATAGCTGAAGCGGGTTTTGTTGTCAAGGTTAATATGGTTGCGGACGTTCACGGGGTTAAAGATTTTAAAACCTGCTGTTGCCAGGATTCGCTGTAGTCATCTGCTTCGGCAATGCCGTTCTTTTTTAGCGTGTGGGCAAAATTGATACGAACGAAATCCCGGAATCACTCGCTTTGCCGAGTTGAAGGCATGCGGCCAGCAGAGGCAGGTTCACGACCGCACCGTCAATGACGGACGCATCTGATTGAAGATGTGGCCGGTCAAAGACCACCAAATTATAAAGACAGAGGGAAAAAATGAGAGCCAAACTTACTATATTATTGACGATCGCAATTCTGTTTTTTCAAGATTCGCAAGGGTACGCCCAGCATGACTGGACGGAAAAAATAGCAGCCCTCAAGCCCACGGTCGTCAATATTGAGCGGTCTTCTGAAATTGTTTTCGAAACGGAGAAGCAAGGCAAATCCTATGGTACGGGCTTCATTATCGATGCCGACAAAGGTATCATTGCCACCAATGCGCATGTAACGGGCATCAGCCCGTCAAATGTCAGCATCAATTTTTATAACGGGAGTATTACCCAAGCCAAAAAATTATATTTCGACCCCGTGCATGATTTTGGATTTTATCAACTTGATCCGCAGAAATTGGAATTCAAATTACAATTCGTTGAATGCGGTTCTTGGAACGACTTGTCCATGGGTGACGAGCTGCTTTTTATCGGTAATAACGAGCGGGAAGAATATTCGGTCAAATTCGGCACCGTGGCGAATATAAACATCAACATGTCTTTTGCGGCGGACGGCAGCAGTTTCTCACAGCTTGGATACAGAGACAAAAAGAATCGATTTTTTAGAGTGATTATCACCGAGTTTGATGGACGCTCGATAAAAAATATAGACGATTTTATCAATGTCTGCGCTGATATCAAGGACGGACAAAACACCTTTGTGATCGTCCGGGATTTTATGCAGTTTAATACATCCCTGAAGCCCAAGAGCTTGACCGTAAATTTAAAGTACGGGCCATTGGAATTATTTTCATGGACGGCAGAATCATTGGATTGGCAGAAAATAGAAGCGCTTCCGCTGAAAAAGAAAATCGTCGATACGGACGCCACCTTAAAATCCTGATAGAATCCGAAGAATCAGCGATCACCAGCAGAGAATGGCTCCGCGGCTCCTTCAAGGTGCCTTCCTGTGAGCCCAACTCTGCTGGTGGTTGCTGATTAAGCCGATTCCTTAAACATGGACATCAACTGTTGTTGCATTTTCTGAGTGACTGCCATGCGATCATGACCGTTCCGTAGGCGTTGACCTAACAATTTGCCGGCGGCCGCGGCCGATTCGATAACCACCGACTGCTTGGTCACATCCGGAATCATATCCGGTGTGATTTTAACGCCCTCACCATACAGCAAGGTGGGAACGCCCACCTTACAAGTTTCGCCATAGCCGCAGGAAAAACAGGAGGCAGCGCCCTGACCGGCTACTTTAGCGACGGTTTCAACGAAATTGTAAAGAAAGAGCTTTTCAATCTCGTCGGCGGGGTATTGACCGCTGGTACCACCAACCCCGACGGCCACCCCTAATTTACCCCAAAGGGTGTCGCCTTCCTGATGCCGAAACTGATACCATCTTTCCAATAAGGCATGGGTCGTGGCATTCATGGCGGAATAAAAGTTGGGGGCGCCGATCACGTAGGCATCCGCCTCAACAATTTTAGCGCGTAGGTCGACCAGGTCGTCTTGCACTTTGCAGATATTATCCTTGACACACCCCAAGCAGGCAATACATCCTGCTATTTTTTTTCCTCTTAAAGAAACGAGTTCGTAGCTACAGTCCGTATTTTCAAGCACGGTTTTGACGAGCTTTGATGTCCCGGAAACATCGTCTTTCCGGGTACTGCCTGAAATCCCCAGTATTTTCATTGGTACCTCCCTATTAGAATGGTTTCTGACGAAAATCCATATCTATAGACTCTGAAATGGCGTGTCAATAGACCGGTGAATCATTTAAAGAAAACAAAGCGAATTTGCTCATAGTTTGCGATTGAAATGTATCGGAGCAGCCAAAGCTTCAAAAAAACATCCTGGAGTTTTTCGCGTTCAATGTTATGATCTCATGCTCCTGGTCGGTTTCCTCGGCTTGCTCCAAGGCACTGGTCAGTATGAAATGACTAACCGTTCTATCCTCAAAACTGGCAGCACGCGCTATGAGGCTCTTTGCACTACTTTTCAAACGGAGATTGAGCCGTTCGTTTTTATTTTGGGTAGTCGCATCCATGGTAAATCATCCTTGTGGTAGTTTTAGTCATGCTTTATAAACGTACGTCAAAAAGGTGCCTTTATCAAAGAAGATGATAAAATTTTCCCTGGACCGGGGACGGATCATCCGCGCTGGGCGATGAGGGTTCATCATAGCCCGGGGTCGCGTCATTTAAACAGGTAATCGATCATTGACAAATTCGTAAAAAGTCTGAAATCCTTTTGAAATGTCATTCCGGCGAAGGGGGAATCCAGTGATTTCAATATGTTCTGGATGCCGGATCAAGTCCGGCATGACGAACTTGGGACTTTTTGCGAGACCATTATCATTGGAATTTTGATATTATTCGTATTTTGAGTATTGTGATTTGGGATTTTAGTGCCATATCCGGGAAAGTAAATTGCTTCTATCTGCACCAGTTAGAGTTGACTCTGACGTTTCCCTGCATCATCGCCGATAAGGGTTTCAGTTTTTTTTTATCGATGGTATAACGTTTTGCGAGCTAATTTTCATTAACAACGCTATGCCCCATGCGCTAAGCTTGATGTCCTGTGAGCCATGAAGCACGTTGACGAAGATCAGATAAATAAATTGCCCGGAATACGGATCAAGGAAAACGACACGTTCTGTTTTCGCTGTCATCCGGAGGTCGCGTGCTTTAACCGCTGCTGCCGCAATTTGAACCTTTTTTTGTATCCTTACGATGTCCTCCGGTTAAAAAACGCTTTAAGCCTTTCCTCAGACGAGTTTCTGGACCGACATGTCGATATTGTTATGCGACCCGGCAATTTTTTTCCGGATGTGCTGTTGCGCATGGCCGAGAATCCGCAAAAAACCTGCCCGTTTTTGACTGAATCCGGCTGTCGGGTGTATCCGGATCGTCCGGATACCTGCAGAACATTTCCCATCGAGCAGGGCATGCTGTATGATGCCGATCGAAAAAAGGATGCGCCCCTTCATTTTTTCAGACCGCCGGATTTTTGTCAGGGGCAGTTCGAAAAAAAAGAATGGACCGTAGCTGAATGGACCCGGGATCAGGAGGCCGAATTGTACCACCAAATGACGTTGCGGTGGGCCGGGCTCAAGCGGCTGTTCCAAAAAGATCCCTGGGGAATTGAAGGCCCCGAAGGACCCAAGGCAAAGATGGCCTTCATGGCCACCTATAATGTCGACCGATTCCGGGATTTTGTGTTTCAAAGCAGCTTTTTAAAACGGTACAAGGTAAAATCCGCGATGCTCAAAAAACTGAAAACGGATGACGTCCAATTGTTGAAATTTGGATTTGAATGGGTGAGAGTCTTTGTGTGGGGTCAGGAAAGTAAGCGGATTCGGTTGCGATAGCTTGACCCGGACAGGCCGAATTTGACTATTGATGATTGAAAGCTGTTTTGGTCATAGAGCAAATAAAAAATAAGAAATAAAATTCAGAACGATTCGACCGAGATCCAGTATTTTTGGCGCGACCACAGACATTTGAACTGCATCGGAGAATATGACATGGCAGTGGTTCTGAATTTTATGGACACCTCTTTCTTGCATTTAATTCAACCCACTGTTCTGCCGGCGTTTCCAAAAGATGCGGCATTTTGTTTTCTATTTCATTAAGTAGGATCGCATCGAGATCTGCCTTATAGAGGGTTTTTACGGCAGCTAGCTTCTTGGCCGTCAGATTTTTTGCGCCCGCTAATTTGGCGCATCGCAGATCAGCATCATGGAGATTGACTTCCTCTAAATCTGCTCCAGAGAATTGCGCCAATCCGAGGTTTGCATTTTGAAACTGCGCGCCGACCAGAAGCGCATTCATTAGGTTGGCTTCCCTGAGGTCTGCGCCCTTAAGGTTGGCCCCTGTGAGGTCCGAGTGTTGAAGATTTGCCTGTCTCATGTCGGCAGCTTGAAAATTGACTTTTCTGAGTCTGGCGCCTTCCATGTTTACCCGTCTGAGAATCGCTTTGGCGAGAAACGCTCGAAACATATCTGCATATCTCAGGTCTTTCTTTTTGAGAAAAGCACCTGTAACGGAATTTATCCGATCTAGTTCATTTTCGATTCTCCAGAAATCCCCTGGCCTGGATGAAACATCGACCTCCCTGATATCTGCGAATACATCGTAGCCAAGCTTAAGAAAGAGCCATGGCACGGTGCTTTTTAAGTTCGTAAAATCGGGCTGATCGGATCGAATGCCGTTGATTGCACCATAGGAGAGAACCCACATAAGGATTCCCGCGGTTCCAAGAATTAGGCCATAACGAAATTTTCTGAAGCGCCAGACACTGCTGAAACCAAAGCGACGGTTAGCGGTTCCATTTAAATTGTTTACAGATAATTGATAAAAGCCGAGGGCGGCTGCGAGTGCAGCAAAAAATAATAGGATGTGAAGTCCTGTGCCGATCCAATCGCGTCGCGGAAGATACCTTATCCAAAACCCCATCAGCGTAATCGGAACGGCCCACCAACCAATCAGAATTGCCGATTTTTCTTCCAATTTGGCAATTATCGAACGCTGTTTTTTCAAAATTTTGAAATTACGGCGGACAAAGCAATTCAAAAACCAGCGATGCAACTTCTTGGGTAACGATGCTCCATCAGGAAATATTGCCGGCAGGGTACCCATGCTTTCCCAAATGCGCTGCATATAGAGATGGAAGAATACATAAATGGATATCAGAATTAATGGCACGACCATATATAAGGGTTGCGTCAGAAATTGGTCACCGACCAGCGGCAGATACATCGAAGACGTATTGGTGAATAGTCCAACATCGGTGGTTTTTACGATAATTAACCAAGAAAACGCACATACTATAATTAATGCATAAAAAATTTTGCGCGCACTTTTGGATGCTTCCTCAATGAGGTTCAACGTATTGAAATTGCCGATATCTTTTGGCAATTTGGCTCTGGTGAGATCGGAACGCGCAAAATCAGCACTGAGAAGTCCACTGGCGCCTTCAAAGTCAGCACCAGATAGGTTTGTATCATCCAGCCCGATGACGCCGGCCAAATTTGCGCCGCTGAAATATGTTTCAAGGAGTAAGGCATCTTTTAGGTTGGCATTGCTTAGATTGCTGTCCTCTAGGTTGGTTCTTGTCAGAATCGCCTCGGTCAAGTTGGCACTTTCTAGGTTGGCTTTGCTTAGGTTCGCCCCAGCCAAATCGGCCTTGGCTAAATCAGCGTCGGACAGATTGAGCCTCGATAAATCAGCATTTGCAAGATCGGCTTGTTGACCTTCCTCGGATCCACTTTTGATCCATCTGGAATGCTTTTCCAAGATAGACGCTAACTCTGATTGTCCAATTTTTTTCACAGCAAGAGGCCTTGCTGAGTCATCCGGCAAAGGGGGCTCCGTGCGTTGATCGATGGGAGTCTCTCCGCCCTCGGTGCGTTCGTCATTGTTTACATCGGTGGATGGCGGTTGTGCGAGGATTTGAGCCACATTTTCGATTAGGAATTGAAAGTTTTGAGATGCTTCGGCCGGATCCCATTTTATTAGATCTACAGCCTGAATGCGACGAAAACCCATTGGAAGCAAAACGTCTTCGATTATTACTGGAATCAGAATCTCTTTATTAAGTCCCTCATCTGCCTCTTCTTTTACCCAATTACTTTTTACTGAATGCTTTGACCATGCCACCACTACGCAGCGTGCGTCCGCAAGTTCTTCTTCAATCACTTGGGAAAACGTTTTTCCGGGTGGAATCTTTCGATCCCACCAGACCGACCAACCTTGATTTTCGAAGCCCTTTGCAAGTGCTTCTATCTTTTTTCGATCTTCCCGAGCGTAGCTGATAAAAATATCGCTCATAGAATTTCAGCCTTTCTTTTGCTTTGTTCTGGGTTCAACAGATTACGCTCCACCCATTGAATTGCGAGATCCAGCAACGCGACATCATCCCTGAGCGCCGCATCCATGATCCTGGAATTTAGTCGAAAATTAGCCAATAGGTCCGTATGTTGAATTTGCGATCTGAAATTATCCAGGTCATATAGGGCGGCATGAAAGCGACGTCCGGATTCATGGTCGAGTGCACCCCGGATCAGTCGGTTTTTCAGGCTGATAATCTTCATAAGTTTATCATTGTTCTCATTGTAGACGGCCAATCCCTGTTCATCGGTCCATTGCCGCGGACTCTGGGTTCGGCCCTTTTCAAAGCCAAGGCAGTGAGGTTCCCTTAACACCACGTAGTGTGCCGTCAACTCACCGGTCGATCTCGATCGGGAGACGGCTCGCATCAACGGATAAGTTCGGCAAGAAGACGGACGATTTTCATATACCCGGCAGCCGGTATCCGTGACAAACGGGCAGATTAATTTGTGGGGATCCTTTGGTTTCAGGGTTACGATGGGCAGGCCCGATTCGGGCCCGATGTGAAGGGATGTATACTGTCGCAGGAAATTCCCGGATGACAGACCGAGGTGGTTTTTTAAACGCAGGATGTCATAGGGCGTTAAAAATTGATTTAAATCCCGGCAACACTCGTTAAAACAAGGCACATCCGGTGAACATGAAAAGCAAAATGATTCCTGTAGCGATATCGGAGTTAGATCAGGTTCCACAATAGCACCTTATCGGGTTTTATCCGAGAACATCTTGACAGAAAAGTAAAGCTTCCCCGCTTACGCTTCGCTTCAGACGGGATCGTAGACAGGTGTCGGTGTTCAGATTTCAGCGATTAGATAATTTCCGGTTCATCCATATTAAGAATTCTTCTAATTTATCCCGGGCCACGAACGTCCCTCCAACAAACCGCATGCCGACCTGTCTTTTATCCCATCTTTGCAGTTGTATCAAGGGCCGCATCCATTAAATCAGGTAATCGTTTCAATATTACACTACATCTGGTGGCAAATTTCGGTCCCCTATCCAGATGTTGTAAGGTAATCAAACCAAACGGAAGGCGGGTTATTTTTTGTCATTTCGTTTGGTTAAAAACACTTGACAAGGCTAAAGTTGGATGATATTCTCTCTCCCTTACACACTCATATCATATTGAATTTATAGGAAATTTGCTGTTTTGTGCTGATGATTATCCATGAGTTTAACCGGTCGGGTTCCGGTTGTTATTGCCAAAAAAACCCAGATATAAAGCCAAAATCAACCCAAGCGTTCATTTTTTGGGTAAACACTATGAAGGGAGGTGTAAATTAGCAAGGGAACTTTTTCATCACTAACTGGTAGGTTAAAGGAATCATAATCTAAGTTAACAAATTTTAGGAGGTATACTAAATGCCAAGTTTCGTAATTAATGAAAAATGCGACGGCTGTAAGGGCGGGGATAAAACCGCTTGTATGTACATTTGCCCCAACGATCTGATGGTTTTAGAACCCAATGAGATGAAGGCTTACAACCAAGAGCCCGATCAATGCTGGGAATGCTTTTCCTGTGTTAAAATTTGCCCCACCCAAGCTATCGAAGTCAGAGGCTATGCGGACTTTGTTCCTCTGGGAAGCAGCGTCATGCCGATGCTCGGTACCGAGGATGTCATGTGGACCTGCAAGTTCCGAAACGGCCTCATCAAACGCTTTAAGTTCCCCATCCGGACGACCCCCGAAGGACAGGCCAATGCGTATCAAGACCTAAAAGGTCAGGATCTCGAAGGCGAGCTGCTGTCAACCGAAGAAGCAGACGGCGCCGCACTACGTACCCCTGATGCAGGGCAATTGTTTTAAATTCAAAGATCCTGTTAAAGAAACCGTTTATAACAATATTAAAATTCAATATGTGATTTAAGGAGGATGCAATATGGCATTACCAAACAAACCTTTGGGTGAACTCAAGGCTGTAAGGGACCCGGAAGTCGAAGAAAGAGAAGTTGATGTTTTGATCGTCGGTGGCGGCATGGCTGCCTGCGGGGCCGCGTTTGAAGTTAAAAAATGGATGTCCGACGACCAGAGCGTGCTGCTGGTGGACAAGGCCGCGCTGGAAAGA
>JARFPZ010000540.1 GCA_029288035.1 Desulfosarcina sp.
CGAAGGGAGGTGAGCAATATGCCACAGGGAGATAGAACGGGCCCCCAGGGCCAGGGTCCGAAAACAGGACGCGGCATGGGAAAATGCGGTCCTAAAGACGGAAACGCTGCACCCCAAGGACAAGGCGGAAGAGGAACTGGAAGAGGTCAAGGCCGGAAATCGGGCCAGGGCGCCGGCCGGGGTCAGGGCAAAGGCAGAGGCAGCGGGCAGGGTCGCGGCAGGCAGTCCTAACATTTTAACAAATCAAACAATCAACGACATTTGAAGGAGGTGATCTTATGCCAGGATATGACCGAACAGGTCCCATGGGAGCCGGTCCTATGACCGGCGGCGCCAGAGGTCGCTGTAACCCTGCCACTGCCGGAACCATCCCTGCGTCTGCTGGCATCCACAGCTATGGCCGCGGGCTTGCGTCGAGACGCGGTTTCAGGGGCGGATTCGATCCGGGTATGGGTCGCGGTCGTGGTTTCGGCAGAGGCCACAGGTGGTACCCGCCGGCTTTGGGCTCAAGTTATCCAGCAGAGGCAGCCAGTGAAATGGACATGTTAAAAGCTGATGCCGACTACCTGCAAAAATCATTGGATGCGATCAACAAACGTATCGAGACATTGGAAAACAAACCTGTCGAATCCTCTTGATCGAGCCGTAATGCAGGGAGGCTGCATGGTATTCAGGCAATTAAGGATGAACACGGTATGCAGTCAAAAAAGGTTTTCATAGCCCCCTGGGCGATTTTTGATAACCTACTTATTTTTCAGGTCAGGTAGAATGTTAACGGGGCGGTCTGACATCCGCCCCGTTTTCAACCATGGCAAGTTTTTCAGAGGGTTGTCCATTACCCCGTAAAAATCTCATTTTCCCGGATACAGTTTCTTCCAAGGATGGCGTTTGAGTTCCTGATAATTGGCCAAAGCCAGATATAGTGCCCCCACCGCCAGTTCAGCACAGTGGGTATGCTGCGGCGGCAGCGTTTCCAGATAAGAGATCACATCTTCGGCTGTAATTTCCCAGGCTTCTTCGACGTTTCTTCCTTCTGCCAGCTCGGCCACCGTATTGGCACAGGCGTTGGTATTCATGCAGCCGTCGGTATCAAAACAAACCAACTGGATGCGTCCATGGCGGATGGATAAATACACTTCCACGGTATCACCGCAGTCACCGGTTCGCTTCCCATACCCATCCGGATGCTCGATTCTCTCTCGCCGGTCGTTGCGATTGGCCATCTCCAAATAGTGCCGCGAATGACCCTGCCAGAAAACGAATTTTTTCTGCGCCATTGACTTATTTAACAAGAAAAATAGAAAAAATTTAATTGTTGATAACCGGACACAGATTTGTACAGATCCCCACAGATGTTGATACTTCTGGTGCTTTTCCTATCGCAGCCAAAAAGACATTCTTTTATCTGTGCAAGCCGTGTTGATCCGTGTCCTTATTAAAGTCTAGTCAGTGATCGCAGACATTGCCGCCGGTCTGCAACGTATTATCCAGATACTGTTTTACCAGTTCCTCAGGCGTCAAGGCCGAGGCCCCGACAATCACCTTTATATCGTTTTGGGCAAAAAGTTCCAACGCCCTGGCGCCCATTCCGCCGGCAATGATCACATTGGTACCCAGCTCATGCAGCCATTTTGGCAGCACACCGGGTTCATGGGGCGGCGGGACGAGAGTTTCTTTATTTTTGATCTCATTGCCTTCAACTTCCACCAATGCAAATTCCTGACAATGCCCGAAATGGGCGGTGAGTTTTCCTTCAGCTAACGGTATTGCAAACTTCATCGTAATTTTCCTCCTAGTTAATTTTAAGATTACCGTTCAAAAGTACCCGTGAACGCCTATATTACTCAAGTTTTTCTGACAAACGCTGCCAGGTGCCCCGAATGGCATCGCCTACATTTGATTGGCCATCATATTCAAAAACGGTTTGGGCCTGGATCATGGCTTTGGTAAAAATCGGATCAAAGGGGATGCGGCCCAAACAGGCGATCTCTTTTTCTTCAGCATATTTTTCAATCTCCCGGGTTAATTCTAAATTGAGATCAAATTTGTTGACGCAAACCAGGGCTGGTATTTTAAAGTGGGCGGCAAGCTGCGCCACCCGTTCCATATCATGTTTACCGGAAACAGTGGGTTCGGTGACGATCAGTACCGCGCTGGCACCGCCGATGGAAGCAATCACCGGGCAACCCATCCCAGGGGGGCCATCTGTCAGAATCAAATCCAGATTCTTGGCTTCGGCGAGCTTGCGAGCCTCCTGACGCACCAGGGTCACCAATTTGCCGGAATTTTCTTCGGCAATGCCAAGCCGGGCATGCACCATCGGTCCGAAGCGAGTGTCCGAGATGAACCACTCCCCGCAGGTGTTTACCGGAAAATCAATGGCTCTTTCAGGACAGAAATAAACACAAACTCCGCAGCCTTCGCAATCAATGGAATTGACTTTATACTCCGCGCTGATGGCATTGAAACGGCACATCTCCCGGCACAAGCCGCATTCGGTGCACGGGTCTTTGTTAATTACAGCGGTGTTTCCTGACTGAAAATCCGTACGCTGAACCACATTGGGATCCATGATTAAATGCAAATCGGCCGCATCGACATCGGCGTCACAGAGCACTTTGTTTTCAGCTAATGAGGCAAAGGCGGATATTATACTGGTCTTGCCGGTACCGCCTTTGCCGCTGATGACGATTAATTCTTTCATTAAGATTACTCCACGTTATCACTGCTTACCCATTCGTAACTGTTTAGCCACCAAGTCACCAAGGCACTAAGAAAAGAATTAAATATTAAACATTTTAGTGTCTTTGAGCCTTTGTGGCTATGCGATTAAAGCAGTTCTTTAATTTTATCATAAAGTTCCTGAAATTTTGCCTTCCACTCCGGCATCACGTCCACGATCATATCGCCCCGGGAATAGGCCTCGGCAATGCGCCGATCAAACGGTATTTCCATGAGAATGGGTAAATTTTCATTGGCGGCGTATGCTTTCACTTTTTCATCTCCCATATCGGAGCGGTTAATCACCAGCCCACAGGGGATATTGAGAATCTGAGCCGCACCGACCGCCAGTTTCAGGTCGTGAAGACCAAATGGGGTCGGTTCGGTCACCAGTAAAATAAAATCAGCCGGTTTCATGGTTTCGATCACCGGACACGACGTACCCGGTGGGGCATCCACAATGGTGAGTTTGGCCGGATCAGTGTAAGATAACACTTCTTTAATCAAGGGTGGCGACATGGCTTCGCCCACTCTCAATTTCCCGTGGATAAATTCGACGCCGTTGCAATGACCTTTTTCGAGGATGCCCAGCTCCCGCCCTTTTTCCGTAATAGCCTCTTCCGGACAGACCGCCATACATCCGCCACAGCTGTGACACAGTTCTTCGAAGGGTAAAACCGTTTCACCAACGACCACGATAGCTTTAAACTCGCAGATGTCGCCGCATTTTCCGCAAAGCGTGCATTTATCCATATCAATTTCGGGGACCGGCGTGGTAACGGATTCAGTGTGATCGAAAACCGGATGAATAAATAAGTGGGCATTGGGTTGCTCAACATCACAATCCAGTAATTGAACATCTGAGCCAATCGATAACGCCAGATTTGTAGACACCGTGGTTTTGCCGGTGCCCCCTTTTCCGCTGGCAACACTAATGATCATGTTTTTTCTCCGTTATTTAATTTTTAACGGGCTTTCCCGCAGCAACTTCCGGGCCCCTGGCAGTCGGCCTGGTGCGGCTGCGAGCCACAGCAGCCGGTATCGCCCGCCCCGGGCAACCGGGTTTGCGGTGCTCCGGATAATGAGGAATGGGCTGAGACCAGTTTTTTGAGTTTTGGACTGCCGCAGAAAGAACATTGCGGCTGATCAGATGAAACCTTCATCAGCAGTTCGCTGACGCCTCCACAATTCTCACAGTGATAATCATATAGCGGCATGCTATCCCTCCGTTCGCTATTACCTGAACATTGCATGAAAATTAAACCCAGTGACCTTCCACATCTGCCTCGGCGGAAATTTCAAGTTCTCCGTTGTTAAATTGTGCGATGGCATCGGTGACTGTCCCGCCGGCGCCGGTCATGATTTTAATGCCGGCACTCCGCAGTACCTTAAATGCTTTCGGGCCGCAATGCCCGGTAATCAAGGCATCCACTTGATGATCGACGATGGTCTTGCCGGCCTGAATCCCGGCACCCTGAGGAAGATTGAGATTCTGGTTGTTTTCAACAACTTCAAACGCCATTGTCTCCGGATCCACAATTATAAAATAGGCTGCTCGTCCAAAGCGCGGGTCCAAATTAGCGTCTAATCCCTTCCCTGTTGATGTAACGGCTAATTTCATTATTCGAATCTCCTTGGTTCATCATTTATTATGTTTCGGTAACAATCTAATATTATATATGATATCCACAGTGCTAGATTTTTATAATGAGTATATGCTCAAAACAACTCTAAGTGCTGTGGGTTGTATTGTCAAGCATTTTTTTAATGTCAGCTAAATAAATTCGGTTTGTATTCTGAAAAACTGTGAAGAGGCTGTAGAAGAGATGAGATAGAAATCATATCCTTCATTTCACCATCATTAGGCGGTACCACTATATATTGTGGTGGCTCACTGGTCGAAAAAATCAGAACCCGTGTATATTTTGTTATCCAATCTGCAGTTTTTTGGAATTATAACCTCAGGCACGTTATCTACACCGGGCACTTTTTGTAGATTGGCTAGGGCCAATCCACAATAGCCGGCGGTTTTAGGTTTGTTCAGCAGATCTTAACATTTTGATCCAAGCGTTATTGTGGATTAGTTTGTCTAATACACAACATCTCGAAATTATTGCCACGGATTGATGCATGCCTGTGAGCCAGAATTCGAACCCTCCCAAATTGCAATAGATAGGGCTTAGTAAGATTTATTGGCTTCAGTGTTAATTTCGCACTTTATGCTTTGCCTATCTATCCATTCACCATAAAATAGTTTATTGAAATTATATGCATTTATGATATTTATTTTTGCATATCATTATTATTTGCCACCATTTATGGGGGACGGGTATGATGAATGCCCTGTATAAATCTCTTTTTACTACGGTACTGGCGTTTTCTATATTTATCTCAGGGGTGACCGTTGATTTTGCCGATGCGCAGGATACGGCTGCGAGCCCTGCGGCATCGCGGCGCCCTGACGACCCACTGCTGAGCCGCTATCTCAGATTTGGCCGGCTCACTGCTGAAGATGGACTATCAAGCAATCAAATATATAACGTTGTCCAGGATAACCACGGTTTTATGTGGTTTGCCACAGCTAATGGACTGAACCGCTATGACGGCTCCAGCATAAAAGTGTACCGCCACGACCCGGACGATCCCAGCAGCTTGGGTCACAATTTTATCCGGTCTTTGGTTGTAGATCAAAACGGCGTACTCTGGATTGGTACCTGGGGCGGCGGCCTTAATCAATATGACCGGGAAAAGGACGCTTTCATCCGCTACCAGCACGACCCGGACGATCCCTACAGCTTGAGCAACAATGCTGCACGGACCATTTATATAGACCGGGCCGGGACGGTCTGGGTTGGTACACACGAAGGGCTCAACAAACTTGATCGCGAAACCAAGCAATTCACGCATTACGTGCACAATCCTGACGATCCGAACAGCCTGAGCCATGATTTCGTCTGGTCGATTCTTGAAGACAGCGCCGGTGTCCTCTGGGTCGGCTCGGAGAAGGGCTTAAATCGGTTCGATCCGAAAACAGAACAGTTTTTTCACTACTGGCATGATCCCGATGATCCCGCCAGCCTCAGCCATAATGCGATTCGATCCATCTATGAGGATCGTTCGGGCAACCTCTGGCTTTGTGCGAGGAGGGGACTTTATAAATTCAATCGTGATAGGACCCGGTTCACCCAATATCTGCATGATACGAACGATCCTCAAACGCTGAGAAACAATCTTGTCACCGGGGCTTATGAAGACCGGGCAGGCAGGCTCTGGGTGAGCACCTGGGGAGGCGGACTGAATGGATTCGATCGGGAAAAAGAGACCTTTGCTCACTACAGCCATGATCCCGCCGATCCATACAGTATGACCAATGATACAGTCCTCCAGGTTTATGAGGCTCAGGATGGGATCCTCTGGTTAGCAACAGCTGGCGGCCTCACTTTTCTTGATGGCGGAGGTAAGCCCTTCCATCACTATCGCTCCATTTCTGCCGATCCGAACAGTCTGAATTCTAATGAGGTGCGCGCCCTTCACGCTGGTCTGGAGGGGATCATTTGGGTCGGCACCGGTGCTGGTGGGCTCAACAAGTTTGATCGCCAAACAGAAACGTTCACTCATTATCGGCATAACCCTGCCGATCCTAATAGTCTGAGCAATGATACTGTGCGGTCAATCTATGAAGACCGGATGGGGCTGATCTGGGTTGGCACATCCCAAAGCGGATTGGATAAATTCGATCCGACCATAGGGCGCTTTACACACTACCAGCACAATGCCGCCAATCCCCACAGCATTAGCAAAGGCTCCATTATGGGAATCACTGAAGATCGGACCGGCACACTCTGGATTGTCACCTGGGGAGGAGGTTTGAATGCATTCGACCGTGATTCAGAGCAATTTACGCGCTACCAGCACGACCCGGCCGATCCGCAAACACTGAACCACAATACGGCGTTAACCATTTTTGAAGACCGGGCGGGAGTGCTCTGGATCGGTACCGTAAGTGGATTGAACAAGTTTGATCGTGAAACGAAGACATTCACCCGCTATCAGCATGTCTCTGCCGAGCCACAAAGTCTGGTTCACAATACGGTGGTCTGCATGTACGAGGACCGGACAGGTATCCTCTGGATTGGTACGGCGGGGGGGCTTGATAAATTCGATCGCAAAAATGAGCAGTTTACCCATTATACAATTGCAAACGGATTGCCGAGTGACACAATTTACGGGATCTTGGAGGATGAACAGGAGCGGCTCTGGCTCAGCACGACGAACGGATTGTCAAGGTTCGATGCCCGGACGGAAAGCTTTAGAAATTATGACGTGGGTGACGGACTCCAAAGCAATACATTTCTAAATTTCTCTTCATATTCAAAAAGCCGGAGCGGCGAGATGTTTTTTGGCGGGTCGAATGGGTTCAACGCCTTTTATCCGGATCAGATTGTGGACAATCCGCAGCCACCGCCTGTTTTGATTGCGGAATTCCATCTGGCGTTCTAGCCTGTGGCCTTCGGTGCCGATTGGGTTTTGCATAAATCGATCCTCGAGACCGATAATCTGGTGCTCTCCTATCGGGACCGAGTGTTCTCCTTTGAATTGGCGGCGCTGATCTATCGGGCCCCGCAGCAGAATCGCTACCGTTACCGGATGGAAGGTTTTGAAAAAGAGTGGAACGAGGTGGACCGCACGCGGCGCTTTGCAACATATACC
>JARFPZ010000137.1 GCA_029288035.1 Desulfosarcina sp.
AAGGCCAATGAACAGCACTATGAGGTTCCGCCGGCCTTTTTCGAGGAGGTCCTCGGCCGGCATCTGAAATACAGCGGTTGTTATTGGCCCGATGGGGTAGAAAATCTGGACCAGGCTGAAGAACGAATGCTGGCGTTAACCTGCCGGCGGGCCAAGTTGACCAACGGGATGAAAGTTCTTGAGCTCGGCTGCGGCTGGGGCTCCCTGTCCCTTTGGATGGCCCAACATTTTCCAGACAGTCAAATAACGGCGGTTTCCAACTCAAGCCTCCAAAGAGAGTTTATTGAAGCGAAACTGGCTGAACGCAATCTGGAAAACGTACGGGTCATTACCGCAGATATGAACGATTTTAGCATCGATGAGCAATTCGACCGGGTCGTATCGGTTGAAATGTTGGAGCACATGCGCAATTGGCCACGCCTGCTGGAGCGTATCAGTCACTGGTTGACGGCCGAGGGAAAAGTGTTTATTCATATTTTCACTCATCGCAAATTTGCCTATGCTTTCGATCTCAGCAACGAGGACAATTGGATGGGGCGCTATTTTTTCAGCGGCGGGATAATGCCCTCTGATGACCTGCTCTTCCATCTTCGGGAGCATCTGGTGGTCGAAAAACACTGGCAGGTCAACGGCAGACACTACAGCAAAACCGCTGAAGCCTGGCTCAAGAATTTAGACCATCGCTGCGATGCCATTCTGCCGATCTTGAAGGATGTCTACGGCGCAAAAGATGCCGGCCGTTGGCTACAGCGCTGGCGCATATTTTTCATGGCCTGTGCGGAGCTATGGGGTTTCCGTGACGGCAAGGAGTGGTTAGTTTCTCATTATCTTTTATCTAAAAAAGGTGAATTATGTTAGAAAATTTAGATCCGGTAATACTTGCACGAATTCAATTCGCTTTTACGGTTAGTTTTCATATCCTTTTCCCGGCATTTACCATCGGACTGGCGAGCTGGCTGGCGGTGGTCGAGTGGCGCTATCTAAAAACCGGCAAGGATGTCTATCAGGAAATTTACCGCATGTGGGTAAAAATATTTGCGGTCACATTCGGCATGGGGGTTGTGTCCGGCCTGGTATTGTCCTATCAGTTCGGCACCAACTGGTCGGGGTTTTCCGATAAAGCGGGAAACATTCTGGGACCGTTGCTGGGTTATGAGGTCTTAACCGCCTTCTTTCTGGAAGCCTCATTTCTCGGTATCATGCTGTTTGGCTGGAATCGGGTGAGCCCCAAAATGCATTTTGCATCGACCCTCATCGTGGCGTTTGGCACCTTGTTATCCTCTTTCTGGATCCTGTCAGCCAACAGCTGGATGCAAACGCCCGCGGGATATCGTGTCGGAGAGTACGGTCTGTTCTATCCGACGAATTGGCTGGAGATCGTCTTCAATCCCTCTTTTCCCTACCGCTTTGCCCACATGGTGATGGCTGCCTACCTGACGACGGCGTTTGTCGTCGGCGGCATCGGCGCTTACTATCTTTGGCGGAAAATCCACATTAAACATGCCCGCGTCATGTTCGGCATGGCCATGCTGATGGCTATATTTGTTGCGCCCTTGCAGCCCATCATCGGAGATTTGCACGGGCTGAACACCCTGGAGCATCAGCCGGCCAAGGTTGCCGCCATGGAAGGACTTTGGGAAACCCAACGCGGTGCTCCCTTAAAATTATTCGGCTGGCCGGATCAGGAGGAGGAAACGACCAAGTATTCCATTGAGATCCCATACTTATCCAGTTTGATTCTGACCCACGAGTTGGACGGCGAGGTCAAAGGCTTGAAAGAATGGCCCAAAGACGAACGCCCGCCGGTGGCCCTTGTTTTCTGGCCCTTTCGAATTATGGTCGGCCTCGGAGTGTTGATGGTAATCACCGGCGTGATGGCTGTCGTGCTTTATTTTCGCAAAAAATTATTCGATACCCGCTGGTTCCAGCTCTGGTGTATGGCCTTGACGCCGGCGGGATTCATCTCCGTACTGGCCGGATGGTTTGTGACCGAAGTCGGTCGGCAACCATATATCGTCTATGGGGCGCTGCGCACGTCCGAAACCATATCGCCGGTGATCGGGCCAAATGTCGCCCTGTCGCTGCTGGCCTTTATCATTACCTACACCTTCGTGTTCGGTGCCGGAAGCTATTATATATTACGACTGATCGGCAAAGGCCCCGTGGTCACGGAAAAGGCTTACGGAGATCATGGTGTCAAGAAACCGCCGCTGGTCACAGATCTAAGCTCTGAAACGGGAGGAGGCGAACATGTTTAGTTTCGCAAGTTTTCTGGACTTGCCGCTCATCTGGTACGGTCTGATTATTATCGCGATGTTTCTGTATGTCATTTTAGATGGTTTCGACCTGGGCGTGGGCATATTGTTTCCCTTTGCCCCTTCCGATACCTGTCGTGATCGCATGATGAACTCGATTGCCCCTTTCTGGGACGGCAACGAGACCTGGTTAATATTAGGAGGCGGCGGATTGTTTGCGGCCTTTCCCCTGGCCTACTCGATTGTGATGCCGGCACTCTACATCCCGATGATCCTTATGTTGCTGGGCTTGGTATTCCGTGGTGTGGCATTTGAGTTCCGGTTCAAGGCCACCGGCAAATCCAGGAAAATTTGGGATTACGCCTTTCACTTTGGTTCATTGGGTGCGGCATTTATGCAGGGGATGATTTTGGGAGGACTTGTTCAGGGTATCGAAGTTGAGGGTCGCAACTTTGCCGGAAACTCGTTGGACTGGCTCAGCGCTTTCAGCGTGATGACCGGTCTGGCCCTGGTTTGTGGCTATGCCTTGCTGGGCTCCACCTGGCTGATTATGAAAACCGAAGACGCGACCCAGGACTGGGCACGCAGCTGCGCAACCTACGTTCTCGTTCTGGTTGCTGTTTTCATGGGGCTGGTCAGCCTGAGCATGCCGTTTCTAAATACGGATGTTAAAAACCTGTGGTTTAGCCTGCCCAATTTCTTTTATCTTCTGCCCATGCCGCTTCTTTCCGTTGTTATTCTGGTGGTGCTCTGGCGCGATCTTCATACGGCCAGTGAATTCCGACCGTTTTTTCTGAGTCTGGGGATTTTTTTTATGAACTATGTCGGCCTGGGAATCAGCATGTGGCCGTTTCTGGTACCCTTTGAGGTTACTTTTCGCCAGGCAGCGGCAGCACCCGAATCACAGTCGTTGCTAATTGTCGGAACCGCTGTCATGCTGCCGGTTGTGCTCGCTTACACGGCTTTCTGTTACTATATCTTTAGAGGGAAAACATCCCATGAAACCATTTACTAAAAAAAAACGGCAATGGGCCTGGTTTATCGGCCTATGGTGCGGAGGCCTTTCGGCCGTATTACTGATGTCCTATATCATCAAATGGATGATGAGAATAGCCTAACTCCATTCATGTGCCACCGGCTCAGAAGGTGAGAATTGAAAAGGTTCTACCGATTCCTGGAGGCATGTTTCCTTGATCCAAATCTGAAAGATGCCGGTGGCCGATGAATGGAATTAATTGGAGGCGCTGATCGATGACAAATTATCTTAGTGAACTATTAACGAAAATAGGCGAAGAGTATCAAACATATATTTGTGACGATTCGAGACATTACCTTGAGATCAGTTTAGCCCAAAAGGCCGCTGAATTGGGGTTTTCAGAAGCCAAAGAGCGTTTCCAGGACGTCTATGCAATAATACCTTTGAAACGTCCGCTGGGAGGCATGAAGGTTCGGATCGATGGCAGAACTTTTATTAACTACGCCCAGTTTGAATCCGGCGTCGTGGCGCCCCATTACGTTGCCAGTCAGGTGGATCTGCCGCACCGGGCGTATACTGCCAAAGACAGTATGATATGTAACTTTGGATAATTTCAGAAACACTGAGGCGTCGTAAAATCGGATGCAACACAAATGTTTGTGGTGGCAATAAAGATATTGGATTTCAAGCGATTGGTTCTGAAATTATATTTCTTATCTTTTATCGGTTCGATTACCCAAAAAAGCGTGTCGATACTAGCTTTTTATAGACGCTGTTGAATCTTGAATTTACGCATTAATTTTATAAAATTATTGTAGATTCCTCTAATATCGGGGCCTCTCGAGAAAATTTTCAGACTAACAATTGTCATACATTCTTATTATCTCGCCGGTCCCTTTTCCTTCAACACTTTTTACATAGCCATTTATCACTTTATTCATTGGGATTGGATTGTGGCCGGGAAAATAAGCCTCATATTTCTCGACGGCATCTTCAACCAAACCTGACGATACCACATTTATCCGAATTCCGTTTTTCAACTCCAGGGATGCCGCTTTGACAAAGCTGTGAATGCCACCATTAACCATAGCGGGACTTGTGGTTAATTCCACAGGATGATCGGCCAATATTCCGGTCGAAAGCGTAAAAGAGCCGCCTTCATTCACATAATCCTGACCAATCCGTACAAGATTGACCTGCCCCATCAACTTGCTTTTCAATCCGATATAAAAGTCTTCTTCACTCATCGATTCAAAGGCTGCCCATTTAGCTTCACCCGCAATGCAGACAACTGCATCTAAATTGCCAACGGCTTCAAACATTGATTTTATTGATTTGCTGTCGGCAATATCGACGTTTACGTCCCCGGAATTTCTTCCGCCAATCAAAACTTCGTGTTTTTTTGAGAAATGGGCGCTTACCTTTTTGCCAATTGTACCTTTTCCACCGATGATTAGAATTTTCATTGTACCTTCGCTTTCATTTTCCTTTAACTCAATTCATAAGCCACCCCGATTTAGCGGGATGAGAATTTAAAAGATTCTACCGTTACCGCGAGGGAATGCTTGAGGGGTGCAAGTGCGATCGATGCCGGCGGCTTATGAATTGTGCTTATTAAATTAATCAATTTGCTCTTGACTTATGTTCCAATTCTTACAAGCAGGGTCCATCTTCTTATCACCTTTTACATAGATACCAATTCTCTGTAATTCGGCAGTTATCGGAATTTGTGCTGACACCTGAGACCATTATTTACGCATAAGGATTTCGCTGACAACATCCGGTTTCTTAGAACTATGCGCAACCGTATTGAATACTATAAGGAGGTTGTCTTTTCTACCTGTATTTTTAACTGCGTGGGTTACTTTTGGTGGGATTACGAATTTGTATACTTGTTTTGAGGGAACTTCAACGTCATATATGTCATTCCCTTCCTTAAATCTCAAAAGTGCCGGTCCCACGACTGCAATCGTTTCCGTTCCATACAAGTGGTAATGATTTGCTCGAATGGCATCGGGTGCGATGATGACCACATGGCTATTCTTTTGAGCAGATAGTAATTCATTTGCAATTGGCTCAAAAACAAACCCGCGAATGTCGGCGTGCGTCTTTAATTGTTCAATTTTAACCTTCAATTTTCAATTTCGGCTTCAATGCGAACCGCAACGGCATGTTCCCGGACACCGTTGTTGCCATAGCCCAGGGCATTCCAGTGGGCGGTTTCGGGCTGCCGGTTGCCGCGGGTGTCGGTTGCACGGGCCATAATGGTATAGTCACCAACGGCGTTAACCTCCCATAAGTATTCCCAGTGACGCCAGGCGAATGGCTGCTCGAGTCCGATCAATTCGGCTGGATGCCAGGTATCTCCACGGTCGACAGACACTTCCACTTTTTCGATGCCGGCCTCTCCGGCATAGGCGGCACCTCGGATCGGCACGGTCCCGGCGGGTAGGATTTTATCCTTTTCAGGTTCGACGATGATGGTTTTGACATGGATCTCTTTGACGACCTCGCCGGACTTTGGGTCCTCGCCTTTTTGATACACGCGATAGACTTTGTCCATAAAGAAGCCTTCAAACGGCTGCTCCAGAACTTCGATTCTACGGAGCCATTTGACACAACTGGCGCCGGTCCAACCGAGAGCCAGGGCCCTCAACGGAAAGCCGTGCTCAACGGGCAGCGGC
>JARFPZ010000149.1 GCA_029288035.1 Desulfosarcina sp.
TATTAATGAAGCTGTGGAACTAGCCAACTCGACCCGCTTTGGGTTTCAGTTCGGCGCCTTCACCAGTGGTTTGGCCAATGCCTATTTTCTGGCGGAGAACATCAAAGCGGGAAGCATCTATATCAATGAGGCCACCAGCTGCTGGGATGAGATGGCCCCTTTTGGCGGGGTAAAGCGCAGCGGTGTCGGCCGGATGCTGTCAGACTGGATATTCAATGAACTGAGCGAAATTAAGATGATCCTATTCGATTTGAGTAAGGTGAAAAAATAATAGGTTCAACCAATTTGCTAGTCAACTACCAGAAATAGAAAGGCAAAATCAGATGACTTACCTATACGGCGGCACGATTCTCAGAGTGGATCTGAGTACCGGGAGCATTGAAAAGCAATCGACGGCGGCATATGCAGACAAGTGGCTCGGTGGCCGTGGATTTAACACCCGCATTCTTTACAAGGAGCTTGAGCCGGGTATTGACGCCCTCTCGCCCGAAAACGTTCTGATATTCAGCGTCGGGCCTCTCACGGGCAGTATGTTTCCCGGTTCCGGACGTGTGGAAGTGGCCGCCAAATCGCCGGTGACCGGCATCCAGGGCATGTCGAATATGGGGGGCTATTGGGGACCGGAACTGAAATATGCCGGCTATGACAGCATCATCGTCAAGGGCAAGGCACCGAAACCGGTTTATATCGCCATAAATAATGACAGCATTGACGTAAAAGAGGCATCCCATCTCTGGGGGGTGGACACTTACAAAACTCAGGATGCCCTGCAGGAAGAACTCGGTGATCCCGAAGTCGAGGTCGTCTGTATTGGACCCGGCAGTGAAAACCTCGTGGCTTACGGTTCCATTCAGACACGCATGGGCAACGCGGCCGGACGCACAGGCATGGGAACCGTCATGGGATCCAAAAACCTGAAAGCCATTGCGGTAAGGGGCACAAAGGGCGTATCGGTTGCGGACCCGGATCGATTTTTTGAAATATGCATGAAGGCTTTGGAGGTCCAAAAGCCGCTTATCGACAATGCCCGCACGGTGGATATGGCTGAGAACACACCGCCCGCGACCTGGGCAGTCGTTTTGGGAAATTATGAGTCCAATGTATGGGACAAACAGAAAGATCTGAAAGGCGGTCACAAGCCATTCTGGGAAACGCATAAAACTCGACAGGGTGAGGGGCGCACCGGCTGCTTTAACTGCCAGGTTCGATGCATGGACTACTTCGAAGAAAACGATCTGGGTCCCCTGGTGGCCAGCTGCAACATCTACGGATCCGCCACCTGGGTCATCAAAAACGCCGACATGAAAACCTGGTATGCCGTTGCGGCCAAGTGTCACCGGCAGGGAATCGACGTCTTGTCGGCAACCCGGATGATCGCCTGGGCCTCGGAGCTATACGAGAAAGGCATTATTTCCCTTGAGGACACCGGCGGCATCCCTTTGGAATGGGGGAACCGGGAAGCCCTTGATCGGGTACTGGACTTGATCGCCGGAAACGAGGGCTTCGGTGCCGTTCTGGCCTGCACCCCTGAGGAAGCCGCCCAAAAATTGGGCGAAGGAATTGAGCCGGTTCTTAACATCAAGGGGACACCCGTCGGAGAAACCAATATCATGAATTTCAGGGCCAGGGCCATGGGTGCGGCCGTAAACCCACGGGGCAGCGACGAGTATCGTGCTCGCGCCGGCTCGTTTGACAACCTGGGAACCGGCTCGGGTTCAAAACTGACCGCCATGGCCAGCTCGGAAAGCTGGGAGGCCAAGACGGCCATGGGGATTGTCGAAAAGGCGGTTGCCCAAAAAAGAGCAAAGGAAGGTGATACAGCCCAAATTACCCAATTTGATTGCGAATCCAGGGGAGAGCTAGCCGCTCTCGCCAACCGAATGATCAGCATAACCGATTCGGTGGGCCAGTGCAAATGGAACACGGTTTTTCTCAACGTCGGCATCGGCATCGAACTTCAGGCGGAGGCCCTGTCGGCAGGGATGGGCCGGGAGATAACGGCGGACGATCTTATCGATACTGCTTCCAGGATAGCCACCCAGGAGAGAGCTTTTGCCGTAAGAGAAGGCCTCACCAGAGCTCATGACACCTTGCCCAAAAAGCTGATCAATTACCAGATGCCGGGCACCTGGCCCGAGGATAAAGTTGATCTTGAAGGTCTCGAACAAATGAAAAACGAGTATTACGCGGCAATGGCCTGGGACGTAAAAAGTGGTGTCCCCACACGGGAGACGCTCGATTCACTCGGCCTTTCAGATGTCGCTTCTGACCTGGAGAAGATGGGCACGCTGTCAAACCTGGAGAGGCCGGGAAAAATTGAAAAATGAAAATTTTATGTTCAATTATTGGTATTTTGGGGATCATTCTATCTTCGGCCATTTTGTTGGGTTTCGTTGATAGCACAAAAATGGCTGACAAGTAGGTTGGGTAGAGGAACGAAACCCAACAAAAGATATCGGGATGCTCAACCCAACCTACGAATGAGCCGTGGTCGATGTCAGAACCAAGCCTGGTATTTGTTATTTGGTAAAACCTGAAAAATTCATAATCTTACAACATGTTGTCAGATAAAATCCTATAAGGATCTTGGAAGGTAGCTGTAAAATGAGCTATGTGATTATCATCAACGCGTACAAATGCAGCGGCTGCCAGATGTGTGAGGTCGCCTGCTCGCTGCGTAACATGAAGGAGTGCAATCCGGAACGATCCAGAATTCGGGTCGTCAAATCCCAGTTGGACGGTCAACTCGGATTCGTACCATCGACGTGCATGCAGTGCGAGACCGCTATGTGTGAGCTGGTCTGCCCGGTAAATGCCATCAGCCGGGATCCTGAAACCGGCGCCAGGATCATCAGCGAAAAAAAATGTATCGGATGCAGCTCGTGCAGCTACGCCTGTCCGTTCGGGGCCTGTTTCGTCGATCGCCGGCTGGGAAAATCCATCGTCTGCTCGCAATGCGACGGTGATCCGACCTGTGTCAAGGTCTGTCCTTCCGGCGCCCTTACCTACTCAAGCGCCGATCAGGTTAACATCACGCTTAAACGGGGAGCAGCTCAGCGTTTGATTTCAGCCAGAGCCGCCATGCAGGAGGTGGTCGAACCTTCCGAGCTTCCAGAAGACAGAGACCCGTGCTGAAAACAGATGGGAGAGCTATTATATTTTGCCGAGACGACCCTGCTGTGGATGGTGGCCGTTTTCTTTTTAACGGGAATTGTCATCAGAAGCCTTTTTTTCGTTGTTAACATCTTCCGTAGCCGGCCGTTCAGTAGGCGCAGTGTTTTAAATCGTTTCGTCACGCTGGTTGGCGTATTCGCTCCGTTTCATCGTGCGGTCCTGAAAAAGCCCGGTTACACGACGATACGATACGCCTTTCATGCCTGTATTTTTATTGTGCCCATATGGTTTTCAGGACATGTATCCCTTTGGGAGGAGTCCCGCTTCGAATGGTACTGGACACCCCTGCCGGACGAGTGGGCTGACCGGATGACCCTGGCGGTTCTGGCCACATGTGCTTTCTTCTTTACCCGGCGCATGATTTTAAAAAACCGGCACGATGCCGGGATTTCAGATCTTATACTCATCCTGATCACGGGGCTGCCCTTTCTCACCGGTTATTTTCTTACCCACGGTACCCTGGACAGCATTCCGTTTTTTGAAACCTATCTATGGTATATGCATGTCATCAGCGCTGAGATCATGCTGGTCATGATTGTATTTCTGTTTTGCCGAACACGCTTGAGAAAAGAGACCTGCGTGGGCTGCGCCGCCTGTGTGGA
This sequence comes from Desulfosarcina sp., assembly GCA_029288035.1. GTDB lineage: Bacteria > Desulfobacterota > Desulfobacteria > Desulfobacterales > JAFDCJ01 > JAFDCJ01. Next base: position 3,777 of record JARFPZ010000149.1, read on the forward strand.
AAACTGTCCCACCGAAACCCTTGAATTTTATGATAAAGGCGCGTTGCGTCTTTTCAGATATTCCCAATACCAATGCATATCCTGCGGGTCCTGCGTGAATGTCTGCCCGGAGAACGCGGCTACACTACACCATGCGGTCAGTATCCGGCACTTTTTTCGGATGCTTTCCAAAGATGTCATCAGGGATGTCGAGTTGGCAACGTGCGAACGATGCGGTGTCACCATCGCACCCAAATTACAAACAGCCAAATTGGGAAGTATATTAACGGCCAAGGAAATTGAAATGTCTTTGTTGACTCATTGTAGCCGATGCAAAAAGCTAGTTGGGCGCAACAGCGCTCTAGTGCCGACTGCATGGGATTCGATCAGTGGCGGTCAATCTTAGTAAAGAACCCATGTCAAAAGGACCAGATTATATATTTCAATTTGGAAAACCCGAACTGGTTGACAGCGCATTAAAGTACTCGGCAACAGGCTAATGCAACTGACTGACACAGAAAAAGAGATGCTCGATGGGAAGGCGGGGGAAGCCGTTCGCATTGCCATGTCGATTCTCACCGATATAGGCGATGCCGTCGAAGCAGAAGAAATGACAGAGATTGTGCATATCCATACCGACAGCGGTTTTTATCCGGATCTGCTTTTTAAATTTTCGGCAATAAATTCCTCTCCTTTTTCTATGATTGCAGAACTTTCATCATTTGGGGTGAAGTCTTCAATTAACGTTTTGGTATATCGACTCAAGTAGGCCTCGGCCTTGGGGCAGCCTTGAGATTGCCAATCTTCCATTGTATATCTCGGAAATATAGCGCTCTCGAAGTACGCTTTCCTGAAGTTTTTCAGCGTCAGATCCGATGACAGGAAATTCCCCGCAGGTCCGGCAGTTGCAATTTCACGCATCAGGGAAAAATGGTCGTCCACTTCGATCCCCCTGGCGATGATCCGTGCCTGTTCGATGACCTCGTCTGCATAAACGGCCAGTTTTGGTGAAAACACCTTGCTGCCCAGCACCGTCCCCACAAAAACCGCCATGCCGGTGGTTCCCAAACACGCCAGAACATGGTTCATCCATTGATGCCCGGCTGCAATGAGATCACCTCCCCACCCTACCGCGTTGCCGGAATTTCCGTAATGGGGGATCTGGTAGAAGGCCATCATCTCGGCACAGGCCAGATTCAGCAAATAGCTCTCAGGATCATAAAAGTTCACCATGGTTTTCATATCCATGAAAGCGTTTAGACAACCTGCGATCACAGGGGCACCTTCTTGAAGAAGCTGGCTCATCGTCACGCCGGCCAGTATTTCAGCCATCAACAGCGTCAGTGAACCGTATGGCGTAATGGGCGTGCTGGCGCCTGCCATGCCGTAGTTTACATAGATAAAGGGTAATCCGCGCTCGATGGTCACGAACATGCGGTCGAAGGTGCCGGCATCGATAACAAGGGGAGTGATGGGGGTCATCAGGGGGATGACAAAGGGCTTCATGGAAAGATCCCCGTGCAGATGTTCCAAAAGGTCCAGCACGTCGGGAAGCGCCTCGGTCCTGGATACAAGAATCACCAGGGGTTTGGTAGTATTTGCTATCATTTCAAGAGTCGTATGTAGGTCAACAGTATCCGGCGGCACGTCTTGTAAAATTCCCGGCGTGGCGACAAAATCAAACCTTGCCAGCGTATCTCCCAGGCGAACGCATGATTCCACGTGCTTTCGGCCGAATGGAGATAATTCATCTGTTTCAGGATCCTGATAATAAAGGGTAGTAACACCCAATCCAAACCGTGCTATACCCGGCAAATGAATGCATTTCTCCCCTTTGCGATTGTAAATATCCAGGGCGGAAGGTGCCGATTTCAGGGCGGCCTCAATAATTTCAGGCGGAATATGTACGATGTCGTTTGTTATTGCTGATTTCGATCCAATAGCCTTTTTGAAAATATCCCTGCCCTGGCTGGATTCGACTCGTATACCGATGGAAGATAAGATTTTCAAAGCGTCGGAATGGATCCGACCCTTTTGATCATCGCTCAGAATCTTGATCGTGGGTTGAATGATTCTTTCATTTTTCATTCGCAATTGCTCTCAATCGTTGTATGCCTTCATGTGTGGGAGGACTTGCATCCGGATACAAGCACATTTTTCCCAACTGCCTGTATTTGGGTATGCCAAATTTATGATAGGGTAGCAGTTCATATTTTTGCAGGGTCCTAATGGATTTTAGAAATCTCACGATGGCTGAAATATCTTTGCTCGTATCATTGAAGCCTGGAATGACGGGTGTTCGCGCGACAATGGGAAGTTCGGGAAAACGGATCGACAACCTGCTCAGATTCTCCAGGATTTGCCCATTGGAGGCACCGGTGAACGCCTTGTGTTTTTCGGCGTCCATGCTCTTGACATCATAGAAAACCAGGTTCGCATGTCGGCATATCCTTTCAAGCTGCTTCCAACTTCCGTACCCGGCCGTTTCGACGGCGGTATCGATCCCCCGGGCCCGGCATGCTTTCAGCATTGCGTTCACGAAATCAGCCTGCATAATGGGATCGCCGCCACCGACGGTAACGCCCCCGCCTGATCGAAAATGAAATCCTTCGTCGGCCGCAACAATGTCCAGAATCTCGGCAATATTCATCTCGCGACCCATAAGCTCCAGGGCTCGA
>JARFPZ010000650.1 GCA_029288035.1 Desulfosarcina sp.
ATTTAGCGGAGATTATACCCCTGGCGACAAAACTGACCGGCCGTCTGGCGGTCCTTGAAAATCAGATTGCCGATTTACTGGATATTTCTGCAGTTCAGAGTAACTTTGTTGAAATCGAGGCGAGTCTGAAAGATCCTGCCGGACAATTACCACGGCTAAAGGAATCAAAAGACTACAGATACCGCAAGTTTGTGGACCTCATGGAGGCAATCGAGAAAGAAAAAAAATTGTTCGAGAAAACCAGCAAGCCCCTTAGCCAGACAATCCGTCAGCTCGGGGATTGGAGAACAGAGTGGCTGGCCGAGAAGCAACGTTGGGACAAATGGCAATCAGCCCTGATCAAAGATGGGGACTTCAATCAACTCGAATCGACCTTCGCAAAGCCAACTGCCACCATCGACACAGCCCTTAATCTCGTGATTCCTCAATTGCAGACGTTGCTGTCTTTACAGGAAAAAGCTGCCGATATTCAGGCAAAAATAGATACGCTTGCTATCGAATTAGACAGCCTCATCGTCGATGATCATCGTGACGCTCTGCTTTACGCATTTCCCCCGATGTTATCCTCCGAATATTCTGCTCAATTCTCAAGCGAGTTGTCATACGTTTTACGAGAAGGTCTGGGTGAGATCTCATGGTCAGGGGGTCGATTCTTTGACCGGCAAGGATGGATCTTTCTCATCCAGGGTTTTCTGTCGCTCGTCGTGATCATTGCCGTTTCCCGACACCGGCGGGTTTTAAACGAATCAGAGCGCTGGCGTTTTCTTGCCGCACGGCCTTTTTCCGCGGGATTGTTTTTAGGCGCGATAACCACAACATGGTTTTATTATTATGGGGGGCTCCAGCCATATTGAAACTGGCAATAAATACGGTTGCCGGACTCTCCTTTGCCCGACTTTCAGGCGGCTTGATCGAGGCATCCTGGAAACGGCAATTCGTTTATGGGTTGATTTTCGTTTTAATCATCACTGAACTTTTGAATGTGCTCGACTTACCGCTCCCACTTTTCCGACTGTACACGGTTTTAGCGCCGCTGGCCGCTTTGCTCGTGTGTATACGGTGGACGGGAGAAAGCATTCGTCAAAAAGACTCGGGCCTTTATACCTGGTCGCTTAGGCCGGGAACTGTCTTGTTTGCTGCCATCATAATTGCGGAACTTTGGGGTAAAGCAGCGCTGGCCCGGGATCTTTTGCTGTCTTTGATAGATTCGATCGCAACTGTGCTGGTCTTCATGTTGTTTCTGTACATGATTCACGGGGTTATAGAATGGGTATTCCGCAGCTCTCCTCTCCGGCGAACAACAGTGGTATATAAAGATCCCGATGTCATCATTGCAGATCAGGTGACCAATCGGACCTTAAGCAATCGGTGCGTACGGCTTACCATACCAGTGGGAGGGGCTTACGGTTCGGACGTGCCCCTGGTGATGGAATTACTGATGGCGTGTGCCAATGACAACCCAATGATTTCGCGGGTCGACATAATTCTGGAGCGAAAAGAAAGAATGCCTGTTTTAAATTTGCTGTCGAAACTAACACAGTGCGTTGGCTAGAGATAACGGCTATTAATTCAACATCGCCAAGCATATAATTTTAATATACATTGGCGGTCGAAATATACGATTAATCCAGTCAGATTAAATTGATGATTTTGCTACCCTAAAGTTGATCCTACCAATCAAATCATGCAATGCTCTTGGTCAACCGCTATGACCATATCCGCTTCAAAACTGGTTTGCGTCGAAGGTGATCGCGTTAGGGTTAACCAGCAAAAAGCGGCGTGGGGCAACCCGTCACGCCGGGTTTGCAAGCGAACAAGCTGCCTGACAGCGGGTATTGGTGTATTTCTTCTTCGCTGAGCAAATGGCGGGCCGTGGTGATGTAGAGTGTGTCCAAATCCGTTCCGGCGAAGGTGCAACTGGTGATGTTGGGAACCGGCATCGCAATGACCTGCAGAACCTGACCCTCGGGCGAATAGCGCGTAATACGCGATCCGGCGAAATGGCTCAGCCAGATGCAATTTTGGCTGTCTACCGTCATACCATCGGGATTTCCTTCTTCTTCAGCTTCCAACTTTACAAATACACGTTTGTTGGCGATGGCACCGTCCTCGCTGACATCAAAGGCGTAAATGGTGCGTTTGGCGGTGTCGGTGTGATACAGGGTCTTGCCGTCCAGGCTGAAGGCGGGTCCATTGGTGATGAAGTAGTTATCGTCGATTTTGTGCAGGGAGAGGTCACCGTCCAAGCGGTAGAGGCTGCCGGTTTCCAGCTTTTCGCCATCGTCCATGCTGCCGGCCCAATAACGGCCTTTTGCATCCACCTTGCCGTCATTAAAGCGGTTTCCCGGCATATCCGCCTCCGGCACTGCAATCGGCTCAACAGCGACGGTTTCCAGGTCAATAAAGGCAAACCCATTCCGCACCGTGCCCACAAAGCCCCCCTGCTGCCGTACTGCCAGGCTCGTCACTTCGGTCTCAAACCTCCAGGTACGTCGTGCGCCATCCTTCAGCCCATATCTGTGTAAGTTTTTCCTGACAATATCAACCCAATAGACCGCATTTTCCCGTGCCACCCACAGTGGCCCCTCTCCTAAAATCGCTGGCTCCTCCCAAACGCATTTTATATCTACCATAGCACTTTCTCCCGGAAACAGTTTGTCAGCTGATTGTTCGCTG
>JARFPZ010000653.1 GCA_029288035.1 Desulfosarcina sp.
TGTTGGAAAAACATAAGGATATAGCCCGCATCGACCAGGAATCAAAACGCACGCATGGATGGTATGTGAGGGTCCGTTTCAGAGGCAAGACTCATTCCAAGTTTTTCTCGGATCGCAAATGCGGCGGCCGCTATTCCAGCCTTCTTTCGGCTATTTCATGGCGCGATCAGGTCGAACGGAAATTGGGAAAAGTCAGGACCAACAAGCACATGGTGACGGTAAGCAATTCCGGTACCGGAGTGGTTGGGGTGCGACTGAATGATAAACTGAATCGCTACGAAGTCAGTTGGGTAACTCCCCAGGGAAAACAGGGGAAGACTTCTGTGTCCATAAAGAAACACGGTAAGAAAGCCGCTTTCGAAAGAGCCTGCAAAATTCGCCGTGAGCGTGAAACTGCTCGACTGGCTGTCTGAAAAGCATATCAATCTGCCCGATAACTCATGAGCCATTTGCAAAACAATCTTTTCGCCCAAACTCTGCGTTATGCTCAAAAATTTATCCTCGGAATATCAATCATATGGTTGTAGTAAATTTTCTAGCATGGTTTTATTTTGAACGAAAATCTTAGTTTTGCAAAAGGCTTTCATTATAGATAAAATTGCTATCGGGCAGCACGCCTTATGCACAACTGCCCCTGACGTACCGCATAGCAGAGTGGAGGGCAGGAAAGTGTTGACTTTCTTGTGCGATTTACATTATATTTCCCTGTTCTTTATTTAACTATTAAAAGTATTAATTTCGCAGAGGCTTTGAAGAATGTACGCAATCATTAAAACAGGTGGAAAACAATATCAGGTTTCAGCCGGCGACCGGTTGATGGTTGAAAAAATCGAGGGAAATATTGGCGACAGCATCGAATTGAGTGAGGTTCTGCTGGTTGCTGATGGAGATGCGGTTACTGTTGGAAAACCTGTAGTTGAGGGGGCCAAAGTTGTGGCCACCATCACCGACCAGGGTAAACACAGGAAAATCAAGGTCTTCAAGAAAAAGAGAAGAAAAGGATACCGGTTGATGAAAGGTCACCGGCAACCTTACACCGCTTTGAAAATAGCTGATGTAAGTAAGTAAAATTATAGGATTCACTTTAATCCTCAGTTCATAAAGGAGTTTGAGATGGCTCATAAGAAAGCGGGAGGAAGTTCCAGAAACGGACGCGACTCCATAGGCCAGAGAAGAGGAATCAAAAAGTTCGGTGGCGAGATTGTCACTGCCGGAAGTATCATCGTCAGGCAGCTTGGCACCAAAATTCATCCAGGCACCAACGTCGGCTGCGGAAGGGATTATACCCTGTTTGCCAAAGTTGATGGCGTGGTCACTTTTGAAGAATTCGGCAAAGACAGAAAACGGGTTAGCGTCTATCCGGCAGCATAGTTGAATTTTATAGAAGCTGTTGCTGAAACAGTTTCGAAAAGCAGACTCGGTCATCACTTCAGGTGGTGGTCGAGTTTTTTTTTAGGCGATAAGCCGGTCGGTTAAGATATGTCTTTTGTTGACGAAGCAAAATTTTACGTCAAAGGTGGTGATGGCGGTAATGGCTGCGTCAGTTTCCGAAGGGAAAAATACGTTCCAAAAGGAGGCCCCAACGGCGGTGACGGAGGTAGAGGCGGCAGCGTCTATATAAGGGCGACCAAAAAAATCCAGTCCTTGATCGATTTTAAATATCGATCCCACTTCAAGGCCGGGCGGGGAGGTCATGGTCAGGGCAAAGATAAACATGGCGCCAAGGGGAGCAGTCTTGTGATCGAGGTTCCGACCGGTTCGGTGATCAAGGATGTCGATTCAGGTCAAATCCTTGTTGATCTTACTGATGAGGGGCAGGAATATCTCGCTGCCGGTGGTGGGAAGGGGGGGCTCGGCAACACCCACTTTGCCAGCGGCTCTAACCGAACACCCCGGATAGCCACAGACGGCAGACCGGGGGCAGAGCGATGGTTGAAGATAGAGCTTAAACTGATTGCCGATATCGGTCTGGTAGGACTTCCAAATGCTGGTAAATCGAGTCTGCTGAGCAATCTGTCCGCCGCCAATCCCAAAATAGGCGACTATCCATTCACCACACTGGAACCACAATTAGGAATATTACGGGATAAATACTCGAATCCCTATATTATCGCAGATATTCCGGGTCTAATTGAAGATGCCCATAAAGGTGTAGGGCTCGGGCACTCTTTCCTCAAACATATCGAACGAACTTCTATTATCCTTCATGTGATCGACATTTCCGAAGATGACCATCGTCGCAATTACCTGGTTCTGGAAAACGAATTAAAGAAGTACAAAGATGGATTGTCCGACAGGGTCAAAGTAATTGCTCTCAACAAAACCGATCTTGTCGATCCGGATATGGTCCTCGAAATTGAAGCCGAATATCGTCAAAGCGGTATAGAAGCAATGAGTGTTTCTGCCTGGTCAGGTTCGGGTATTGCAGATATTAGATTGAAGTTTATCGAAATTATGGAAGACCTTGTTCAGGATACTGACGCACCCAGTGATGTCCAGAACTAGGTCACCGAAGATTATTGATGTTCTATCTCGTAAGGACGGCCTTTACTTACGCCAGACTCTGTTCGATAAATCCAGGAGAATCGTCGTTAAGGTCGGCAGCGCAGTGCTCACCGATGAGCATGGCATCGCCCTGGAGGTAATCGAAAACATTGCCAGAGAAATCGCTTTTCTGCATGACAGCGGCCGAGAG
>JARFPZ010000655.1 GCA_029288035.1 Desulfosarcina sp.
ATTAATCAGGCGATTAATCACAAGAACCCAAGTCATTCTGGCGAACGCCAGAATCCAGGAAAACAGCCGGGATGCCGGATCCGTCATACCGGACCTGATCCGTGACTGGCATGACAAGTGTTTTCTAAATCATTGCCGGTTTAATATGTATCTAAAACTGATTAATATTTGGTTGCTAAAACAGCAAGATAAAAAGGAGGTAAAGCGTAATGGTACTATACGTAGGAAGATACGATATTCGACCGGAGAAAGCTGGTGAATATGCTGAATGGGCTAAATCTGCGATAGCTAGAATGCTTGCTATACCAGGGATAGTTGAGTTCAGGGGATACCGGCCTGCCACAGGTTCCTATCAGGTTGCCCTCACCTATGAGTTTGCTGACATGAAAGCGTGGGCTGCCTGGAATTCCAATGAAGACATACAAAAACTCTGGGATGAAGCCCGTCAATACATAACCAATGTGAGCTATGAGCTTTGGGGTCCATCACCAGTCGTTCCAGAACCAATTCGACCTGGTCAATAAACCAATAGGAAATTGCCGGCGACCGAAGTGATTATGTACTGGTGATTTCAGCTTCGTTATATTTTGGTTCAGTCGGTAGTCGGGGTGGTAATGCCGGCGGCTGTTTTTCACTGGGTGGTGCACAAAATGCCAGCCACATCAATATGATTGCGGTCAACCCGACCGGCAAAGGAAACCTGCATGCGTTTCCGGTGGGTGCCGGGACAGGAGCCGGGCGGTGAGGTAATTTAATAGGTCCAACAGGTTGAAAATTCATCAATTTTCAACCCACAATTTTACATTTCAATCCAACATTTGACCAATTCTGCGGTCAAATTCCCCTCAAAGAATTTTTCCCCAATTTTTTTCATTTTAAGCCGGCGTCCTCTCCGAGCTGTATGCAACTCTAAATCCTCTACGAGCTGGGAGTTCCAATAAATTACTCTTCAAAATACTCTCATCCTCAATCAAAAAGAAAGGAATTCATAATGAAAAAAGCTATTATGATGTTAATTCTCACGCTCTTTTTGTTATCTGCGGCTGGAACTGTTATTGGCGAAGAAATGGCAAAGGAAGGAACAATTATTGGAAAAAACTATTTATCCGGCACAAGCAAAGTATTGGCAATGGGTCAAGAGCGTCTTCAAATGAATTACGAAGGTGGCGGTGTAATAGTAGACGACACAGGAAAGGGCTTTTCACACCTTGCAGCAGGTTATGTCATGGGAACATTGCATGCGGTGAAAGGCGCCTTTGAGGAAACTGGCTTTATGGTTATAACTCCAACAGATGGAGATAAAATTTACGCCACTTATAAAGGATCGGGTATTTTGGGTAAACCTGTCAAGGGAACATGGACTTATGTAGGTGGAACTGGAAAATACACTGGAATGGGAGGCTCTGGTGAATTTACCCGATACCCCTTGCAGGAAGCTGCTGAGGGAGTGTGGACGAGCATGAGCGTAGTAAATGGTAATTATAAGTTGCCTTAATGCCAAAGATAAACAATTTTAAAAGCTCTAATATAATCAAAGCTTTAATTGATATCTGCAATATGTAGAATAAAATTAATCGCAAGGGCAGGGTCAACAAATGACTCCGCCCTCTTAACGTCTAATATCTGCGGCACCTGCTTTCGGTAAATAGATCTGCCTTGTCAGAATTGCTGAATTCTAAAAAGTTATAATTTTTAAAGGCGAAAAATATTTAAGATGTCTTTGATCGCTGGTCGGATCGCTAAATCATAGATTGCTACTTTTTATCAACTGCGCTTAACTATTTGAGATATTAAGGATATTTATATATTATCAACTGCCTCTGCATTAAGTACCCTATCCTTTATTATTTAATGCCACTTTGAAATGCATCCCAGATCGAAATACGGGTTTTTTGATAGTTTCAAGATCTATGGCGGCGAGACGGATAGATCCGTTAAAGTTCTTATTATCTCATCTTATTAACATCGTGCAACTTCAATAGCATAGGTAACTGGTGGTATCGCCGGATCGGTCGCTCTAAGTGGATTTCAAATCAATGACGATTTTACCGAAGTGCCGGGCACTCTGCATAAAAGCATAGGCTTCCTTCACCTGATCGAAACTGAACACACGGTCTATAACAGGATGAATGTTATTTGCGTCTAAGGCCCTGTGAAATTGTTCCTGCATATCACGGCTGCCCACGTAAATGCCGTTTACCGCGAGGCTTTTGCGCAGAATAGCCAATGGATTTATCTGTCCTTCAAATCCGGTCAGCACGCCAACCAGACTGATGCGGCCGTTGATTCTAGCGGCCTCCATGGACTTGCCAAGGGTCCCGCCGCCGAGTTCGAGCACCAGGTCGGCGCCTACCTTAGATGTTTTATCCCCTACCAGTTCCTCCCAATATGGACAACCTCCTCACCGACTTCTTCAACCACCCCGGCACCGTCTGATAGCGGAACCAGCTCGTGGCTGACACCCATTACCAAAGTCTGAAACCATTCCTCGTATCTTTAGCATTTGGAAATTTGAAAGGTAAGGGAAGTTGGCGGTATTTGCAAACCTTTGCGCAACCGGTTTCTTGATCATCAAAATTAGAAATCGAGATGCCCAGCAGTCTGACCTTCTTTTGGCCGGCTTCTGTTTTAGCTAGCAATGGCTTAACGTATTCCATTATCACCGCCGCATTGTCTGCCGGTTCATCAATCGTAGCGCTTCTGGTAATGGATTGGAAATCAAAATATTTAATTTTGAGGGTAATTGTCCGCCCCTTGGCTTCACGCTTGATCAACGAATTCTCTAATCTATCAGCGATGTTTGCCAGTATCTCAACCATCTGGTTCGTATCGTCAATATCCTCGATGAGGGTTGTCTCTTTGCCAATAGATTTTCTGATTCGATTGGGTTCGACCGGCCTATCGTCCATTCCATGGGCAATGTTGTAAAAATAGCTTCCCGACTTTCCAAACAGCTGAACGAGCTGTTTCTTTTTGTATCTTTTAAGATCGGCGCCGGTTTTAATCCCCACATTCAACATTTTTTCCTCGGTAACTTTTCCGACCCCAAAAAATTTCCGGATCGGCAATTCATCAATGAATTCGTCTGCCATTTCAGGCGCGATCACTGTTATTCCATCCGGTTTATTCATATCAGAGGCAACTTTGGCAATGAACTTATTGAAGGAGACACCGGCAGACGCTGTAAGTTTGCCGGTTCGGTTAAAAATCTTCTGCTTAATTTCCCGGGCGATCAGGGTGGCGGATGCCATGTTCATGTAATTTTCGGTGACATCGAGAAAGGCCTCATCCAGGGACAATGGCTCAACGAGATCGGTGTATTCACAGAAAATTTTTCTTATATCGGAGGATACCGATCTATAAACATCAAATCTTGGGCGAATGAAGACTGCGTCAGGACAAAGTCTGTAAGCGGTGGATGATGCCATGGCAGAATGAATTCCGAATTCTCTGGCTTCATATGAGCACGCCGCAACCACCCCACGTGATTTCGGATCACCACCCACAATCACAGGCTGACCTCTTAATTCAGCTCTATCCCTTTGCTCGACGGAGGCATAAAAGGCATCCATGTCGATGTGGATTATTTTGCGTGTTGGCTGCATTTGATGTCATTACATTCAAACAGGTGGACCCGACTTATCCACCAAAGGCTGCCTCGGAGATTTCTACGGCGGATCCGTTGCACTTGGCGATGGAATCCATCTTGCCCAGCGTAGTCGGCAGAATGGCATGGATAAAAAATTCAGCAGACTTGAGTTGACCCTCGTAAAATTCGACATCTTTTTTCTTGATGCCGCTGTCGATTTTTTGCTTGGCCAGGGCGGCCCGCCACAGTAACATCCACGCCAGGACAACATCGCCCATGACTTCCAGAAACGGGAAGGCATGGGCAAAGGCGACTTTAAATTTGGGCGACAGGGCGCTCTTGCCCAGGTGCAGAGCGACCTCCCCCAGTCGATTGACGGCCCTTTCGAATTCGGCGCTTAATCCTTCCAGTCCGTTGGTGTCCCTCGCCAGTGCAATCGTTTTTTGGATTTCCTCCAGGAAATTCATAAACACCTGGCCCTGTGCCATTCCCAGTTTACGCCCCAGAAGATCCATGGCCTGAATGCCGTCCGTACCCTCGTAAATTGACGTAATCTTGCAATCCCTGACGAGCTGCTCAACCGGATATTCTTTGATGTAGCCGTACCCGCCGTAAACCTGCAGGGCTGTTACACAAACATCAAAGCCGCGTTGGGCGCAATACGCTTTCACCAGGGGTGTCAGCAAATCGCCGAATCCTTTGTAATACGCTCTTTCAGCTTCGTCGGCCGCCAGGGCTTCCTTATCCAGACACTGACCCACATAGTAGACGAAGCTGCGCATCCCCTCTACATAGGCTTTCATTCCCAGCAACATCCGGCGCACATCCGGATGACGGATAATCGGCACCTGGGGAGCGTTGGGATCTTTGCCTCTTTCGAGATCCCGGCCCTGAACCCGCTCTCTGGCATAGTTGAGCGCATACAAATAAGCGGCCGAGGCATAACCAAAGGCCTGAAATCCAACGCCCAGCCGCGCCTCATTCATCATGTAGAACATGATCTTCATCCCCTGGCGTTCTTCTCCAAGGAGCAATCCCCGACAGTTGCCTTTGCCCCCCAGGGTCATGGAGCAAGTGGCGCTGGCGTGGATCCCCATTTTTTCTTCGATCCCCGTGCACACCACATCGTTGGGTTCGCCCAGGCTGCCGTCTTGGTCGACCCATAATTTGGGCACGATAAATATGGAAATCCCCTTGGTTCCCGGTGGATCGCCTTCGATCCGTGCCAGAACCGGGTGAATGATATTTTCCGCCAGATCATGATCCCCATTGGTGATAAAAATTTTGTTGCCGCTGATGGCATAAGTGCCGTCGGGATTCTTGACCGCGGTGGTCGTCAGTGCACCGACATCCGAGCCGGCCTGGGATTCGGTCAAGAGCATGGTGCCGCCCCATTTGGCAGCATACAAATTTTTTAAGAATATGTCTTTCTGCTCTTGGGTGCCGAAAATTTCGATCATCTTTCCCGTGCCGTGGCCCATACTGACATAATTTGCCAATGCCCAATTGGCACCAAACAGGTATTCAGCAACCGCCTGAGATATGTTGTGGGGCACCGCCTGGCCGCCCCATTGCGGATCTTCGGTCAAGGATGTCCACTCCCCTTCAACAAAAAGATCGTAGGCGCGATGAAAACATTCCGGGACCTTTACCTGGCCGTTTTCAAAGCCAAGCCCTTGCTTGTCACCCTCGGCGTTGGTCGGCAGCAGCTCCTTTATTGCGAAATTTCGCGCTTCGGTGACAACCATATCAAAGGTTTTTTTATTAAAATCCCTGTATTTATCCAGTTTTGTCATCTCATCTGTCTTTAATTGCTCATAAAGAACAAAATCAATGTCGCGCCGGTCTGCAATCACCTGTGCCATGGTAAAATCGCTCCTTTATGTGGGATGTTCAGCTGAGTCTATTAATGGGTTTTTTTGTGATATATTTTTAGTACTCCGCTTCCGGCGGATCCGGGATCGGTTTCGGCGAAGAAGGTGAAGGCTACCTCCGATTGGCGCTGGTAGAAAACGAACATCGCATCCGCCGAGCGCTGCGGCAGATGCGGCGCGCCCTTTCCGCACTCGCGGATGAGCCGGATATAGGCGATGGCTCTGGCCGCTAGCGTCCAATCTGATCGAAAAAGAAACTCTAAAAGAAAATAACGAATGACGAGTGACGAATGACAAATGACGAATTAAGGAATTCTTTCTATTTTATTTTTTGAATTAGCAGAGCGAAGCCTCCGGCTCGTAGGGGTTGTAGCGCCTACGCCTCGGAGAGCGAGATCCACCATTCGTCAATCGTCATTCGTCATTTGTCATTCCATGAAGTTTCATACGAGCTTATGTATGTGCACTATTTCTTGTCCTTCTCCTCTTTTTTAATGGCAGCGGCTAGCTTGGCTGTCGCCGAACTGGTCTGGGGATCGAAAATTTTCTTTGCCACATTGCGGATCGACGAAAAAATGGCCTGTGCTTTTTCAAGATTCGCCGAACGCTTACGATACTTCCCGTTTCGGTAGAGGATAAAGTCGCGCGCCTGATTAATGGCTTTGCTGCGCAGGATATTGGCCACCAGCGGATCGGTAACGGTTTTGGCGCGATGTTGGCGACGATCCACGATGGCATCCAAGACATCTTCGGCATCCGACAGGGCATCGGATCCTCCCAAGGCAAAGAAAACGCCCACGTCCCGGCGAAACAGCTCTTGACCGTCCCTTTCCTCTTCATCCGTTTTGGGATAGGCAACGCGGATCGATAGGGGTGCCGACTTGATGGTACGTATATCCCTAAAGGCCTTCTGCCACATAAATACCGCCGTAACCTCATATTCGCCGGGTTCGATAAATGTGAAACCGGCAGACCCGAAGGTCAGGTTTACATTATCGACCAGCGTCCCACCCTGGGGCACCACGTCGGCAGCCGCCAGATCCATATCAAAACAACGATGGATGATGGGTCGAAAAACCATCCCCGGGCTCGGTGTCCCTCCGCCCGCCGGCGAGGTTCGCCGCTTGACGACCAGCTCCAGAAAGCCGGCCTTGGGATCCAGCAAAAAACGCGGCAGTTCCATGGTTCGACCGGTATTGTTGGTCAGTTCAGCCGTCAGGAGGACCGGTTGGGCAAACTGAAAGAGGGTTCCGCTAGCCGGGGGAAGTAGACGGATTCGGAAGTCATCCGACGGGATTTCGGGAATGTAAGGCACATAGCCGCCATCGGGGTTCTCCCAGTAGGGAATCGTGTGAAACTCAGCCCCGCCGGGAATGATATTGGCCAAGGGGCCGTGCCTCAGAAAGGCCACCTCATCCGCATCAAAGGTAAAATCGAATTCGCGCCAGAACCGGTCGGCATTCATTCCGCCCAGATATTTCCAGTCGTAGTTCATAAACGAGGTGGAATCGGCGCGTCCCACCGGACGCTCGAACCGGTGAGCCAGGTTCAAGGCATGGCCGAGCTCATGAACCGTGGTCTGAATCAGTTTACGCGGCCAATCCGGGCGGGTCTTAATCGGCCGCTGGAACACGGCTGCTCCTTGCCGCGGCAATTGATTGACATCCGCCTCGCCGGAATCAAACATGACACCCAACAGACCGGCCAGGGTGGATTCCTGCAGGAGCAGCAAGTGCAGATTCCAGGACTTGCGGTCGATCGGCTCCTGGGCAAACTGGGCCATCAACCCGTGAAGCTGCGAGGTGTCCCATTGACCCGAAGAGGGGCTGGGAAACTGACTGCGAAATCCCACATTAAAAACATCAAATCCCGCATTGGCAAAGGATTTTTCCACCGTCATGGTTTCGCCGTTAAAATCCCATTCCGGCAGCGGGTCGACGCCAATCTCCGACTCCAGCTCGACACCGAGCTCCCGCATGGCATTCCCTTCAAAACGCCCGGCAAAGGTCATGGTCCGGTTGACCGGCAAGGCGATTAGCGCCGCGTCGAGCAACAGGGTCATGGTAATTTCCGTTGTACCCACACTGCCAAAAAGCAATTCCCCCTGGGCGTGTTTACCATCGCGATCTTCGGCAACGATTTCCAGTGGATTATCCACCGGAGTGATTTCCGCGCCGGGTTCACTGCGAAACGAGGCCACATACTCGCGAAAACCACCCACCGCCGAAAAAACATCGCCGCTGATGATATTGGATCCGGCCAGATCGATACGCAGCTCGACGGTTAAGGCATCATTGCCCATCGCATAGCGGCCATCAGCGGGTAGGTTTACCCCGTCCCCGTCAGTCGAGCCCGTCAAATGGCCGATGGCACCTTCAATATCAACCTCGGCTTTTTCCAGGGCCTGCAAGCGGCGTTCTTCCTCGGGCGTTAAAGGTCTCCCCACTACCGAAGTGGAAGCACGTTCCTCTTTAACCAGTCGGCCGGCCGCCTCCAGATGTTGGACTGCATTCATTTCATCGGTCATAATACCCCTCCTTTCCGTAGTATTCTGGGTGTTTTAGCATAAGGCTTCAAACTCGCATTCGCAAGTATGGCGGTGAAAAATCTCACCCCAGGGCATCGAAAACACAGAGAAATCCATATAGCTAAAAAACAAGGGTCCGTTTTTTAAGGCCATGAGAAACTCCTTTACATCAAACTTTGAAGATTAAATCAAATTCCCTTCCTTTTATTTTTAGAAAGTGACTTAGCACCTACTTATCGGTCAGCGCCGCAACCCCCGGCAAGGTTTTGCCTTCAATAAATTCCAGCGAGGCCCCGCCGCCGGTGGAGACATGCGATACTTTATCGGCCACCCCGGCCTTATTAACGGCCGCGGCCGAATCGCCGCCACCGATTACGGTAGTAGCCCCTTTAGCGGTCACCTGGGACAATAAATCGGCAATGGCATAAGTTCCCCGAGCGGTTTCCTCTATTTCAAACACCCCCATGGGGCCGTTCCAGACAACGGTTCTGGCATCTTCGAGCACGGAACGAAATTTATTGATTGATTTGCTCCCAATATCAAGGCTTTGCCAACCGGCAGGAATGGCCTCTGCACCGACCTCCTTCAGTGTGCCGATTTGGCGGGACTCAAAATCGAAAAAATCGGTAACCATGCAATCAACGGGTAAAACAAGCTTATCGCCGGCCTGTGCCAAAATTTCTTTGGCAACCGCCACCTTATCCGCTTCAAGCAAAGAGTTGCCAATTTCAAGGCCCCTGGCTTTAAAAAAAGTGTAGGCCATACCACCTCCAATAATTACCTTATCCACCTTGGGCAGCAAGTTGTTAATGACATCGATTTTACCGGATATTTTGGCCCCGCCGAGGATGGCGACAAACGGCCTTGCAGGATTTTCCATTACCGTTCCAAGGTAGTCGAGTTCTTTCACCATGAGATATCCTGCGGCACACTGTTTGAAAAAATGGGTCACCCCCTCGGTGGAGGCGTGGGCCCGATGGGCGCTCCCGAAGGCATCGTTGACATAAACGTCGCCGAGTTTGCCAAGTTTTCCGGCAAACTCGGGATCATTGTCCGTTTCCTCTTTGTAATAGCGAAGATTTTCAAGTAGCAGAACATCTCCGTTATTAAGCCCGTCTGCGGCGCTTTCAACGGCCTCTCCGATGCAGTCATCGACAAAGGCGACCTCTTTGCCCAACAGCCGGCTTAGTACCGCCACGCAAGGCCTCAAGGACATCTCGGGAATTCTTGATCCTTTCGGCCGGCCGAGGTGCGACATCAGGACCAGCTTTCCGCCTTTGTCTGCAATATATTTGATTGTCGGCAAGGCTGCCTTGATACGCTTGTCATTGGCAACGTTTCCGGCCTCCAACGGCACGTTAAAATCAACCCGCATCAAAACGCTTTTGCCGTTAATGTCCAAGTCTTCTACTGTTAATTTTTTCATAATGGGTCTCCTTGGTCACTTCTGTCTAAGTATACGCATAAAAATATGGTAATCTAATATTTCCTCTCACACCATTTGGTTATGGTTCTTTTTATAAACATCATTTCCTGAAATGAAAAGTGCTATTTGACTATCCGCAAAAACTGTGAAATATCACCCTAACTCGGAAAAACTGAAATAGACTATTGAAGGTCGAATAGCAGTGGAAGTCGCTTCGCTCCATCGTTTTTTTGATAGATCTTTGAATTTGATCCATCTCAGGCGGACATTGAATATTCAATCGAAAATATTAAATCATTTCAGGTCCGGCGGATCAATTTATTCATGTTTGAATTTAATAAAAGCATATAACACTAATAAATAAGATGAAAACAACACACAATATTCTTTTTAAAAATTCCAAGAAAATGGGTGCCATCCCTTCGTCAAGTGTGCATCTGGTGGTTACCTCACCGCCCTATCCTATGATCGAAATGTGGGATGACATGTTCAAACGCCAAAGTAACAAAATTGCTACGGCCTTAAAACACCAAAAAGGTATAGAGGCCTTTGAATGGATGCACCGGGAACTCGACCCGGTATGGAAGCAAATTCATCGAATTTTGATAGACGGCGGTATTGCCTGCATCAACATCGGCGATGCCGTCCGAACCATCGATGGGGACTTCAGGCTCTATCCCAATCACTCCAGAATCCTGACGGCCATGCTGAAAATCGGCTTCAACGCCCTGCCCCTGATTTTGTGGCGCAAGCCAACCAACGCCCCCAATAAGTTTATGGGGTCGGGGATGCTGCCGGCCGGAGCCTACGTTACCCTGGAGCATGAATATATTCTCATCCTGCGCAAAGGCTCTAAAAGAGAATTTATCAGTGCCCGGACAAAACAAACCCGACGGGAAGGCGCATTCTTCTGGGAAGAAAGAAACCGCTGGTTTTCGGATGTGTGGTTTGGTTTAATCGGAACCACCCAGAAGATGAAAAATAGCGCTGCCAGGTTGAGAAGTGCGGCCTTTCCTTTTGAGTTGGCCTACCGTCTTATCAATATGTACTCAGCCAAGGGCGATACGGTGGTGGATCCATTTTTAGGTACCGGAACCACCATGGCAGCCGCAATGGCATCGGCCAGAAATAGCATCGGCTTTGAAATCGAACCCGGTTTTCGGGATCAGATTTTTTCCATCAAGGATACGGTCATTGATGCTTCCAATGACCGTATCCATCAGAGGATCTTAAACCATCTCGAGTTTGTACGAGAACGTTCTAAAGAAAAAGGAACCCCTAAATATTTGAACAGGAACTATAAGTTTTCAGTGATAACCCGTCAGGAAATTGAGCTTTTTTTCAATCCTTTGGATAGCATCGAACAGATTGATGAGAATTCCATGGCAGTGACCTATTCGGATGTTCCCCCGGAAAATTATGAGGGTGATTGGCAGGACATAACACCCACTCGTGCAAAAAAACCAAAGGCCGGGCAATTACAACTCTTTTAGATAATTGGTCCCAAATTAGGGAATCATCAAACTAGTCATCATGTCGGATCTGCCGGCGCATCCAGGCGAGTCCGAACCGGCCCCACAGATTATATGCCGCAAGGCTAAGCGGCAGCATTTTTTCCACGAGTGGGGTGAGGTAGCAGATTCGAATCAAATGCATGAACAGCTCGTGCATGTCGCCGGTATTTATAAGTATTTCATCCTGACGGCAATCCAGTTTCCAGCGATGGGCAATTTTTCGTGCAACCATCTCACCAGCACTCATTTTCACCAGCATCCGAAAGGGCCCTTGAGGTCGGTATGGAACAGCGATATCGTTTTCAAGGGCAGCCACCGCTGCCTTGGCAAGACCGGACCGCCACAAGGCGGCATCAAAACGTTGTCGGCTCACCGCTTTGTCAATCGGATAAACGGCAATGTTTTCAATTATTTTGCTCTTTCGGCTGGCCTGGAAATCCGCTTTGACATATGTTGCCCGAATAGGCGAAATCATTCAATCAGGTACGGCCAATTGCCCATGAAGCTCATTTATCCGTTGCAATACCGGCGGGTGAGAGTAGTTAAGAAAAACGTATAAGGGATGCGGCATGAGATTGGTCAAGTTATGGACGGAGAGCTTTTTTAACGCCGCCACCATGGATTGGGGATCGTGGGTGGTCTCTGCCGAAAATCGGTCCGCTTCGGTCTCGTTTTTGCGCGAGAGCATCTGCGTGAATATTCCGATAAAAAAGCTAAGCGGTGAGTACAACATCGTAAAAAAAATCAAACCGGCGTATACGGACTGTTGCGGCATATAAAAGGCATCAAATAGTCCCTGATAGGATATGAAAATTGACAGCAAATATAGCATAATTCCCATTTGCAAAAAACCGAGGACCATGGTCTGGAAAATGTGCTTTTTTTTATAATGACCCATTTCATGAGCTAGAACAGCAAGCAGTTCGCCGGTTGTATGCCGTTTGATCAACGTGTCGAAAAGGACAATCCGCCGATGTTTTCCAAATCCGGTAAAAAAAGCATTGGATTTGCTAGAACGTCGGGATCCATCCATGACGTATACATTTTCAATCGGAAAATTAATAGAGCCGGCATATGAGAGAATGGCGGATTTAAGCTCGCCGGATTCCAAGGGAGTGAACTTGTTAAATAGCGGCATGATCCAGGTCGGTGCTATGAATTGAACGCCAAGCATGTATAGGGTAACGGCCACCCAGCAATACCACCAGGCATTGGTGCCGGCATACACGAAAAATGCCAGAATCCCGGCCAATAGCGGTGCCCCCAGTAGAACCGATAGCAACAGCCCCTTCACCAAATCCATCACGAATGTTTGCCAGGTGGTTTGGTTGAACCCGAAACGTTCTTCGATCACAAACGTGGCATATATACTGAATGGGAGCGAGAGCAGGCCTTTGATCAACAAAAGAACCGCCATGTAGATCAAGCCCGTAATAATCGGACCGAAGGCGAAGGAGCGCACCCATTCATCTAACAGCGGAAAGCCTTTGGCAAACCAAAAGATCAGTATCACGGAAACATCAAACGTTGCCGTAATCCAACCAAAACGGGTGTTGGCTTTCAAATATCGTTGAGATTTCCGATAACGATCCGGGTCATATATTCCCCGAAAAGATTCCGGCAGGTCGTCTCGCAGCCTGGTTAGATTGAGGTAGTCAGCCACGCCATTAAGGGCATAGTCAAAAATGA
This sequence comes from Desulfosarcina sp., assembly GCA_029288035.1. Classification (GTDB taxonomy): domain Bacteria; phylum Desulfobacterota; class Desulfobacteria; order Desulfobacterales; family JAFDCJ01; genus JAFDCJ01. The sequence goes on from JARFPZ010000655.1 coordinate 12,620, forward strand.
TGGTGGCAAGGATGATGAGGGCAATCGTGTTCATGTAGTGGTTTAACTTCGGATTTCAACAATATGTCTTAATTTGGTTTTATAAGTATTTTTTCCAGAAAAAGAAACCTTCTACTATATTGCCGCGGTCAGGCCATCAATCCAACCGCCAGCCAAAAAACAATAGAGTAGATTGAAAAATTAATTCCAATTTTGCTGAGATTATTCACATAGACCTTCAACTCAGGCCCGTTTCATGATGCCACTGCTTTCCATCAACTGAGCCAGCTTTTCATAAGGTTGAGCCCCGACAAGCGATATTCCATTGATCATAAAGGTTGGCACCGCTGTGACACCCGATTGATATGAACGCTTCCAATCTTTGTCAACAGCATCTTCAAAGGTCCTTTTTTCAAGTACTTCCAGAACTTGTTGCGCCGGCAGCCCAACCGATGTTCCCAGATCCAATAGGGTCGATTGCAAACCAATGTTCAATCCTTTGGCAAAATAGGCTTTAAAAGCCGCCATGTGGTATCGTTGACCGCATCCCTGCTCTTCGGCCAGTTTGCCAAGCTCATGGGCAAGACGACTGTTGTAGGTTCTTTTCCGCTTTCCAAACGGTAAGCCGAGATCCCTGGCGGTGCGGTTTAAACGTTCTAAAACCTGTTTGATGTCGACCGGCCGACCTGCAAAGAGTTCCTCGAGGGTCAGTCCTGCCGTAGGCGTCTCTGGATGCAGCGGAAAAGCTGTCCACTTAATATCGATATCAAATTCTATTTGCAACTGTTCAATACGCCCGGTAATGAAATAGCACCAGGGTCAGACATAGTCGGAAAAGATTTCCAGGAATCCGGTTTCAGACATCATAACCTCATGTAACGATTTATTTATAAAGACCTAATCAATTTGTATTATATATAATTTTTAATTCATATCGTAAAAATAATGTTAGCTACTTCAATATAAAGCGATTGCACGGAAATAGGAAGTCCGGATACTGATGCAAGGTGTTCGTCGCAATAAACCGCCTGATTGTACAGCAAATGAAACAGTCTGGGTACAATAAAAAAAGGGCGGTTCATGGGGAATGAACCGCCCCGGATAGAGGAAAGTGTTAAGGGTTAGTTTAGATAGTTAACCTATTAACAACTTAGCAGCAACAGCTGCCATGTAAAACGATAATACCACGTAGTGACATGTCAAGGATTAAATTCATTTTGACCGTAAAAATTTAACACCAAAGCCATCCCGGTTGGACCAGGAAACTTTGCCTTGAAGTCTAGCGATTTTGCCCTTCTTTTTTAGCGGAATTTGAACAGTGATTTGTTGCCCCACCATGGCAGGATGCTTGGTTTTAATCGAAATGCCGTCACTGCTAACATTTTCCGTAGTTCCCTCGTAGGTAAGGTTTTGGTATTCGAATTTGATAGGAATAGATACTGCTTTGCGCGCATTTTCTCTTGACCATTGAAATTGATCCTGGTTTTGCTTTTCAGCATCATCCTTTATTAGTTCGACGCCATAGCCGAAATAATAGGAAGATCGTTTTAATTCCTTGCGCCACTTAATGATGCCGCGATAGCTTTCGAATTTATCGGGTTCAGCTGCAAAAGGTGAATTTTTAATGCCGATGCGAAGTTCTGTTTCCGATTCCAGCTGAGTGTCAGCCTCAATGTATAGGCCGTTATTGTTAAAATTATACATCGCGCAGTTACGCAGAATGCCAATGTTGCTATTTTCCAGTGTTATTTTACACTCATGTTCAAAGCGTGTTCTATCTCTTCTTTCAGGGTTTGATTCCATTAAATTCTTCTACCTCGTCGTTGTATCACCAAAAAGGTAACACAAATAAGTTGAATATTTATGGTTTGTGATCCAACCAGTCAACAATATCTAAACTGTGGTTTTCGGAATAGAATTTCTTAGATCCCAATCGAGGAGGACTCCAACTAATAAATAATCATGTGAGCTCTAATCGTAGATCTCAGAACACCCTACCAAATATTTCATCTAAAATCCTGCCAAGCTGAAATGGTTTAGCCGTATTATGGATCGACTTTGCGCTGATATTTATTGAGGAGATCCTGAATGGCCTCTTCCAGTAAATCATTTTGCCGCTTTTCCAGTTGTGCTGCAAGTATCTTAATTTGTCTTATTAAATCCGAATCTAACGTTGTATTGTACATTTTTCTGTTATTCATTTCAGTATCTACCTGATGGATTTGATGAGCCGATAGAGCCGAACCTGTTAATCGGTACAGCGGTATACGGACGCGGACGAACCGATGGGATAGTTATACATCCAGACAATGTGACTGCCCCCCATCGCACTCGCACGTTCCAGTACCTTAAGTTCGCCGTCATACGGGTTAATGTATTTGGGAAGAAACGCCAATTTGCCCGGATCCGAAACTTCTGAAATGGTGTCTAAGTAACTGCATTCGCTGACCATTCCCTCCTCGGCAGTGACAATATTCGGGATTCGAAATTGGGTACAGGCGGATTGAAGAACAAGTAAAATGAGAATCGTGCATTTTGCTAAATCGAATGCCAGCATCGTAAATTATACCTTTTTTTGGCAATGACGGCGAATTTGTGAATGTAACAATTTCGCTATTTTCTATTTATTTTAATAAAAATAATCGATTATGTCAAAATTTCGGTCAATAAATCTTTAGAACTATCCGAATGATACACAACCGAAATGATTATAAGTCAATTTGGAATAAAAGGGGGAGCATCTCAGACAGCATTGGGAGGTGATATCATAAAGGTAATATCATATTCGTTAAAACGTTTTAACAAAATCACCGATGAATTTATGTACTCTCTGAGAACCTTCTCCCAGAAGAATACCGTGGCGATTCAAATTAACCAAAAGATACTCTTTTTGCTGGGTACCGATAAGTTCAAAAATTTTTCTGGATCCTTTTGGATGAACTACCGGATCTCGGCGGGATTGGATAATCAACGCTGGTTTGCTCAAATCCGCCAATCTGGGTTCGAGGTCATCCATTAGCCGTGCGAGTTCTCTAACCCCGGAAATCGGATTGCGCAGATAATTTATGTGAGGATTTTCCGGCTTATTTTCGACAAATATTTTTTTGGGTCCAACGTGATAGGTCTTATCCATGATTCGATTCCAGATGTCCAACGCCGGAGCAAATTTGGCCGAAAAATCCTTAAGTGTCATGGGGGCGGCAACAGCAAAAACCCCGGCAATCTCATTTACCCTGGTGGCCAGATTCAGCGCCAGGCCCGCCCCGGTGGAGAATCCACCCACTACAACCTTACGACAAATACTGCTTATGAGTGCATAGCCCCGATTGATGGATTCCACCCAATCCTTGTAAGATCGCGTTGCAAGGTCATCGGGGGAGGTGCCATGGCCTTTTAAACGGGGAACATAGACCCAAAAACCCATACCGCCCAAGTAGTCCGCCAAGTACCTAACCTCCATGGGCGCTGCCATATAACCGTGAGAAAGCAATATGCCAACGTTTTTAGATTTTCCTTTGACAAGAAACGGCATCCCGACTTCCATGGATTTTGATTCGCCCTCCAGATAATACTGTTTATAATCCTTTTTATATTCGGCAACAGCCTGCTCCATGAGATATTTGGCTACCTTTCTTCGGATCCAGAATCCTGGCTGCAAGGCAAGCTGCCGCACGGTTCGTTGCAACGGTGTGAGGGGTTCTACGGCATTGGCGATAACATCTATGGGGTTGTCGATGCGGGCACGATGAAAATCGTAGGCAGAAGTAAATGTGGTTTGATCTTTAATCAGTCTGTCATTGTTTCTTTTCAAATTTCCCTTATCCAAAGCAATTGCGATAAAATCCTCTACTTTACTGAATCGGTCATCGGTCAGCAAATGGATCGGATCTTCCTCAAGGCTGGTGTGTAGATGTAAACCTTGATGCTGCTGAATTCGCGTGACAGCCAGAAAAACCCTTCTGCGAAAATCAAATTCATCAATTTGCTTAACCCGCAAGAAACGAAGTGTTGAGGCGAAAACATGATCCAGATTCACAGTGGTCAAACCATAAATATCGGTCATGTATAACTGCATCAGCTTCAGCGCTTCTTTGCGCATGGCGCTTTTTGAGGCGACCGGATCATCAAAGTTGATTCTTCTTTTTGCCTGAATGTCAGTTTCAATGATCGTACATTCAAGGCATTCACCAATCAGGATCGGATTCCCAAATCGAATGTCGATATCCACCCCCGAAATCAGCATGGAACCTTCGGTCATGAGCTCTTCCAGGGCTCGATCAGGCAGGTCGTCCACCAATCTAGCGGCCAGATTACTCAAAATATTTTCCTGAGCTCTGATGGGGTAATATGTCAAATTAACCGGTACAATATAGGTATATCGATTTAAAACGGGTTCAAGTGATTCAATATGGAAGAGCTCCATCAGATACTCGGCTTCATCCGGTTTCTCTTCGGAAAGACGCCGCAAACGCTGTCGATAAAATTCCGTGCGTATGGCCAGGGTCGCTGCTCCGGTATGGGGAGGGTGCTTCCCACCAGCCCATGAGATCATAAACTGACCCTTTTCGATGATCTTTTTGTTTTTTACCATTCTGCCTTCGGGAAATATAATCCAATTAGCCTCGCCGGTGAGCAGCGATTTGACAATGAGACGGTCCCTGTCGGGGTCTTTGGTTGAAACTGCGCCAAGTTTATCAAGATAACCGCCCAATGCACCGGTAAATAGCCCATAGTCCGCCAACGACCAAACCGGCACTTTTGTCAGGGTGAAAATCTGAGCAGGTATCAGCATGGTTTCAAGACGAGTAAAGTGGTTGATTACGAATATGACCGACCCTTCAGGTATATTCTCCTGACCGTGCAGTGAAATATTCGCCTTGGACAGATTGGAAATGGCCTTTATGGCGAGTCCTGTTGTTCGATAGGCAAATCGATTCATAATAGAATGATAAGCGAAAATAGCGAATGAATCAACTAGATAGGATGGTAAAATTATTCGTTCCCCTCTTCCTTGTCTCATTCAGCAGATGACGGGGAACTCCGAAATACTGGCACTCGATTAGGGTATAAGGTCGAAATCTAAGCTAAGAATCGTTGTCTAAAACACTATATGTTGACAGCGCATTAGTTTGCCATTAGATTGGTTGATTCGATTATTATTTAAAGATGCTGCTGGAGGTTTATGTGTATTCTAAGATACTCATTCTTCGATTTCCGAAAACCGAAGTGCAAAAGCCGGTTGTTTACCATTTAACCAAAGATTTCGATCTGGTTTTTAATATTCTCAATGCTGCCATTTTACCTCGCAAAGAAGGTGTGATGGCGCTTGAATTGTCCGGTACGAAAAAAAATTTCAAAGACGGGGTAAAGTTTTTAAAAGCCCAGGGGGTGCATGTAAAAAATGCTTCCCAGGAAATTAAACGTGATCATAATAAATGCACCGACTGCGGAGCATGCACGGCGGTATGCCCCACCGGTGCCCTTGCGGTTCAGCGGCCGGAAATGAAGGTTATCTTTGATCGGGAAAAATGCAGCGTGTGTGAGCTGTGCGTGCCTGCCTGCCCACCCCGGGCCATGGAAATCCGCCCGGCAGACCGGGCTTTATTTGAATGAAAAAAAAAACCGCGGTTGCCATAAGCGGTGGTGTCGATTCGCTGATGGCGGCCTGTGTTCTAAAAGAACAGGGACAGGATATTGTCGGGATTCACTTTATTACCGGATTTGAAACAGACTTAGATTATGCCCAGCACCTCAAAAAATATAACCGATTAAAAATCCTTAATATCGGCAAGCAACTAAGAATACCTATCGAAATAGTTGATATCCGATCTGAATTTCAGGAGAAAATTGTCGACTATTTTACCCAAACCTATAGTAAAGGCCAAACGCCTAACCCGTGCATGTGCTGCAATCCCATTATTAAATTTGGCCGAATACTTTCCCACGCGCATCGTCTGGGAGCTCAAAAATTGGCGACCGGACACTATGCCAGAATAAAAAAGGATACAAGCGGAAATTTTCATCTGCTCAAAGGACTCGACAGCCAGAAGGATCAATCCTATTTCCTGGCCCGTCTAACTCAGCAACAACTTGAAAATGCCAGTTTCCCCCTGGGAGATATGCAGAAAACAGAGGTAAAACAAATGGCGGCACAAAAAGGACTGCAGCCGGCGACTCGCGATGAAAGCCAGGATGTTTGCTTTATAAAGCACATATCCTACAGGGAATTTTTAGGTGCACAAAAAGGATTTGAGTACAGACCGGGACTTATCGAAAATGTAAACGGTCAAGTCATTGGGGAACACAAAGGCCTTCATCTGTTTACCATTGGCCAGAGACGCGGCATCAATTGTCCCGCCGACGAGCCCTATTATGTGATCCGTCTGGATACCGAGCGCAATCGCCTGACGGTGGGCACCAAAAAGGACTTGATGTCATCTGAATGCAAGGTGGTAGAGATTAATTGGATTGGCAAAGAACCAACCACACCTATGGAAGTACACACCCGCATTCGGTATCGCAGTAAAGAAGCAGCATCCATGGTTTTTCCACAAGCTAAATCCACAGCGATGGTTCGTTTTAAAAATCCTCAATCGGCAGTAACGCCCGGTCAGGGTGCCGTTTTTTATCAGGATGATGAGATATTGGGAGGAGGATGGATCAGCCCGAACGGCTGATTCACCGTAAAAGGATCCTAACCCATAATACCGGGATATGACTCACCCATTGAAGGGATTCCTTTTTTTTCAACCCGGAACGTTGAACCCTGAACCGTTCAACCTATTTCAAAATATGTCCAAATTTAAGATCACAACTTTGGGGTGCAAAGTCAACCAAGCCGAATCGGAAGCAATTGCACAAAATTTGATGTCTTCAAAGTGGCTGACGGCCGGTGACCTGGAAACGGCTGATATTTGTATCGTCAATACCTGTGCCGTGACTCAAAAAGCCGCGATGCAGTCACGACAGGCGGTGCGCCGGGCGATCCGCGCCAATCCCAGTGCAAATATCGTCGTAACAGGCTGCTATGCTCAGACGGCACCACAAGAAATTGAGATGATTGAGGGCGTAAATTACATTGTCGGCCATGGTGAAAAGCACAATATCGGCCGCATGATCTGCAAAGCCGAAATGCGAGCACATGGACATACGATTGCAATCGGTGGTGGCATAAACAAAAATCGTCCTTTTGCATCAATGTCTATAGCAAATGCCGTCCCCCGAACACGGCCATTCTTAAAAATTCAAGATGGTTGTGATGCATTTTGCACCTATTGTATTGTGCCCCATGCGCGCGGTCGCAGCCGCAGTATGCCGCTTGAAGAGGTATTGGCCAATATCGGAAAACTGGCTAAGGCCGGTTACCGGGAAGTTGTGCTGACAGGAATCCATCTCGGCGTTTATGGTCATGACCTCTTTCCTAAAACAAATCTTGCGACAGCCATGGAACGTATTGCGGAGTTATTGCCTATCGACAGGGTTCGTCTGAGTTCAATTGAACCATTTGAAATCACAGAAAAAATCATTTATCAGGTAGTAAAATCCGGTATATTCTGCCGACATTTTCACATTCCGCTTCAAAGCGGAGATCCAAAAATCTTAGAAAATATGGGCCGCCCATACTCACCAGAGTTTTTTGACGAATTGATCAATAAAATCCATCAAATCATACCGGATGCCGCCATCGGTGTGGATGCCCTCATTGGATTTCCGGGGGAAAGCGATTCGGCATTTGAGAATACCTATAGCCTGATTAAAAAACTGCCGATCAGCTATCTGCATGTTTTTCCGTTTTCCGCCCGGCCTGGAACCAAGGCTGCCGATTTACCGGATAAAGTTGATGTAAGCATTATCAAAAAACGATGTGAACGGATGCGAATACTCGGCAATGACAAAAGGAAGGAATTCTTCCGGGGGTTTATCGGGCAGGTATTACCAATCCTCGTCGAAACTAACAGGGAGGCTTCAACGAATTTACTAAAAGGGATCTCTTCAAATTATGTACCGGTTTTGATTGATGCCGGCGATAATCTGAAAAATAGAATAGTTGATGTAAAAATCGAAAAACATATCGGCCATCATATGTTTGGTACTTTGTGACGTACCTGATACGCCTTAACCCATTTTAACCTTAGCCATTGTGTTTCATAAGGAGACTATTATGAGCAATACGAAAAGCGACTACAAGGAAGATCTTGAAAAGGTCACCGCCATATTTACAACCAACTTGGGAACTTTTGAAGGCGAACTCTTTGCCAAAGAATGTCCTGAAACGGTCTGGAATTTTATTAACTTGGCGGAAGGCCGACAAAAAACGGATAGGTCCGGAAATTTTTATGACGGACTGATCTTTCACCGTGTCATCGACGGTTTTATGATTCAAGGTGGATGCCCTCTGGGGACCGGCACCGGTGATCCGGGATATCGATTTGAAGATGAATTCAGCTCGTCACTGAGACATGATAGTGAAGGCATTTTCTCCATGGCAAACGCGGGACCGGGCACTAATGGCAGTCAATTCTTCATTACACTAGGCCCGACCCCTCACCTTGACAATCGACATGCTGTCTTCGGGAAAGTGACCAAAGGCATGGATATCGTAAAAAAAATCGGATCGACGAAAACCGGCCCGGGTGATCGCCCGTTAACAGATGTGGTGATAGAAAAGGTCGACATTAGAAGATAACTTGCAGGCAGATCCTGTAAAAAAAATGCTCGGCTGCCGTCGACATGCTCAGGCCCGAACATGTCGAGGGCGGTCGTTCGATCCTGAGCCCTTCGGTAGTAAGGTTAGGCTTAATAGACTCAGGTTCGAATAACTCAAAACCGAAGCACCTATAGAAGGCAGAACCGCTCAATCTATAGTTTAGCAAATCTCTCGTACGGCAGAGTGGTTCTTTATTTATAATTTATCCTGGATATGGTCCTTATTACACAATATTTAGATACTTTTATTCCCAATTTTGTTCTCTCTTTTCAACCGAATTTAAATTAATCCCCTGTAATCCCACTGTTAATAATATCCCGCTCAAATCGACCGATATTTGCATGGTATTTGCATTTGGCAAAAATACGGTGCAATTTCAGTCATTCGCAGTTCGGTCGGTCAAGAATTTTTCACCAACATCGCGGGGATCTCTTTATTTATGCTAAAAAGACGAATTTAATGGATTGAAAGGAGCATATCAATGGCATCTAATTTCCAACTTTTGTCCTATCGCAACAAAGACAGCCTTCATTTGCAGTTATATGGTGATTTTGATGGCAATTCAGCCTATGAATTGATCAATACGCTTAAGAGGAATGGTAAGGATTTTATTCAAATTTTTATCGATACCAATGACCTTGGCAAATTATACCCTTTTGGACTAGATGTGTTTCAAAATAATAATTCCATAGCCAAGAAGTGCAGTAGCTACATTTTTATCGGTAAATACAAACACAGTTTTGCTTCTTAAAAATATGATAGAATTATTAAATTTTATCGGACGGTTAAATCTAGGAACCTTTATTTTAATATGGACGGCTACTATTTTTTTTATAATATTTATTTCTCTGCTGTTAATCTCTGTTAGCGCAATTAATAACGAAACCATTATAATAAGCAAAAAAGTGAAAATATTAATCGAAGCGCTTTCAGAAAAGACATCAACGCTTGGAGATAATGACAGTTAATATTTTTAAACAGCTGGCAGTTATAACCGGTTTACCCCCTTTCCTATCGATTTGTGCTTTGGTGATACTCTTAGTCCTAACCTTGCTCGGTGCTTTTATAATAGTAAGGGTTAGAAGCATAAAAAGGGTATTAAATAGATTAAATAATAAACTGGATATTATGAGTCAGCGCTTAGTCTGGCAGTCTGAAGATTCTGAAGATATCCAACCTTTTAAATTTAAGTTGGGATCCCATATAAACAATGAAATAACAGCTGATGCTCGATCGCCGGCTGAAGTCAATAGCCCGGCTAATCTTTCGCCCCAAACCGATGCTGCGGAAAACCGGAAAAATACTGAAATTTTCGAAAAAATATTTGAAGTACTCAAAAAATCGGGTAGCCCGATACCATATCACGATTTAACAAAACAATTGTCAAAGGAATTTCCCGGCTACAACTATGATTTTTTTCTATCAGAAGTGGAAGATCTTCAAAAGGAAGGTAAAGTGGAAGCTGAAATTATTGCCGGAAAACTTTATTTTAAGCTTAAAAATTCCTAATCCAGGATTTTCGTTTACATTCGGGTCAGGACAGTGGGTAGATGGAATAGTATTCAGTTTTTTAATCGGTAAATGCCATTAGGAGTAGGGACCTCTTTTCCATGCAAAATGTCATTCATAATTGGAGTAACTTGGTCGAAGATGTCCGCCAAGGTTTCCATGAAATTTTTCTCAGAGACATCTTCCCATCGTCCCCCATCAGCACTTCTAACTTCATACTTTGGCATATCAATCTGCATTCTTCAACCTTGCCCCGCTATTATTCACAAATCGCTCAGCGTTAATCTCAATGCAATACAAAATTGAGCCCAAATTCAATGTGATGGATTTAATATCGGCGGGTGCATCCAAACCTTTAACCAAAGCTGAAGATGTTTGAAAGTGGCAAACTGATTGCAAAAAACGATTTTCTGTATCAGATGAACCCTTGCTAGAGAATCAGACAATCGGCCACCAGTTCCCACAAATATTTAACCTCGAGATCCGCCATCCCGTACTCTTTTTTAATGTTGTTAAACTGACCATGACAGCTATGGCAGGGAACAACAAGCATTTTTGCGCCACTGGCCTTGATCTGATCCATCTTTTTTCTGGCGTAAAAAATGCGTTCTTTGTCGTAGCCTGTTACCAGCGCACCACCTCCGCCGCCACAGCAGATTTGATCCATGCGGGTTGGATAGAGATCCACCCAGTTTTGCATGCATTGCTCCAGAATCCAGCGCGGTTCTTTAAAAAAACCATACCCGAAGCGTCGCTGAGCTTTGCGGCCGTAATTGCAGGGATCATGATAGGTTGCCAGTTCCTTAAATCTGGATCGGTCCAGTTTAATACGGCCTTCCTTTATGTATTGCGCAAGCAATTCAAAAACAGTGATAAATCCGAATTTTTCAAAAGCTTGTGGAAAATGTTTTTCGAGACCCGACCGGGTCGCCAGATAGGCATGGCCTCATTCGGGCCACAGAAGGTTCTTGACATCAAGTTGCTGCATCTGCTCGTAGATACGCCTGGTCATGACTTTCATGGCCTCGTCGTCACCAGTGAAATATCCCCAGCTGGTCCCTTCCCAGTTTTCAGAAGCAACGGTCCATTCCTCACCGGCAGCATGGAATATCTTCCACCAGTGCTTGAGGTCGTCAGTATGGGTATTGACCAGTTTGTTGTGAATAGTGGTCAGGATGTTGGCACCATTTTTGTCGACAGGCACATGAAAGCCCTCAAATCCGGGCTCTTCTGCAATTTCTTCGGCAACATCTTCTAGAATAAAGATATAATCCTCCTTGGGCAATCGCAAATTATTACCGGTTTCCAAGGCGGCGGTAAGTCCTTTATGCAGGATTCCCGGGACCTTTTCGCGCTCACGCAACGCACGGATGTTACGTACGGCATCGGCTATGTCGATTTCCATAGGGCAAACATTTTCACACTTACCACACATGGTGCAAATCCAGGGCCAACGGGATTCCGTTATCGCGTCCTCAAGTCCTAGAGAAATCATGCGAATCAGTTTGCGAGGATCAAATCCATCGATACCCGACGCCGGACACGAGCTGGCGCACATACCGCAGGTAATACAATAACCCTGTGAGTACGGCCAGTTTTTAAATTTCTCATGGTCCAAGCAGGCTAAATCAATCACTTCAGATGAATCGGGCATATTTTTACCTCCCCCTATTCTTTTTCAGACTTCGACCTAATCGGACCCATTGCCAGAAGCTGATTTTCAAATTCAACTAGGGTTCCAGCAAACTCAACCCCCATGTTGGACGCCAGGGTCTTTTTAACGAGTCGGTCGCCTTCTATACCGATGGATCTAAAGTGCTCCCGGATCTGCTCCACCCGTTGCTGAGCATACCTGGGTCCCACCTCGGAATGGCAGTTCCCCTCGTGACAGGTTAAAATCATTACACCGTCAGCATTACTGTTAAAGGCTGTTAAAATTTGACTCAAAGATACGCTGCCACCGCATGGCACTTCGACAATCTGATACCCGCGCGGCAACGTTTTCCCCATACAAGCTGCTAGCTGTGCGGCGCTGACGGCAGAACGACTGCAGCAAAAAGCCGTGATCGATGGTATAAAAGATTCTCCAGCCGACCGTATGACCTCAGTAACAGGCACCCCGGAATCGGTGATTCGTATTTGATCCACCAAGCTGATTGCGTCCCGTGGACATTCTGCCAGGCAAATGCCACAACCTTCACATGCTGCCGGCGCAATCGAAACGCGGGTATTGAACTGGATTGCTCTATAAGGACAGAGACGATAGCAGGTCAGGCAGCGTACGCACTTTCCGTTCTCAATTTGGGCCTTACCCGCAATCTGATCAGCAGGTTGCTTTTCAATGTTGCGAAGCGACAGGATTGCATTGTCAGCATCGGCAAACTGATCGGGAAGTGATTGCACACCTCTGGCTGCACCGGCAACCAGTATTCCCTTGCGATTTGTAAAAACCGTCAATCGGTGCACATTGTCACCCTGGGGAAATCCGTTCAAATCTTCCTCAAGTTCAAAAATTCGGGCCAGATCAGCTGAGTAATCAGAAGGTATAATTTTTTCTTCGACGATCGTCAAATCCGCTGCCAGTTTTAACCTTCTCCCGGTAATCTCATCCGTGAATTCAATGCAGACACTGCCGTCTGCCAGCTGAATAATGTCCGGCGGGGTATGGGTAAATTTGATGTAAATAACGCCGGCGTCCCTTGTTGCCCGATACATTTTTTCAAGACCGTTTGCAGCCACTTTCAGATTTTTGGTCAGAATGTAAATCTTCAGTTTCTGTAACGCCTGCAGCTTTAAACAGGACTGCATGATCTCTTCAAAGATAACGGAATTGCTTTCCGTATCAATCCCTACAAGGAAAACAACTGTTTTTATTGCGGAAATCAGGCTTCTATCTTCGGATAGCTCAGGCAACAGTTCCTCAAGCTGGGAAAGTGCCATGACCTTAGCCGTCCGGGTTAAGCCGTAGGAGGAAAAGCCCGGTATACGCTTTTCATCTTCGGCAATTATAACCTTCGCCACGGCGGCGGTTCTTTTTTTGCCGTTGCACTCAAGGACCACTTTAAAGTCGCCCACCGTGCCCCGGCAGGAATGTACTTTTGTCCTCGTAAATATTTTATTCCCTTCTTCAGTCTTGGCCACCGGAACAGGCCTGGTCGACAAACCGAAATTTTCCCCTGTCGATGCAATGATCAAATCCGAGGTCTGAGTCCATATATCTTCAGCAATGCGACGCGCACACGCCCCGCTTCCGATCAGCAACGTTTTTCCAGTAAAAGGTGCCACCATTAAAAACCTAAATATTTCAATACTCTGAGAGATGTCTCACCGGCGCTGGCAATGCTTTCAGCAATACCCATCGGTCCGCCAACCGCACCGGCACTAAAAATCCCGTTGTTAGACGCCTCATCGGCGATTTCTGAAGGCACAAGAAAGCCGCTGTCACTCACCTTAAAATTCAGCTGCCCGGTCATTTCTATGTTTTCTTCACAAGGCTGCAAACCGACGGAAAGCACAACGCAATCAAAGATTTCTTCAATTGTTTCGTGGGTCTCACCGGTAATATAGGTGACCCGCAACTGCCCTTCCGGCGTTTCAAAAATATCTCCGGGAATAGCCCTTATCATCCGCACTTCTTCTTGAACCCGCCGGTAAAAAGGAATAAAATCCCGGCCGAAGGTTTGCACATCGATATAGAAAAAAGAAATTTCAGATTCCGGTTGTTTGGTATTAATCAGCCCTGCCATGCGCAAGGCCGATCCACAGCAAATCTTGGAGCACCATAAATGATCCAGTTTGGCATCCCGACTACCAACACACTGGATGAAGGCAATCTTTCGAGCGGATTGACCATCCGATGGTCTAATCACCCGCCCTTCCCTGCGTAAAATGCCTTCCAGTTCCATGTTCGTCACAACATTCTTGAAGACCCCATACCCGTATGGCTTATTTTGAGGATTAAACAACGAAAACCCCGTGGCCCAAACAATTGCATCGGCTTCGCAGTCAACCTGATCGCCACGGACATCAAGCGCAATGGCCTTTTCCGGACAGGCCTCCTGGCAGAGGCTGCAGGATTGATCCACCAGATACCGGCATTCTTTTTCATTGATGGCGAAGAAAGGCGAATGGTTGCGGGACGTACCCTGGACGATGGCTCCGTCTTGCGGGCACTGATATAAACAGGCACCACAGGCGTTGCATTTTTTGGCATCGATATATTTGGGTTTCTGATTCAGGCGTATTGCATATCGCTCGGTTTTAGAGATACTTTCGATCCGGCTACCTGTTAGGATTTTGATCCTGGAATTCTGCAGTGCCTGATTTAGTTTATCTTCCACAAGACAGGCACCACACTTTACACATTTATCTGTGGCCTTGCACGCAAACTGGATGGCATGACCGCCGGTAAAATCAGATTTTTCTATAATCTTGATAGGAATATCAAATTGAGCCAACTCCAGGGCGGCCGAAAGTCCTGCCACGCCACTGCCAAAAATGGCCACCGTCTTGTCCGTCATGTTTTCTGAAAATCTCCTTAGCTTTTATCCCGTGAGTGGCAAATCGTCACCTATACGTTATGTATCCTGGAATTCTAAAACCGAATCTGTGCTTTAATCCAATTTGCTGAATATTTCAATGCCCCTTTGTGCTTTTTTTTATCAGCAAACATTTTTAGACAAGCCATTCCCAAACGGACCGATCATCTTGGTGAGTTCATCCGTTTCAAACTCAAGATACTCGCGAAGTTCTTTAAACGAAAAATTCAGCAGCCGTTTACAACATCTCAGGGATCTGGAAGGCTTGCGGGCAAACTCTTCGGCAACCTTAAAAGCAGCATTTCGCAATTCACTGACAGTGGCGATCTCATCTACCAAATTTAGCTTCAAGGCCTCGCCGGCCGTGATATCTTCTTCGGACAGCATCAGTCTTAAGGCCCCGCTAGCGCCTAATATCTTCGATAGAAAAAAAGCGCCGCCGCCTTTGGGTACCAGCCCGTATTCAAGACAGGGATTCTGAAAAACCGTGTTGTCCGCCACGATTCTGTAGTCACACGCCAGACTGATATTTAAAAACAGGGGCAGCACGTTACCAGCATCGGCATGAATGACGATTTGATTAATATCTTTGATCTTTAAGATGAGATCATCCACGGCATGAAAAAGCTTATGGACCGCGCTGATATCCAATGCCGATTGAATGACCATGTCATAGAATTGGCAATATTCCTCCCGTCCGGCTTTTTCGGGAGAGCTGACGAGCAGCAGGACCTTGATTGCATCGGTACGGGACAACTGATCCAGATAATCTAACATCGTACTCTTTATCTCCAGATTGGTTGCCCGAATCATGAGATTGTCCTTCAAGTTGAGCACCAATACCGAACCGATGATTTCCCCTTTAAAAAATTCAAAATCACTTTCCAGATCTATTTTTCTTTTCATTCAATCACCTCCTTTCTAAATTGCAACCTATTGTAAATGAAGGGGATGATTAAATCAATTAAATCCTTTGTGAATGTAAGTGTTGGCATCGCATTTTCAACAGCAATTTATAATAGATTTGAAAGGAGTTTATGGGAATACGAGTCGCAGTTTTTCGATCAGATGAACGCATATCATGGATGAAATCAGTAAGGCGGAACCCGAATTTCGATTGCCAATTAATAAGCCACATTGTAAGATACCATAGATATTTCAAGGAGCGCTTTAATAGAGGAATTCGTGGTTAGGAAAAGACCCAAAATATAGAGAGTCAAATGTCTCTCTGGCAAATTAGCCAATTTAAACTCACCCAATGGAACAAAAAAGGAGGCGTTGCATGCTT
This sequence comes from Desulfosarcina sp., assembly GCA_029288035.1. Taxonomy (GTDB): domain Bacteria; phylum Desulfobacterota; class Desulfobacteria; order Desulfobacterales; family JAFDCJ01; genus JAFDCJ01. The sequence continues at coordinate 28,641 of JARFPZ010000655.1, forward strand.
AATTTTCAGCTATCCCCGCAGCAACAAAAACTACAGAAAAAAGCACGTGAATTTGCACTAAAAGAGATATTACCCGTCGCCTGGTATTACGATGAAATCGACGAAACACCGCTTCCCGTGCTCAAAAAGGCTCATGCAATCGGACTGATAAATGGCGATATACCAAAAAAATACGGTGGTAAGGGCTGGGGGCTGATAGAATCTGTCGTCATCACGGAAGAATTTGCTGCTGCCTGCCCGGGCCTGGCCACTTCGATTTTTGATAATTCTCTCGGAATGGAACCGCTGTCGCTGTCAAAAAATGAAGCCTTAAAAAAAAAATACTTCGCCAAAATACAAAAAGATTTCAAACTGATTTGCTTTGCGACGTCGGAACCCACCATGGGATCGGACGTTGCCGGAATCCGCTGCAAGGCAGAAAGAGACGGGGATGACTACATTTTAAACGGTACCAAATACTGGATCACCAACGGCGGTATCGCCGACTACATGTCGATATTTGCCACTGTGGATCCTGATTCCCAGCACGATGGGATTTGTGCCTTTCTGGTAGAAAGAGATTGGCCGGGGGTGTCCATCGGACGTAAGATTCCCAAGCTGGGCCAGCGCGGGTCCAATACCGTGGGGATTAATCTTAAAGATGTCCGGGTTCCCAAAGAAAATGTCATGGCACCGCCGGGCGAAGGATTTGTGTTGGCCATGCAGACCTTTTCCCGCACCCGTCCGGCCATTGGCGCCTTTGCCGTCGGCATGGCACGCTCAGCAATGGAATTTGCA
>JARFPZ010000010.1 GCA_029288035.1 Desulfosarcina sp.
GGACAGAATGCAGATCGCTATGCACTGGCACTGTGGCGCAAGCTAAGCGTGCCCTTGACGACAGGGGCCATGGTATTGCTTTCGCTGCCTTTCATATTCGGCTCTACTCGTATTATGACAGCGGGAAAGCGGATAATGATAGGCTCATTTGTTGGCATTGTGTTTTATTTTGGCGATCAACTGACTGTCCATCTGGGCCTGCTATTGAGTCTTGCACCGGCGATTACGGCAATGACACCCGTGATACTGATCTCCGGTATTTCTCTGTGGCAGTTACGGAAGATTGCCTAACTCAATTCATAAGCCACCGGCTCAGCTGGTGAGAATTGAAAAGGTTCTACCGTTACCGGGAGAACACACAAAATTGATTTAAACTTGAACGATGCCGTTGGCTTATGAATTGAGTTAAAATCAGCGACCACCAGCAGAGTGTGGTCCCGGCCCCTTCGAGGGGCCATCCTCATACCCCCAGCTCTGCTGGTGGTCGCTGATTTGCTGCTCGCTTTTCCTTATAAAACGATTTTCAGAAGGCGAATAGACGCGCACCTGAAGCCGGACGTTCCAATTGTCGTCTCCAGGGGATATACGATAGATGTAATAACGGGCGCGACGATCTGCGGGGCGGTCTAAGGCCGTGATCGATGGCGCACCCATAACCGGGACACTGCCGGACAGCGTTTTCAGGTAGCATTGGTGCGCAAAATGCGCATGGCCGTGCAAAATCAACTCCACACCAGAGTCTGCCAGAAGCGACTGCAGAGCAGGTGCATCGGTCAGGCGTTTGCGCCAGCTGACGGTGCCGGAAGCAGGCGGATGGTGAATCAGCAATACTCGAAAATATTCTTGTCGGGCGGTTTGAGTCAAGATTTTTTCCAAGCGACTTAATTGGACGGCACCAATGCTACCCACGGCCAGATGTGGTGCGGTGGGTTGAGCGGTGCACAGGCCAATGATGGCAACATGGCCGCGGATACGCAAACAGGGGAAGATGCGGTCGATACTATTTATAGGGTGCTCACTATCCTGCGGGAAATCCGACAGCATATACTCGGTCCAGTGAGCCATGGTTTTATGCCAGTCGCTATGGACGTATGCGTCGTGGTTGCCGGGGATGACGGTAACCGTTGACGGGGATCCTAACGTCTGCAGCCATTGCCGGGCTTTTTTAAATTCGGCCGAAAGGCTCAGGTGGGTTAGATCGCCGGTGACGGCAATGTGATCGGGTTTGGTGCTTGCAAGATCTGCCTGTAAAACTGACAGAACTCGGTCGCTGTGTCCGGACCCGCGAACCAGCTTCCACCTTAAATAACCAAACAGGCGTTTGCTGAATAAGTCTCGAGTTGTAATAGCATGCATACACGAAATATGCGGGTCGGAAAGATGGGCCAGGGTTATGGCCGACGCTGATGATGGGCTGTCAGCTAGTGACAAATGAGAACCGGAATTTGGGTGATTTTCACTATTGATAGAGATCATTTGCGATAAATATCGTAAATGGATACATATTGCAACAAACCCATGGAATTGAAGAATGAAGATTGAAGAATTAAGGATTTTAATCTATTTTATTAATGAAAGCCCAATAAAAATTTGGGGATTAACATCCCGTCAACGCAATGTCCGGATATTGAAGAGTGCCGGTGTGACAGACATTGCGAAAGATTTGACCGTTTTACCGGACAACCAATCCGCTTTGCTGTTAAGGGCTGATTACCTCTTTGATGACCGTGTCATCCGCTACCTGGTGCAATCACCGGATGTTCTTTTGAAGATTTCACAAGCACCCACCGATAGATTTGTGGCCGCCCACGTCTCCCCTGAAAAAGCCACCCTAGCAGTTGAATTAATAAAAGGAGGGTCTGTGACGGACCCTATTTCAGGTGTCAGGACGGAGACCCTCGAAACCTTGTCTATATCTTTCCAGCAGCGGCTGCTCAAATTTGAACCACCCTTTGTGCTGCCGATTAGACCTGAGACTCAGCGTGTTTTAGAACGAAGGCTATTTGACTGGTCCTATAAAGGGGTAACCGACTTGGTTACCAAGTGGATTTGGCCTCGTCCGGCTCAATGGGTCGTCGGCCAGTGTGTACGCTTTGGGCTCCGGCCGAATCACGTCACCATCATCGGCCTGCTTCTGGTGATATTGGCCGGGGCTTTGTTCGCCAATGGCTGGTTCGGCTGGGGTCTGATAGCAGGCTGGCTGATGACTTTTTTAGATACGGTGGATGGAAAACTGGCTCGTGTTACCGTCACCTCCAGCCCGGTTGGACATTATTTCGACCATATTATTGACCTTGTCCATCCACCCATATGGTATGCCCTCTGGGGGCTGGGACTTGGAAGCGCATCTTTGGGAAACAGCGACCTAGCGCTCAGCCAGGTGTTGTGGGCCATCTTGATCGCATACATTGTGGGACGATTGGTTGAAGGGACGTTTCAATTGTGTCTGGGCAGATATGGGATTTTTTGTTGGCGCCCGTTGGATTCATATTTCCGACTGGTTACGGCTCGGCGCAACCCGAATATGATTTTACTGACCCTAAGCGCCTTGGGGGGACGTCCTGACCTTGGATTGCTGGCGGTTGCCCTTTGGACAGTTTTGACCACTTTATTCCTTCTTTTTCGGTTGGCGCTGGCCGGATATGTTCATTTACGTCGGGGACCTTTAAGATCCTGGCTTAAGGATGTCAATCAGCCTCAATATAGCGGATCCCTGGCGGTGAAACTGTTTACCCGTCACACCGACGACAAATAAATGCATCTATCTATGATACAGCCGCAAAAAGCACAAAAATAAAATTTTCTGGGCGTTTAATCTCATCGTGTTACAACAAACAAAAGTTGAAATTTTGAATTTTTAAGAATCCATCTAAGGATGATCATCATCTATGCCTACTGAAAATTCCAATCCTTATATTCTGGCCGTATCTTGTTTTTATCATGATAGCGCGCCTGCCTATTGGAAGGCGGCAATATCGTGGCTGCAGCTCAGGAAGAGCGTTTTTCACGCAAAAAACACGATCCCAGATTCCCCAAAAACGCGATTAAATAAGGAACCCATTGTAAAACATGAATGATATCTCAAGCAGGAGATTTGCTGGAGGGAGCTGGCCGATAGAAGCACCAACCGATGAGGTAATACTTGATTTTTCAACCCCTGGGCGCCGGCCCCGCATCGGCGTGCTTGTCAACCCGCTCAGCGGGGGTAATCGAAAAGGTCTGGCAGCAGTACGAAATACCATTGCCGGATACCCTCAGATCGTCCAATCTGACGTTCAGACACCGCCGGAAGTATTAAATGGGTTGTTAGATTTTGCCTGCAAAGACGTCAACCTGGTGGTTGTCAGCGGCGGCGACGGCACCGTACAGGCGGTCCTGACAGCGCTTTTCCACAACCGACCCTTTGAGAAATTTCCGCTGTTGACAGTGCTGCAGTCTGGGACCGCCAGCATGACGGCCAGGGATGTGGGCTTTCTGGGATCGCCGGTGAAAGCCTTGCATAAACTGTTTCGGTGGGCACAAACCGGAGACGGTAAGCCCAGCACAGTAAGACGTCCGGTGTTAAGGGTCGCAGCGCCCGGTCATCCCATCCGGTATGGAATGTTTTTTGGAGCGGCCGCTATCTATCGGGGAATCCAGTACTTCCATCGTAACGTGAATGGCAGGGGATTTCGAGGTGAGGTCGGTCCTGGGTTAACGATCCTGCGCTTTTTGTGGGCGTTGGTGAACAAGAACAAAGATTTGGCGGCTTCAGTGCCCCTCACGGTAAAACTGGATCAAGATCCCGCCAGGCAGTTTGACTGTTTGGTGGTCCTCATCAGCACTCTGGAGAGACTGCTTCTTGGGATGTACCCCTATTGGGGCAGTGAAAACGGCGCTTTGCACTACACCGCCGTCGAAGCCGGCCCGCGACATTTGTTGCGGGCATTGCCGTCTTTTTTTCGGGGTTTTAGCGGATACCACGGTACACCCGAGAACGGTTTCTACAGTCACAATGCCACCGAAATTAAGCTGAATCTTGCCAGCGGTTTTACGCTCGACGGCCAACTTTATACGCCCGAGAATCAACAGGAACCCACGGTGGTGTGCAATGGCGGTACGGCTACCTTCCTAGGGATTTCGTAGTGGATATTCCTTCTCAACTACTTCGCGGAATCAGGCGCCGGTCCGACCGTTCGGCTTCACCGGCGGTACGCCTTTTGATCGACGAAATTCTGGTGCGTCACGGCGAGGCCGCCCGGGCAATTTTGTTTTACGGTTCCTGCCTGCGTTCGGGCGACGATCTGGATGGTCTGGTGGATCTCTACCTGCTGGTAGACAACTACCGCGCAGCCTATACGAGCCGCATCCACGCTTTTTTTAACCTGCTGCTGCCGCCCAACGTTTTCTACCTGGAGCGAGAGTTTGCGGGGCAGGTTGTGCGCACTAAATATGCCGTCTTGTCCCTGGCGGATTTTCAAAAAGGGACATCTAGGCGATGGTTTCATTCTTATCTTTGGGGGCGCTTTTGTCAGCCCACCGCGCTACTTTACGCCCGCGATCATGAGGTTGCCAGGTTGGTGCAGGAAGGGTTTGCTCAGTCTGTTTTGACCTTTATCCGACGTGTGCTGCCCCGAATAGAACCCGAATTTAATGCTCGCCGGCTATGGCGCCGGGGCTTCGAACTTTCCTACCGGGCCGAGCTGAGAGCTGAACGACCGGAAAAGCGGGCCCGTTTGTTCGATGCAGCGCCCGAATATTACGAAGAAATCACCCGCACTGCAATGGAGGCCGTTGCCTATCCGGTCGAGATTGTCGACACCGCTGGTTCGGTGAGCTATCGCCATCACATTTCCAGCCGCCGACGGCTTTTAAGCCATATTACCTGGCGTCTGCGATCCTTGCAAGGGAAGGTGCTGTCCGTACTGAGACTCTTAAAGGCCATAACGACCTTTGAAGGCGGGGTGGACTATATCCTGTGGAAGATCCAACGGCATTCGGGGGTTACGGTGGATGTCGAACCGAGGCTGAAGCGTCGTCCGCTATTGGCGATCTGGGTGCTGTCCTGGCGATTGTACCGGCGCGGAGGGTTTCGTTAGATACGGATACCAAGGTTGAGCGGTTCAGGGTTCAAAGTTCCGGGTTGAAAAACTCCCAACCAACTCCTATAAGAGCGGCGCCTCTGGCTAAAAAACGGCCAGTCTGATCAAAAAAGAAACGTAAAAAAGCGAAGATTAAAATCCGGCAAAAATGAGGAATGGATTCTCATCTTTAAAAGAAAATTGGACAGGATCAACAGGATCATCGGGATAAACCGGCCTTCGGCCGAAAGGGCTCCTCGCCGGAGGCAAAAATATCCCGTCAATCCTGTAAATCCTGTCTAAAAAAATAAAATCGAATCCATTGCTAATAACGCCTTTCACCAATTTGCGGCTATTCTAAATCTTTTTGTGCACCAAAGAACGCAGAGACCCAAGCCCAATCAACGGGCCGATTGCTAAAAAAAGGAAAATATAATCAGATGGGATGATTGGAAGCAACGACGTCATTAGCTGGATGCTAATGATGGTAATGAAAAAACCGATGCAGTTAACGATTGTCAGGGCAGAGCCAACCAGTTCCTTAGGAGCTGTGTACGCTACAAGGGTTGAAAACTGGGGCGAATCGCCGACGACCACGATACCCCAGAAAAGCAAGAAGGATAGGAAAAGTAGCGGCGACGCCTGAAAAATAAGGCCCGAAAGAAGACAGCAAATCCCCGAACAAAGAAGTTGAACGAAAGCGACCTTGGCACTGCCGAATTTTCCGGCGATTATTCCCCCGCCAATGCATCCAAGGCTGCCGACGGCAATGATAGTGAAGGCCCACAAGGGTATATTTAATTTCACTGCGGGATGATGGGTTGTATAAGTGATGAGGAACATTGGAACGAAAGCCCAGAGTGTATATAGTTCCCACATATGACCGAAGTAGCCAAAGGCAGCTGCGCGTAAATCCCGACGTTCAAATATCAGCTTTAAGGCTTTGCCATTGAAAGAGGTACCCTTGAAGAGATGTGGTCCGTCCGGAACGAAGACATACATCAGCCCGCCCCCACTTGCAGAAATCAGTGAAACCGCAACAATTACCGTTTCCCAGGGAACATGGTGACCTGATCCCTTCAAAAGGTGCGGTAAGGCAGTTCCGAGTACCAGGGCGCCGACCAGAAAACCCAGCGCTTTGCCCAGGCCTTGTCGGTACCAGCCGGATGCTATTTTCATTCCCACCGGATAAATGCCGGCCAGAAAGAACCCGGTCAATCCTCTAAAAATCATTAAAGATGTAAAACCGTCGGCGACGAGATAGACGAGCAGGTTGCTGAAGGCGCCTAATAGTGAGCATAAAAAGAACACCTTACGGGGTGAATATCGGTCAGAGACGGCAAATACAGCAAAACATAGGGTGCCACTGATAAACCCGAGTTGGACCACCGATGTTACAAATCCCAGGGCACTGTCGCCGAGAGACCACTGGCGCTGAATATCCGCGATAATGGCATTGCCGGCAAACCAGAGGGACGTGCCGGTGAACTGAGAGAAAATTATGATCGGCAGAATCCAGGCAGGTCTTTTATTCATATCTAAACCGTTTCCAATGCCTGCTGCAGGTCCCGTATCAACCATTCCGTTTTTTCGATCCCCACCGAGAGCCGAACGAGGCTTTCACTGACACCGGCTTTGGCCCGATTCTCGGGGCTCAATGCGGCGTGGGTGTTGGTGATGGGTTGATTTGCCAGACTGGTTACGCCGCCAAGACTGGTTGCCAGTTTGATTTTCAGTAGGCGATCCATAAAACGCTTGGTCCGATTGAAATCAGCGTCAATTTCAAAGCTCAGCATACCCCCGAAACCGGTCATCTGTCGTCTGGCGATATCATGATCAGGGTGGGATGCCAAACCCGGATAGTGGACGGCTTTTATTTTATCCTGGGTTTCCAGGAATTCGGCAACTTTCATCGCATTTTCATTTTGGCGTTGTATCCGCAGATCCAGCGTTCGCAGTCCCCGCAGGGTTAGAAATGCTGACATCGGATCCATTACGCCGCCCAGAATTTTCCGATAAGTCCAGATGTTATCAAAATGCGGATGGTTGCAGCAGACAAAGCCCGTGGTGACGTCATGATGTCCGCCGAGATATTTCGTTCCGCTGTGCAGAACCAGATCCACCCCTAAGTCGACAGGATGCTGATTGATCGGCGAGGCAAAAGTTGAATCGAGCAAGACAATGGCACCGTTTCGATGGGCTGCCTCGGCCAAGGGTTTGACATCCACCACGCGCAGGAGCGGATTCGTGGGGGTTTCCAGGTAAAGAATCGATAACCCCTTATCGATTTCTTTTAAAATCTCTTCCGTATGCCGGCAGTTAATAAAAACCGTTTGAACGTCCAGTTTCGGCAAGACATCATTTAAAAATTCAAACGTGCCGCCATATAGTTCCTGCATGGCCACGATTCTGCTGCCTGCCTGGATATTGGCCATAATGGCCGTGGTAATGGCCGCCATGCCCGAACCGAATCCCAGGGATCGGTCATACCCTTCGAGTTCCGCCAACGTTTCCTCCACTTCCATGACCGACGGGTTGTCCCAGCGCGAGTAGATGTACCCGCTGCGATTTTGGACGACATCAATTAAATCATCCGATTTATCAAATTGGTAGGTTGCGGTGAGATATAGCGGTGGTATGACAGGTTTTCCCTTCATTCTTTTTCTCCTATTCAAGGATTGATCAATCGTCCACAAAGGCACAAAGACACTAAGATGCATAGATCATTAGCTCTTTTATTTAAAAATGATATCCTTGTCAATGAGGGTCGCGCAGCCATTCATCTATAATTTCAGGACTCCTGATCTCAGTCGGTAAAGCTTTTTGGGAGGCCCTGATATTAAAGAAGCCTATAAAAATTGTAGAAAAGTTAAGCGTAAATTCAAGATGCAACCTTTGATTTGGTTGTAGAACCCAAAAAAAATAAATAAAATTCAGAACGATTCGCCTGAAATCCAGTATTGTCGGCACAACCACAAACATTTGGGTTGCATCAGATTTATCGACACGTCAATAGTTCTGAATTTTCATTGAAATCCAATCTATCCATCTGTAAGCGCACTGGGATTATAAATCGGTCATATCGGGGTCCATGCTGCTGCCGGCTGTTTGATAGGCCAGCCGACATGGACCCCATAATTCATTGCAAACTTTTACGGTAGGAACGACTAAAATCTTTGAGATACTCAAAAGATAACTTACGGTGGGCGATTTTTTTAGTCAGCCCATAGCTACCGGATGGCTTCATATACGCCTTTCGGTTTTTTTTTCCGTAATTACCATAATGCAACTAATTGTATCTTTAAATTTTATTGACTTCACGTTAGGCAGCCTTATGTTATCACTGTAAGCATAAAATAAAAGCGATCGTTGCCATAGACCGTCATTTCAAATACCACCGGACATAGATAATAAGTCTACCGTTATTAATATTCTAGATCGATTCTTGAACTGAACCGTATTACTTTCTAATCCTCCAGATCTTATTCTGCACGGCAGTTGCTCACTGTTCTTTTGATAGAAGTTCTATTTGATGCCTGTCCTTCGCTGACAAGTTGATTTTGCGGCAGATCTTGTTGCGTGAAAAATTAGAATTCATTTTTAAAAAATTTGACCTAAATTAGTTGAGAAGCTTGCTCTCAAGGGAATTAAAAAGTACATCGCTTTTGAAATTCAAGATGATTTGGTGAAAGAAAAATAAAGATATTTTTAGGGCCATGAACAATAGTTTTGTAAAAAAGGTCATGAATGTTTCAACGACAGAATCCTATGAACAGGGAGATTTACTTTTTCAACAGGGAGACCCAGCGAACCAATTTTACATATTGCTGAAAGGGCGCATAAAACTGACCCTTGGGGAAGCTGGGCAATCAGTTTATATTGTAAGCCATGGGGGAGAGGCATTTGGCTGGTCTAGTCTGATCGACAGGGAAACATATACTGCATCTGCAGAATGTATGACTCCAGTGAAATTGCTAATATTTGATCAAGAGAAGGTTTTAAAGATATTAGAAGAAGATCCCGCTAATGGGCTCGTTTTTTTTAAACGCCTTGCTGATATATTGGGTAACCGCTTGCTTCACAGTTATGAGATGATATCTACAGTAGCTTAACCTGAGGTATCGCCCTCCTTCGGCACAGGGCAGGTTATGGATGCGACCGTCTCTGAGCTAGAGAGGTAAAAACTTATAACATTATAGTCTGAGCATATAATAATAAACCCAGAGGTTAAATGTGTTGAAAAATATTGTTCTGGCCTTTGACGGCTCCGAATATAGCAATAGAGCTTTACAATATGCCAAAACGTTCGCTGAACGTTTTGAGGCAACTCTATGGCTTGTTCATATATTTACGCATACATCAGATCTATTAGGCTACGAGGATTATGAGAAACTTTACTCTAAGCGCAAAGCCAGCGGACAAACGCTACTTGGCGTGGCGCTTCAAGAATTGAGTAATACAAAGTTGGATGTGAGAGAGAAATTAGAAGAAGGACCGGAAGCCGAGTCAATTCTAAATATTGCCAAAAATTGCAACGCCGACCTCATTGTAATGGGAACACGTGGGCATGGTAAATTAAAGGATTTGTTAGTTGGTAGTGTAAGCCGCAAAGTCATTCACCACTCTTTATGCCCTGTAATGGTAGTACATTAGTATCGAAAATACCTTCAGTTAGGATACGTATTAACAAATTCCCTGTGATCGGAAAAATAAGCTAATAAATTCAAACATTTGCCTTTTTGTTTTGGATTTTGAAACGATAAAACAATCATATATAAGTTCTTGGTCTTCATTAGAAGACTGGCAGGCCACCTGGCAACCTTTGAATTCTCCCTTATAAAGGCATGATCGAATAGAAACAGAAACCTTTGAGGAATTGGACCGCGTCGCGCCGGATATCCGGATAATTAATTTAGAAACGAGTGTAACGAAAAGCAACGAATATTGGAAAGGAAAAGGAATAAACTACCGGATGCATCCGGAGAATATTTCGAGCTTAACCGCTGCCAATATAGACGTTTGTTCTCTGGCCAACAACCACGTACTTGATTGGGGATATTCAGGTCTTTTTGAAACATTGGCAACGTTAAAAAAAGTAAAGATCAAAATATCAGGAGCCGGCCGAAATCTTTTCGAAGCCCAGGCTCCGTCAATTATAAAGGTACCAGGCAAAGGACGAGTGATTGTATTTGCATTCGGATTGGGAACCAGCGGGGTGCCATCGAGTTGGGGCGCTTCGGACAAAAGGCCGGGGATAAATCTGCTAAGAGACCTGAGCGAAAAAAGTCTTTTCGATATTCAAGAAAAAGTTCGGAAGGTTAAACGCAGGGGAGATATCGTGGTGGTCTCTTTGCACTGGGGAAGTAATTGGGGATACAGAATTCCTCGGGAACATACCGTTTTTGCACATCGATTAATTGATGCGGTCGACGTTGATATTATTTACGGGCATTCATCGCATCATGTCAGAGCAATTGAAGTTTACCAGGATAAACTCATTTTCTATGGATGCGGTGACTTTTTAAATGACTATGAAGGGATCAGCGGCTATGAAGAGTTCAGAGCTGATTTGTCCCTGATGTACTTTGCAACGGTGGATCCGTCAACCGGTAAGCTCCTCAGATTGCAGATGACGCCGACCAGAATCAGACGATTTAAGGTCATTCTGGCCTCAAACATCGACACGCTTTGGTTAAGGGATACTTTAAATAGAGAAGGGACACCATTTGGAACCAAGGTAAAGGTGATCGGGGATAATCGCCTAACACTGCAATGGGATTAACTCCGAATGCATTCGTGTCAGATACATCTTTTTTATCCATTTCGCTTATAATTATATCAGTAACTTACAAACCAAAAAATCGCAGGCCTTTGGTTTTTCGACAATTTCGCTATCGATCTGAAAGTTAAGCAGCAGGGTAAACGCTGCGATATCCATTTTATATCGCTATTCTATTAACTTTATCGTATGACCAGTCTTTTGCAAGTCCGGCACGAATTCAGACAATCCGAGATTTTCAAGGGTTTCAATTTTCTGTAAGCCTGACTCGGCATCCCGGCCCCGCAGTTCATAGAATTCTTTTCGCATTGTCTCGAAGATGTTTCGATCCAAGGTTTGACCTTTTCGACTGATCACTTCCTCACCCGCGCCGGGGATGATGACTTCAGGATTCATAAAGACCGAAAGGAATGAAAAGAGGGTCGCGTTTGTTAAGATGAATGACCAGTTGGTTGAGCTCCCTCAATTCCCCGGGATCAGCCACTAATGGGTTTCCGGTGCCCAGTACCGCTACGGCCTTAAGATTTTTTGACCCCATCACCACCCCGAACCCGCCGGTGGCGCTACCCTCGTTCTCTGTCATTAGGTTGGCACTGCGGCACATATTTTCACCGGCCACTCCGGTCGTTACAAATCGAACGCTTTTACCGTGGGTTTGTTTTAAAATATCATATTCAATTTTCAAAGCATCCTGCCGGTATAGATTCATATTAGAAAAGAGAATTTGATGAAATAAAATGGTTGAATATGGATCCCAAACCAGATAAAGAATGTGAAAAACGTGGCGATATCGTTTTACTATCTGAAATAATGGCGAATATTATATAGTGCCGATAGATCAAGCGAATTAACCGACCTTTTTACACTTTTGTCTCAAATTAAAAAGATCCAATCCACGAAACAGTTAAATCAGTGTACGCCATTATCACGCCACTTTACACACTATCACTAGGAGGAAACCATTATGAAAGGTAAACTGGGAATCATTTTATTGATCGTCATTTTCGCGAGCCCGCTCTCAGCAAAAGAACTCACCGGAACCCTTCAACAGGTTAAGAAATCCGGCCAAATCAGAATCGGTTATCGGGTGTCTGCACCACCGATGTCCTTTTCAGACAAAGACGGCAACCCGGCCGGTTATTCTATTGATATCTGTAAAGGTATCGTCGCTGAACTTGAAAACAAAATCGGTGCGGACGTAAAAGTTGAATATATTCCCGTAAGCGCTGACGGGCGATTTAAAGCCCTGATCGATAACAAAATTGACATATTATGTGGCTCAACCACCAAAACGCTTTCCCGTAGTGAACTCGTTGACTTTACGCAACTGACATTTGTCACCGGCGCGTCACTGATGACCTTGAAAGACGATAAGGCTGATGATTCCGACGGTTTTGATGGAAAGAAAATTGGCGTGGTGAAAGCCACAACGACGGCAGTCGCCTTGAAAAAACTATTTCAGGATACATCAACGGATGCGGAAGTAGTCTTATTTGACTCAGCAAAAGAAGGCATCGAGGCCTTACGAAAGAAGAAAATCGATGCCTTTTCTTCCGACCAGGTCGTGCTTATCGGCATCATTACAAAAGTGGATGATCCAAAGAACTACGTGATTAGTTCCAGCGTGTTTTCCTTTGAGCCGTTTGCACTTGCCGTAAGGCGAAATGATTCAGACTTTCGTCTTGTTGCAGACCGCGTCATCTCTGATCTTTACCGATCCGAAAAGATACTTGACATCTACGATAAATGGATTGGCGAGTATACCCAACAAAGACCGCCCATATTCGATGCAATGATCCGACTGAATGCAACACCGGAGTGAGAATATTACGGATACCTGCGTGTATTACCTTGGATTTATGAATGGTAAGTTGCAGCGCATTGTGGGTGCCGCCTGCCGCCCCGATGATGAAGCTTGCTTTGATTTGAGATGACCAAATGAAATCACAGGTTTTTTTAGGTGTAATTTTTTCCAATTATTCGCAATAAATCTTAGCTTATTGGTATGCCCACCAAGCGATAATTATATGTGATGCGAGGGGAGTGAACATGGTTAACTCTATAGGAATTCGACACGAGAACAAATATCCTGATGAACGGCGTGCTCCGCTGACCCCGAAGCAGGTTCAAACGTTGATCGAGCAATATAATATCGAGATTATTGCGGAGCCCTCCAAAAACCGAGTATTTACCGAAAGAGAATACAAACAAGTCGGAGCCAAGATTTCTTCTGATTTGTCAGATTGTAATATCATCCTGGGTGTTAAAGAGATTCCTCCTGACGATTTTTTAGCGAATCATAATTATCTCTTTTTTTCTCATACTATCGGGGGGCATTCTTCAAATATGCCGATGCTAAAACAGGCTCTGGATCTGAACACAACCATATTAGACTATGAATTGATTAAAACCGATAAAGGTCGCCGGATTGTTTTTTTTGGGCGATACGCAGGTTTTGCCGGAATGATTGATTCGCTGTGGGCAATGGGACAAAGGTTACTTTGGGAAGGTATAGATAATCCATTCAAGGAGATTCGTCAGGCCTGTGGCTATGAAAATCTTGACGAAGCGCAAGCCATGATTAAGCGCATCGGCAAGCAGATTCAGCGCGAGGGACTTCCCAATCAATTGGTACCATTCATTTGCGCCTTCACCGGGCAAGGGAATGTATCGAAAGGTGCCCAGAAAATCTTTAATCTTCTCCCAATTGTCAAAATGCATCCCGATGAACTATATGGTTTTTTTACCAAGGGGAAGTATTCAAATGGAGTCCTATATAGCATCGAATTCAGGCAAAACCACTTATTTGAACCTAAAGATGCTGAACAACCATTCGATTGGTATCGTCTTCACCGACATCCGGATAGATTTATAAATCGATTCGAAAAATTTGTTCCATATTTGACAATGATTGTTAATGGGATTAATTGGGATACCCGGTTTCCTCGGTTAGTCACAAAAAGATACTTAAAATCCCTCTACCAATTCAATCCCAATCCTCGCTTACGTGTGATCGGCGATATTACTTGCGATGTTGAAGGATCTATCGAAGCAACAGTAAGGACAACCGACTCTTCAAACCCAGTCTATGTTTATAATCCGTTTACTGAAGATATAGCAGACGGGTGTGCTGGGATAGGCCCTGTAATTATGGCAATCGATATTCTTCCCAGCGAGCTACCTCGCGACGCCTCCAAAGGCTTTGGTAACGCATTACTTCCGTTTATTCCAGCTCTGGCAAAAGCTGATTACAATGTGGCCTATGAGGAGTTGAACTTACCCCCGGAGTTACACAAAGCAATCATCGTCCATCGGGGAGAACTCACTGAGCGGTATAAGCACCTCGAATCTCGCGTTGAATTGCGCGATAAACCGACCGGCAGTGATTGATAATGCAGAAAAACATGGGGTAAACAGTCTATAACGCTAACAAGGCGCTTAAAGCGAAACAAGGGCTATTGCCCGGTGTATCCCCGCCTCATTTTAAGATGACGCCCTTGTGCGCCTGAGCTTGGCGTTGATACTAAAAAGGATCTGTATTAAGGGAATAAAAATTGATAGTTGGACTTTTCGGCAAAAATCTGTACTGTGACCTTCTACAAATTTTGGGTGAATTTTAGAGATCATATAAATTTTCTGAAAGGAGCGTTTTATGCCAGGCAAAAAAGTTGTTATTCAGAAATTTACACCCCGGTTGAAAAGTGTTTGGGGAGACCCCCTTTATATAGAGCGTGAGAATTTTGATCAAGCCGGATTTGATTTGGTTGAAGTGGCGGCTGAAAGTGAAGAAGAATACATCGAAAGCGTTAAGGATGCC
>JARFPZ010000016.1 GCA_029288035.1 Desulfosarcina sp.
CTGCCGCCGCTGGGCACTGCGGTACTGGTGGCCCCGTTGAATGCCGCCGGCGCGTTTCCCAGCTACAATGCGACCAACGGGGTGTTTGACGGCTGGGAAAAAATAAGCGGTGAAACCCTGGCGGAGACGATTAAAGAACGCGGCGGCCGCACTACCCATATGGGCTGCGCCCAGTGCATCATCCATTGCTCCAACGAATTTGTCGATACCCGCGGTAATTATGTGACATCCTCTCTGGAATATGAGACCATCTGGTCCATGGGCGGCATGTGCGGCATCGATGATTTGGATGCCATCGCGACCCTTGATTTCCTGTGCGACGACATCGGGGTGGATACCATGAATACCGGGGTGGCCATCGCCGTGGCCATGGATGCCGGATATAAACCTTTTGGCGACAGCCAGGCGGTCATTTCCATGCTGGAAGAAATCGGCAGTGCTACGGAGATCGGTAAAATACTCGGAAACGGCCCCACTTCCGTCGGCCGGCATTTCAATCATCAGCGCGTCCCCGCGGTCAAAAATCAGTCCATCGCCGCTTACGACCCCAGGGCGGTTCAGGGAATGGGAGTGACCTACGGCACCTCGCCGATGGGAGCCGATCATACGGCCGGCAATGTGATTGATAAAAACCTGGATTCGCTCGGCGGTTCCTTGAATCCATTAAAAGCTGAAGGCCAAGTCAAGGTGTCGCGCGAATACCAGATTGAAGTGGCGGCTTTTGACTGCACCGGTCTGTGTCTTTTTGCGCTGTCAGCTGCAAAGACCAATGAAAAAGCAGGTGAAGCGCTCTTGAAAATGATCAATGCCAAGCTCGGAACCCGGCTTGCCTTCGAAGAACTGATTGAGCTGGGAATCCGGGTGTTGAAAGCAGAGCGTGAATTTAACCGCAAAGTTGGCTTCACAGCGGAGGACAACCGGTTGCCAAAATTCTTTTATGAGGAACCCCTACCACCGCATAACACCGTTTTTGTCGTTAGCAACGAGGAAATGGACAGTGTCTTTGATTTTTAAACGGTTTCAAAATGATTCTACAAAGTTGGAGGATTGAATGGCTAGAAAAACGACCGAAGAAATGATGCAAGAGTTGGAATACTCAATTAAACCGTATCGCAAGGATTTTAAGACCTTCACCCGTCTTCCTAAAGACGGCCGCAAAAAAGAAGAAATTATCAAAGAAATGGAAGCCCTGAACGCCAAAGAAGAGCCCAAATGGAAAGACGGATTCGTCTCCGGTGCGGTGTATCACGGTGATGAAGACCATATTGATTTTCTGAATCAGGTCTATGTTCTCAATTCCCAAAGCAATCCGCTGCATACCGATGTATGGCCAAGCACCACCAAGTTCGAGGCCGAAGTGGTCGCTATGACCGCCAACATGCTCAATGCCGACAAAGTTACGGAAGATCCGGATTGCGATGATGAAGTCGGTGGTGTGGTGTCTTCCGGTGGAACCGAGAGCATCCTGCTGGCCATGAAAACGTACCGCGACTGGGCAAGGGACATGAAAGGAATTTCCAAACCGGAGATGATCGTCCCCAGAACGGCCCATGCCGCCTTCGACAAAGCGTCTCAATATTTCAATATTAATATGAAGCGTATTCCCGTGGACGAAGGGTGTAAAGCGGACTTAAGCAAAACCAAAGACGCAATTACAGACAACACCATCGTCATTGTGGGTTCCGCACCTTCCTTTCCACACGGAACGATTGACCCCATCGAAGAACTCTCCGAACTCGCCCGGGAAAATGATATTGGCTTTCACACCGATGCCTGTCTGGGAGGTTTCATCCTGCCCTGGGCCGCGAAACTGGGCTATGATATTCCGCCTTTTGATTTTCGACTGCCGGGTGTGACATCGATTTCAGTGGATACCCACAAGTACGGTTATGCTGCCAAGGGATCATCAGTGATTTTGTATCGCAGTTTGGAGCTGCGCCGTTATCAATTTTACACCACCACAGACTGGCCGGGTGGTCTTTACCTGTCACCAACATTTGCCGGCAGTCGTCCCGGCGCGTTAAGCGCTACCGCCTGGGCCGCCATGTTGGCCATTGGTGAAGAGGGATACAAAGAAATTGCCCGAAAGATTTTGGAAACAGGTGCTAAAATTAAGAAAGGCATTGCGGAGATACCCGAGCTTTATATCCTGGGGGATCCGCTTTGGGATATCGCATTTAGTTCAGAGACAGTGGATATCTACAAAATTATGGATTATATGGGTGAGAAAAAATGGAGCCTGAATGGTCTGCAAATGCCGCCGGCCGTTCATATCTGCCTCACCCACCGGCACTCTCAGGCCGGTCTTGCCGAAAAATTTATAGAGGATTTAAAATCAGCAGTGGAATCGGTTAAAGCGAATCCCGATAAAGAAACTGAAGGTGTCGGCCGATTGTACGGAATGTCGGCCAACATCCCCGTAAAGGGCGTTATGGACGCATTTATGAAGCGGTATTTGGACTTGCTGTACAAGATTTAATTCATTCACCGTCATATGCAATATTTCCAAGCCTCCTCTTCACGGATATCGCGAACGATTACCAAAGCGGCAAGCGATCTTCCGTACGGTATAACGCAAACATTAAGTTCGACATCAATTGTAGATCCGTCTGAATGAATAATCTGAGATTTATATATGCGGGGTAGATTTAGGCCTGCGATCCTGTCGGAATATCGTTTGGTATTTTTAATAAATTCTTCTTCAGAAATAAATTTTTTGAGGTGCGCGCCGCTAAGTTCTTGCTCGGAGAATCCGATCATCTTGCAAAACGCGGGATTTGCATATCTAACTTTAAAATCATGGATGATTGCTATGCCGTCGCGCGCATGCTCGACAAGGGCACGATATGTATCTTCGACATCTCTGCGTTCCTGAATTTCCTCATGCAGCACGCCCACCCGTTTTTGTACTCTAGTATCCAAATTGTCCCGATAACGCTTCAGTTCCAAATGGGTCCGAATTCTGGCCCGGACCACGGATCGCTTAAAAGGCTTCGTTATGTAATCTGCCGCGCCCAGTCCAAATCCCTTTGCTTCCGTGTCTTCCGTGGTCGGCTCCGAAAGGAGGATAAGCGGGATATCCTTTGTGGTTTTGTCGGCTTTTAGCTTTTTGCAAACCGTATACATATCCGGCATCGGCATCATGACGTTTAGCAAAATTAATCCGGGGGTATTCGGAGATGTGGCCAGCCTGATCGCTTCCATTCCATCAGCGACGACGCTGATGTCGTAATCAGGAGCCAGTATTGTCTTCAGGACGCGAACGTTTTCCGGATTAGCGTCAGCAATTAACAGCACTTGTTTTGATTGCGAGCGATCCATAATCTACAATGGAAGTTGGTTTATTTTTCAGCGGGATGATGCATAAAAGCATGATGACCCGATCCGCTGACCTGGATTTATATCAATATTCATGAGGATTGTAAATGAAGAGGATTTGAATAATGCTCAGCAAATAAGATCTTACGCGAAATAGACGAATTTGGCGCCTCATTCTGTGTTTACCCCAACGTTGCAAAAGCCGGAGGGCTTCAGAGTCAAGGCGTCTGAGGATGAAGTCGTAGTTCTTTACTTCGAACCCTCAGCAACGCAGAATCTGAAGTCCTCCGGCTTTCCCGAAGGGTAAACAACATGGCAAAATCGACCCCATCATTCGAATTCACCAATGGAGGCATCCAAGAAATGGCCATTTTGCTATAATATTGACAATGATTGCGGAGCATTATCTAATCTTTGGCATGTCGTTTATGCAACTAAGGGGTTTTCGTGGCTATTGACAAACAACGCCATTATTACCATCTTCAGGTCTGCAAAAAGAAATTTCCCATCCCTTCTTAATCTTGGGCAAAACCAACAGCGATATCATGGGCAATTAACATAATTTTTATCTAGTATTTTGGGATGGATTGCCTGCCAAACAAGGGATCACATCAAGTATGGGAAGGAAAAAGAGCATGACACAAAATAAGACAAAGAAAAAATCAGCGCGTTCGTTGATCAAAAAATTAGGCCTTATCATCATTGGATTATTTTTACTTTACGTGATTGCCGGCTTTTGGGTGGTCCCGCTCCTGCTCAAACCCAGACTGGAAAAAGAATTGTCCGGTCAAATCGGCCGTAAAGTGACCATTGAAGAGATTAAGCTAAATCCTCTGTTCCTGTCGGCTACGACCACCAATCTGACCGTTTACGAAAAGGATGGAAAGCCATTTGCAGGATTTAAGGAATTATTGATTGATGCCGTGCTTTCTTCCATTGTGAGGTGGGCCGTAACCTTTAAGGAGATTAGGGTGCTGTCACCTTTCGGCGTGCTGAAGTTATTGCCGGACAAAACCTTAAATATTACGGACATACTCACCAAATTCAGTCAACCCGAGCCGGCACCCGAACAGCAGACTGAGTTACCC
>JARFPZ010000020.1 GCA_029288035.1 Desulfosarcina sp.
GGTGGCACTGGTGGATTTCGACAATGACAGTGTCGGTACCTCCTTGAAATGCTGTGAGGCACTGGGCGAAAGACTTTGGGGAGTCAGGCTGGATACATCCGAAACCCTGGTCGACAAATCCATCATCCCTGTCATGCAGAATTTCAAACCGATCGGCGTCACTCCCAGACTGGTGGAAATGACTCGGAAAACCCTTGATAAACAAGGCTTTGGTCATGTCAAGATTATCGTCTCGGGCGGATTTAGTCCGGACAGAATCGCCGAGTTCGAACAGCGCCAGGTACCCGTGGATGCCTATGGTGTGGGAAGCTACCTAATGCGCGGCGTCAATGCCTTTACTGCCGATATTGTAAAGCTGGCAGGCAAACCCTGCGCCAAAGTCGGTCGTCAATACACGCCGAATCCACGCCTGGAATTAGTGCAGTTCTAGACAAGCCATAATGGGCGAATAGACATCTCGACGCTAATGGACTATAAAGCGATTATCGGAAAAGATTTACGCTGAAATAAAATCCCAATCAGGAGGATATAAATCGGCCCTTACACTCTCCAAACAAGTAACCGTGTAGGGGCTCTTTTTCTATTTGTCACACGAGAGACGCCGCTGGTCAAAAAAACGGCCAGTCTGATCATGAAAGAAACATAAAAGTTCACCGCAGAGCGCACAGAGATCGCTGAGAAAAAAAAATTTAATAACCTACCTCTGCGAGCTCTGCGTTCTCTGCGGTCAAATATCGCTCACAATGATGTTTCATTTAAGAGGACGCCATCATGCCTGCCAAAAAAAAAGAAACCCAGCCCCAAAAAAAGGTTCGCAAGAAAGTAACAAAAAAGGCGGTTTCCAAAAAGAATTCTTCCTCTGAAAAAGCCAAAAAATCTATAGGGTTATCAACAGAAAACAATAATTTTCCCATCGTCGGTATCGGTTCATCCGCCGGGGGTCTGGAGGCCCTTGAATTGTTTTTTTCCAATCTACCGCCTGAAACCAACATGGCCTTTGTCATCATCCAGCATTTAAGCCCCCGGCATAAAAGCATCATGGCAGAAATCTTAATGAAATATACCCAAATGAAGGTATTGGCGATACAAGAAGGTAAAGAGATTAAACCCAATTGCGTGTATCTCAATCCACCGGACAAGAATGTGGTCATTCTAAACCGCAGGCTTTATTTAACGGAACCGACGCAAGCGCATGGTGTCAATCTGCCCATTGATTGTTTTTTCAGATCACTTTCAGAAGACCAGGGCGAAAAGGCCATCTGCATTATTTTGTCCGGTACCGCAACTGACGGCACCCTGGGCCTTAAGGCGATCAAGGGCGAGGGCGGGATCGCCATGGTACAGCAACCGGATTCGGCCAAGTACTCAGGGATGCCGAATAGCGCCATCGCCACCGGGTTGGTCGACTTTATTTTGCCGGTGGAAAAAATCCCTGCAGAACTTATAAAGTATGTGCAGCATCCCTACATTGAAAGACATGATACAATCGAAACCACCAAGCAGCAATTCAAAAATTTTGTCCAAAAAATACTGGTCTTGATTCGAACCAACACCGGACATGATTTTGCAAATTATAAACAGACGACCATTCACCGCAGAATTGAACGGCGGATGGCGGTACATCAGTTAGATAAAATAGAACAATATGCCACCTATCTAAAAAAAAAACCAGCCGAAATAGGTATCCTTTTTAAAGACCTGCTCATCGGTGTCACCAACTTTTTCAGGGATGCAGACGCCTTTGAGATCCTTAAATCAAAAGTTATCCCGGAGTTGATAAAAAATAAAGAATCTGAAAACCCTCTGCGAATCTGGATTGCCGGTTGTGCCACGGGCGAAGAGGCTTATTCCATCGCCATTTTAGTGGCCGAAGTGATGGATGAACTCAGAAAACAACCCAATATTCAGATTTTTGCCAGCGACATCGATAATGAAGCCCTTGATTTCGCTCGCATGGCGGTATATCCGGACAGTATCGCCGCAGATGTATCCTCCCAGCGATTGAACCGTTATTTCATCAAAGAAGACAATACTTATCGAATCAAGAAACAGATTCGGGAAATGATCGTTTTTGCCAACCAAAACCTCATCAAGGACCCGCCTTTTTCCAGGTTGGACCTTGTAAGCTGCCGGAACCTGCTGATTTATATGGGACCCAAGCTACAGAAAAAGATTTTGCCGCTTTTTCATTACACCTTGAATCCCCAAGGAAATTTATTTCTCGGCACTTCCGAGAGTATCGGAGAATTTTCGCATCTTTTTTCGCCGATAGACCAAAAATGGAAAATCTTCAACCGCAAAGAATATGTTGTTGACAACGTCAGGGACTATCCCAGAACACCTTTTTACGATGTGCTGCCCACACCGCAAGGAATTGAGGAAAAGCGGGTGCCCACCGTGGCCGATATTCACAATCTGGCCGAAAGAATCGTTTTGGACAACTATGCCCCACCCTGTGTTTTAATCAATGAACAATTCGAAATTCTGCATTTCATCGGGCAAACGGACAAATACCTGGCACCGCCCGTCGGCAAGGCCAACTTTAGCGTCTTGAATATGGCCCGTGAAGGTCTGAAGTACAAACTGAGTACGGCGCTTCATGATGCGGTCAAACAAAAAAAGACAGTCCTGAGCACGGGAATCAAGATTAAGCATAGCAATAGCTTTCGAACCGTCGACCTGGTAGTGCGGCCGCTGACGGAATCCGGCTTCACCCAAGGTTTTATGCTGGTGATGTTTGAGGATAAAATGCCACCGGTGACGGTTAAAGCGAATAAAACCGCTGCCAAAGAAATTGTTGATCCATACCTACTCAGCCTGGAAAAGGAACTGCAGTCCACCAAGGAATACCTTCAAACCACGAACGAAGAATTGGAAACTTCCAACGAAGAGCTTAAATCCACCAATGAAGAGTTGCAGTCGGTCAACGAGGAGTTGCAAAGCACCAATGAAGAGCTTGAAACATCAAAAGAAGAGCTGCAATCGACCAATGAGGAGCTGGTAACCGTTAATGCGGAGCTGCAAAAAAAGGTCGATGAGCTGTCAATGACCAATAACGACATGAAGAACCTGTTGGACAGTGTCGACATCCCCACGATCTTTTTAGACACTGACCTGCGCATAAAACGCTTTACCGCCCATGCCACCAAGGTGATCAATCTTATCCACACCGATATTGGCCGACCTATTGACGATATTGCAACCAAAATTGAAAGTGCAACACTATCTGAAGATGCCAAGGCGGTATTAGAGGATCTGGTCTCCAGGGAAAAGGAGGTGATGAGCAAGGATGGTTCCTGTTACTCGATGCGGATCTTACCGTATCGTACAACTGAAAATGTGATTGATGGGGTGGTCATTACCTTTCAGGATTTCAGTGAGCGTAAACAGGCGGAGGAAGGACGTAAACGATTGCTGACGGCCGTCGAGCAGGAGCGAGACAAGTTGCGAACGCTCATCGACAGTATTGCGGATGAGATCTGGTTCTGCGATGCCGAAGGCAACCTCGCCCTGGCGAACAAAGCGGCCCTGAGCGGACTTGGCTTTGAAAGTATAAAGGAGGTCGTCCAACCGATGGTGGAGTGGTTGCCCAAGCTCCAGATCTTTACCCCCGATGGCCGCTCCCGCGCTGAGGAAGCTGCACCGCTACTGCGATCCCTGCGGGGAGAAGCTCAGAAGGAAGTTGAAGAGATTGTCCGCCATCCTCGAACCGGCGAAAAGTTGCATCGGCGTGTCAGTTCCACTCCGATCCGAGACAACTCCGGTGAAATCATCGGTGCCGTTGCTGTTGTGCATGACATCACCGAGGGCAAGCGGGCCGAGCAATCCCTTAGGAAGTCGGAACAGCGGTATCGCATCCTCTTTGAAATGGCCACCGACTCGAACGTGCTGATTGATGTGGAGACGAAGGGCATCGTTGCCTTCAATCGGAGTGCACACGAGCGGCTTGGTTACACTCGCGAAGAGTTCGCGAAACTGGTGATAACCGATTTTGAGACCGTGGAATCCCCAGACGGTGTCGAAAGGCATATCGCAAAAATCATCAAAAAAGGAAGTGATGTCTTTGAGACCCATCACAAAACCAAGGACGGAGAGATCCGCAGAGTGCAGGTGAAAGCAAAAGCCATTTCCATAGGTGAGCAGAAGCTAATACTGAGCACCTGGGACTACATCACACCGGCCGATAGCAGTGGATAGCCCTATCGATAACTTCGGAGGCAGGAAAGTCTGAAATTCTCTATTAGAAAAGAGTTGTGGTAATGGCTAATAATAAATCAGCATCCAAACAATCTAGCGAGCTGCGTAAGCGGGCAGAAAAAGCGCTGTCAAAGCAAGCGCCGGAAAATGTTGAGTCACATACTTAATTAAACCAATCACACCCAAAGTTCTCATATCGGCGATTACTAAAGCCTTTTAAAAAGAAAATAAATAGCTGCTAAATCGCACAATATCTTTCGCAGGCCTCATCTAAGAGATTGTCAATCGTACTCTCATGGCAAACACTGCCATGATAAATGATATACGCCCTGTCACAAATAAATCTGGCAAAATTCAAGTACTGTTCGGCCAACAGGATCGACACCCCTTCATTCTTTAGGGTTTGGATGGATGGTACCGGCCAGTTGATCGACAATCACCGGGGCCTGGCCCCCGGAGGGTTCATCAAGGATGATCATTTCCGGGTTTTCAATCACCGCAGCATCATTTTCGGCAGAAACAGGGCTAAATTGGGAAACAGGGTGATGAGGGCAACGATAAAAAAAATTGACAGTAAAAACGGCATCACTCCCTTGAAGATCTCCTCCACTGGTACATCCTTTGCGACCCCAGCCACGGTGAATATATTCAAACCCATGGGCGGCGTAATCAGTCCGGCTTCCATCATGAGCACGGCGATGACTCCGAACCAGATGGGATCAAAATTAAGGGTCGTGACTACTGGGTAAATTACCGGCAGGGTCAGTACCATCATGGAGATAGCGTCCAGAAAACAGCCCAGAAAAAGATAAATACCCAAAATGACGATGTGAATGAGATAGCGGGACACTTCGAGCTGCGCGGCCCACTCGGCCACTTGCATGGGAATGGTTGACAAGGCTAAAAAATAGCTGAACACATTGGCCCCTGCGACTAGAAACAACACCATCACGGATATACGAACCGATTCCGAAAGCGCTGCAACCAAATTATCCCGGGTCAATCGGCGCTTGGCCAGGGCCAATAGGAAAAGGGCTGTCGCACCGACGGCACCGGCTTCTGTCGGAGTAAAGATACCAAGATAGATACCACCCATAACAATCAGAAAAAGTGATAGTGGTTCCCATACCCCCAATAGAGAACGCGCTTTGTCCGACCAGGTTACCGCCTCCGGTCGAACCGGTGCCAGTTTGGGATTAATTTTGACCCATGCCAAAATGGTACCGGCGTACGCTCCTGCCAGAAGGATGCCCGGTATCATTCCCGCGACAAGTAGCTTGCCGATGGACTGCTCAGTGAGCATTCCGTAGACCACAAAACCGATACTGGGGGGAATGAGAAATCCCAGCGTTCCACCGGCGGCAACGCTGCCAGTGGCTAGTTTGGGATGATAGCCGTAACGTTCCATTTCTGGAAGTGCCACCATTCCCATGGTCGCGGCCGTAGCCACTGAGGATCCGGAAACCGCCGAGAATCCGGCGCAGGCCCCAATGGTTGCGATACCCAGACCACCGGGAAGTTTGCGCAGCCATTTGTCAAAAGCGCCGTACATATCCTTGGTGATTCCGGAACTCGTGGCGAAGCCACCCATAACGATGAAAAGGGGGATCACCGTGTAGGGATAGTGTGCGGCTGCCTCATAGGTTGTGCGGGCTACCACCGGCAAGGCCGCCTGAAAGGAGGCCAGATAGCTGATGCCCAGAAAACCCACCAACATCAAAGCGAAAGCGATGTGCATACCGAGAAATAATAGCCCGAAAACACCAGCGGTACCGATTATGCCAACTGTTACGGGGTCCATCACGACCCCCGCAAAAATTGGGTAGTTTTAATCACCAGATCAATCAAAAGCTCTATCCACAAGCTTACGGCTGCCAGAAACACCAGCAGCCGAAATGGCAGTTCAGGAATGCGAAGTTGTTCCGATACGGTCTTTTCTTCCCAGCCTAGTACCCAGCCCTGCCAGGCGAGAACCGCGACAATGAAAAGGCTTAGCAGAGTGGTAATGATGGACACACCAATAGCGATCCGATCGGGTAGTTTCGAAACGAACATTGTAACCCGTACATGACCGCCAACCTGGTAGGTGTATGCAACCCCTAACAGGATAAAAACGGCCAGTAAATAACTCGATAACTCGTAGGTGCCGGTGATTGGCCGCCGGAAATAGCTCCGACCGATCACATCGGCTGTTGTCAACAGCATCATGGGAATGAGCAGAAACATGCCACCAAAGGCAATGCCCCGGTTCATTTTTTGCAGCACTCTTTTTAATGCTTCAAATTGGATCATAGACAATTCCTTGGAGCATGTTTTATTATGTAAGCCCAGCTGCTGTCAAAAAAGCCGCCCTAATCGGCGAAAAGCCCTGCCATCGAAAAGTAGCATTATCTGAGGCCAAGAGCTAGTGCCACTCCACCGGATAAGCGGGGCAGATGACACCCTTGGCGTCTACGATTTTCTTGTACATCTCCACCGCTTCCCGGGCAGGCTTGCCCTGCTTTTCCAGCTCGTCAACCCACTGTTTTGTCACTTCTTGAAATCCGGCGGCCCAGCGGTCCGCCTCTTCTTTTGGCAGGGTGTGGATCTCGACCCCTCGGTCCTTTATTTCATCCATCAAGTTGCCGTAGGTTTTATGATCCAGACCGCCGGTGGTGTGAAAGGGATTGCCTGCCACCTCCGTGACGATAGGTTTGAGATCTTCCGGGAGGCGATCCCAGCTCTTCTGATTCATGATAACACCCTCGGTGACGCAACCAAATGCTGCCACTACACCGTACTTGGCCACTTCGTGAAGTTTAAACGCTAATACCAACGGCGGGCAGGTGACCACACCGTCGATGGTGCCGGTCTCCAGGGATAAATAGACGTCGCCCAAAGGCATGAAAATCGGCTCAGCGCCCAACGATTTGATGTAGTTTGTCTGAAAACCACCGGGGCTGCGAATTTTCAGGCCTTTGGTATCCTCTCGTGTACGTACCGGCTTTTTAGTCCACAGGTAAGACGAAATGCATCCGTTGAGTTCAAGAACCTTTACGCCCTCGAACTCGCTTTTTAGAACCTTTTCGTACATCTCATTGCCGATGTCGGTGGCGATATCCTTGCCTTCGATGGTGGTTGCCAGAGACAATACATCCGACAATGGAAAACGGCCCGGCGTCCAAGTGGCAGTGAAGTATCCCATATCGGAAAGCCCGTCCTTAACGATGTCAAAATGGGCAGGTCCCTTGCCCAGAGCACCACCAGCATAAAGCGTATAGGTAATACGTCCGTTACTGCGTTTTTTCAGCTCCTCTAACATTGGTTTCCAAACCGTCTTTACTTCACGGCTGGCCGGGGGATGCCATGTACTGAACTTTAAGTGTACTTTATCGTCCTTGGCGACAGCTGTTGCCGCACCGCCCAGGATCAAACCAGTTGCCATAATAAATGTCAAAATGAATAACCAACGATTTTTTTCCATGTCTCAACCCTCCTTTTCCCGGCAGTGATCGCCGCATTGCTTAATAAAGATTTTTCCGCTGTTTTCTATCCGGAATTCCCCCCCCGAGGTGCCTGATCAACTCTTTCAGCATTGGTGGATCAGCCCCCAGGTACTCGGTAATTAAGCGACATCGCTTTGGTACCAGCGATTCGAATTTTGTGTATAATTTTAGCAGGTACGGTGTCAAGCCGTTTTTACATCCCTTGCCATCAAGATCTGTTGGGTAACCCGCCGCTGTTTTACGTCAGTCTGCGCGGCCGAGCGAAAACTTCGGGGTCGATCAGAACAAATAAGATGGTCGTCCACAGGCAGTGGCTCGGAATCTGCTAGAGTTAATTAACAGAGCACGCGCAGGCAATTCCGCCCACCGTAACGTGAGCACCGAAAGGAAGGTTCTCAAATATATGGTCGATATCAGATCGGGACGGGTGGCGAACAGGAGCTGCAACCGATCAACCGTGTTTTCAAGCCAGGGAAGATTAGCGCTCCGGCCATTGGTCTAAACATTCCATTTGACCGGTGAGATATACGGCTGCATTCCCTCGGAAATCACCATCGCATCTTCGAGAGCAATAAACCCACCGATGACAGCTTTTTTTTGCACAAGGTATTCGGTCTTTTCCTGAGCGCTTTCAATTGCCCTCCGTCTCTTCTCTTCACTCAGCGGTCCCACCTCCGTGGTGATAAGCGTACCCGTTAGATCTGAATTAGGATCAATTTTCTCGGCCGCCAATTGAAGAACGCCCTTATCTTCCACATAACATGCATTCGCAACTGCCGTCGCAGCAGCATCCGCCACTGAGGCATTCTCTGCCAAGACGGTGACAGCAGAGGCAATGCCCCTGGTAAAGCTTCTGCCTCCCATGCCGCTGGTTGTCACGCCCCAGGCCGAACGGCTGGAATCCAGGTTAATCACGTGGGATATAAATCGGCTGCCTACATTCGGCCGGACGCCAACGGTGGCCCTCTCGCCCAGCGCCAGCCTGATGGCAATATCACCGCCATTGTCCACAATAACTTTGGTCAATCCTCGTTCAAAGAGCCAATCCGCCGCAGTATCCGCAATAGTACCGGCAACCGCCGCCATGGGCGTCAGATCGCCGTCACCAATGGTCTTCACACTGGTGACCATGCGCTGTGCAAGTTCGTCATCACACAAATCCTTTATTCGCGGCCAAGGCCGACTGAGCAACGACCGG
>JARFPZ010000099.1 GCA_029288035.1 Desulfosarcina sp.
TTTGTTTCGGATTTCGATTTTCGAATTTTCTATTTTCCATTGTTTAACTGTTTTCTCCGCGGTTCGGTAGAACCTTCCCGGGTCACCACTGGAAACGGTGGGTTAATTTCAGGGCTAACAATCGAAAAAGGTCAACCCGTCATTTCATTATCGTTATGCATTTCACACGATCTCCCAACCACCATCCCTGACCGGACTGTTGCTCAGGATCCGGTCGGGCTTGAATATGGACAGATCCAGTGACGGCTCTATACCGGTAATCAACTCCGATAAATAACGCCCAACGGCAGGGGACTGCTGGAGGCCGTGTCCCGAAAAACCATTGGCCAGATAGAGTCCTTTGATCAGGGGCCACTCCCCCAGGATGGCGTTTTCATCCAAGGTGTTGACCGCATACAGGCCTGCCCAACCGCGAACCAGCTTGAGGCGTTCAAAAGCGGGTACGAATGCGGCCAGTTCAGGCCATAAAATGTCATAAAAGCGCTTATCGTCCCAGGTGAAATCAAATCCGACCGGATCTTCATCCATCGATTTGCCCAACAGAATGGTGCCGCCGGTCTCGGTCCGGAAATAAAGCCCTGACGGCAAGATCGTCAAGGGCAACGGTCCATCCGGTTTTACGGCCGTATCGAGCACAAACACCTGCCGCTTCACCGGTTGCACGGGAAGCGTTACCCCAGCGGTTGCAGCAGTCTTCGCGGCCCACGCACCGGTGCAGTTAACGACAATTTCGGATGATAATGTATCCCCCGAAGGCAGCCGAACCCCGGTTATTTTTTCTTTGTCGGCCATGATCTCCACTACCTCATCGGTAATGTACTGTGCCCCCAGTGAGCGCGCTTTCTTTTTGTATCCCATTAGAACCGCGTAGGCATCAAAATGGCCATCCTGGGCACCAAATGTACCTCCGGCTGCATTTCCCGGTTCATAGAGGGGATAGTGCTGCCTAATCTTGTCATTTGACCACCATTCTACCTGGCAGTTTAAATCCTTCTGCATGTCAACCGCTTTTTCGGCGGCCCCCCTGCCCTGCTCCCCAACGATAAAGAGATTGCCTTCGTGTCGAAACTGAATACTCGGTTTCTCACCCTCAACGACCATTTCTTCTTCAAAGTGATCAAGCACCTCTAATGCATATTTAGATATCTGAATGTTTTGCTTGAGGCTGAACTGTATCCGCACATTAACCATCGACAGTGCCGTTGAAGCACGTTCGTAAGTGGGATCCCTTTCCACGACGGCGACACGGAGTTTCTCATCGGCTTTCATCAGATGATAGGCCGTCGAAGATCCCATTACCCCACCGCCAACGATAATAATGTCATAGCTCTTTTGGTTCATGTTGTCGTCCTCCCCGTCGATATTAAACTGCTTTTGTCTTTTGCAGGCACGGTTTCCAGCCAGGGCCAAAGCACCGGATGCCCTAAATTAAATTCTTTTAATGCATTATTAATGTTTTACTTGTATACCAATAAAATTCAAATTGTCAAGAATTTTTTTATTAAAAATTTCCATAATTATCAAATGGTTATGTTTTTACCGACAAAATACAGCGGTGATTTGAACGAGACCCATAAAAATTAGCGACCAGCAACAAAGTGTGGCTGTGGCCGCTTCGAGATGCTTTCCTCAAACCCCCAATCAGCGACCACCAGCAGAGCTGGGGGTATGAGGAAGGCCCCTGGAAGGGACCGGCTCTGCTGGTGGTCGCTGATTTTTATTTGACAGTATAATGCTTGTTGTATACCATAGGTACATTACAAAGGGACACTGACCGGTGCCACGCTGCATAATCAGGCATTGGGCTTTTGTTTTCGCCATTTAGATCATTTGAACATTAGAATTTAATATTTGTTTCGCATTTCGATATTCGAATTTCGGATTTGCCATGACGATGCTTTTTCCACGGCTCAGTAGAACCTTGCCGGGTCCTCCACGGAGGTTAAGGGCTTAGATCAAAACTGAAACAGTCATGAGGTTGATCTTGAATCAAAAAATATACGACGTCATATTAGATAGAATTCTCTACGGTGAGTATCCACCCGGGCAAATTCTCAATGAACAGACGCTGGCCGATGAGTTCAATATCAGCAGAACGCCCCTCCGCAAGGTGCTTTTCAGGCTTGAATGGGAACAGCTTTTAAGAATTGTGCCCCGCACCGGAGCCATCGTCACCGAGATAGAATTTCATAAGATGAGGCATGTGTTTCAGATCCGGGCCGAGCTCGAAGACCTCGCCGGTCGGTTGGCTGCAGAAAATATCAACCATACGCAGTTAAACAGTATAAAAAAACTCGTTCAGGCCTGTAAAAAGCTCGCTAAAATGCCGCAGAACAGCAAAAAACTCATTGAGCTGGACCTCAAATTCCGGGACATCCTCTATGAGGCGGCCGATAACCCTGTATTAAAAGACCAATCACAGCATTTGTACCACTTAACCCTCAGGCTGAGCGCCACTCTTTTCAATACCGGTGATTGGAACGACTTAGTGCAAATGTCTCATGATGAATATAAGGAAATCCATCAGGCCCTCACAGAAAAAGACGCCAAAAAAGCCGGCGACTTGAGACGAAAGTGGCTGGGACTTCACCTAGACCGAATCAAACTTAAATTTTGAGGCAGGCCCCTCGAAGGGGCCGGAAACTTGCTCTGCTGGTGATCGCTGATTTGTGAGGTTATCCACCTGAGATAGGAGGGAATAACACAAGTATATCGCCGTTTTTTACCGGCGCCTCAATGGTGGCTCTGCGCCCATTGATCAGTGAAACACAGCGGTCCATCGGTATTGACGCCATTTTGAGGGCATCCCCAAGTGTTGCCCCGGAATTTAACGTAAGTACGAAATTGGTCTGCCCGCCGGGGGCATACTTTTTCAGGTCACCATATAACTTAACGTCAATCTGCATGCTTTAAATTCAGAACTACTGATGTGTCGTAAAAGTCGGATGCAACAAAAATTTCAGAAATCGCGTCAATAAAACTGAATTTGGGCGAATTGTTCTGAATTCAATTTTTTATTTCGGTTCAAAAACCAAAATAAACGGAGTCTCACACGAGGAGCCCAAGCCGGCCCAGCACCTCGTCTGCGGGTATGCCATCTTCCGACCAGCCCTGAACCTGGTAGTATTCTGCCAACATCTCTTCAAGATGACAGACCATACCTTTTGCGGGCCCGGTGGGTGCCGGCTCCTCGGTCAACCGTTTGGGCAGGCTATCGTCCTTTCTTGTAAAACCGGCCCTGACGAGGAACATGCGTTCGGCGTTAATGATTCGTTGGCCGGCCTCCACGAGCTCCTTGAGGGTGTAGTCAGCATCGGTGGCAGCGTTTAAATATTCCAGGATTCCCACCGGCGCAACTCCCAGATCCTTCGCCGCAAGGTTTCGAACAGCGAAGAAAATGCATAATCCGGCAGAATCAATGATAGCAGACAGGTCCTGATAGGCCTTGGTAACTTTTGCTTTGCCCTCCCACTGATGGGGATCCATGGGTTTCGGAACCCCGAAAAGTTCAAAATAAGCAGGATCGCCGCGCATGTGGGAACCGCCGATCGGTGACGTGGCATAAGCCAGGCCCATGGCCTGGGAACCGCGAGGCTCGTATCCGGGAAACTCCTGTTTTTTAGAAACGGGCGCCAGTTCGGGATGACCGTAGCGGTCGGCCAGGCGATAACTTCCTTCCGCCAGCAAATCTCCAAATCCTTCACGGTTGCCGGTCATTCGCGTCAATTCCACCAGTGCGTCGGCATCACCCCACTTCAAGGTGCGACCCACCTGATCTTCCGAAAGGTACCCGCGTTCGACCAGTTCCATGGCACAGGCGATGGTGGCCCCCATGGTGATGGTGTCCATGCCCAACTCGTTGCAGATATAGTTGGCCTTGGTAATGGCCGCCAGATCATCGACCATGCAGTTGGAACCCATGGCATAGATCGTCTCATACTCAGGGCCTTCGCCTTCTCCTGCAAATTCAGGTACATCTACTCTGGTTTTGCGGCCGCAACCGATCGGGCAGCCATAGCAGGCCGAATTTTTTACCAGAAACCGGTTGCTCAGTTCTTCTCCCTGAATTTTCTCCCACCCGTCAAAGGTACCCTGCTGCCAGTTTTTAGTCGGCAGCACACCGAAATTTTGGGTAGCCACCACCACGCCGGCGGTCCCATTGACCGTCAGACCCAACGGGGTTTCCTTGATGCCTTCCTTGAAAATATCCAGAATCTTTTTGTTAACGTCTTTAAACCGATCGGGGTCTGCCAGGGGGATACGGCCTTTGCCTTTCACTACGACGGCTTTCAGGTTTTTACTGCCCATCACCGCACCCACCCCGGACCTTCCGGCCGCCCGATGTTTGTCATTTATAATGGACGCAAACAAAACGCCCTTCTCACCGGCCGGTCCGATGCAGGCCACCTTGGCCTTAGCGTCGGTCTCCGCCAGTAGAGCATCTGTTGTGTCATGAGTGTTTTTCCCCCATAAATGATCCGCTTTACGAATATCAGCGTTTCCCTGATCGATCCAAAGATAAACCGGCGCTTCGGCTCGACCGGAAATAATAATCGCATCGAATCCAGCGCGCTTGAGTTCGGTGGGAAATTGTCCCCCGGAGTTGGAGCAGGTAATCGCCCCGGTCAGCGGTGATTTGGTCATCACCATATAGCGCGCCCCGGTTGGCGCACCGGTGCCGGTCAGGGGTCCCGTGGCCATGACGAGTAGATTGTCCGGCGAATGTGGATTTGTCTTGGGGTCGACTTCCTGGTTCAGGTAGTAAATCCCCAATCCCCGACCGCCGATATACTCTTTGGCCACAATAGGATCCAAGGACTCGACCGTAGATTTTCCATTCACTAAATTCACCCGCAGAATTTTACTCATCCATCCATGCATAATTTGCCTCCTTTGACAAAGAAAAGACTTTCCAGCTTAACCAGAGCGTCTACCGGATCATACGTAAAGAGTTGTTCGAAAAGAAGATTAGATGGCCTTTAGCCATGTATCCGAAAGAGTATAGCCCTCCGGAAAAGGATCGGTTGGGTCGTATCCGTATTGCATGATGCCCGTAAGCCAGGCTTGTCCCGCCACGGTCGTGATCACTGCGGGACGATCTCCCACTTTAGTGACACCAGCAATCTCACTGATGAAATGCGTTCCGATAACAGACTCGTGATCGAAGACCTCACCTGCACTTATTTGGCCGCGAGCATGCATCACGGCGAGGCGTGGGGAGGTTCCCGTGCCGCATGGTGACCGATCCAGCCTTCCAGGCGAAACGACCACTGTGTTTTTAGCAGTCAAACGGTTACCTTGCCGCCTAATTGGCCCCATGAATTCAGTGACGGTGAC
>JARFPZ010000128.1 GCA_029288035.1 Desulfosarcina sp.
GCACGTAACGACCAAAGACAAGCCAACCGAAAATAGCCGTCATGACAACAAGAGCGACACCGGTAATGATGATATTAATATGGCTAAAGAGATCTAATAACCTGTCAAATGATGATTTATTCTCTATTGATTTACCTGTGATGATTCGTTTGGGGGTTGTTGGATAAACGATATCGATGTAAACAACGACAACTTCACCCTTGACGCCTTGACTCTGAAGCCCTCTGGCTTTTGCAACGTAAGGGGTAATAGACGTTAGAATTTCAAATTCATCAATGTGGCTTACACTGAAAAACGGCCACCGGTATTTGGTTTTGAAAAAGAATACCGGTGACCGTTATGGTTCTCAGAGTAAAATTAAGGTGTTGCCTGGATCAGTTCGACCAGCGGCTTCAGGTCTGGATTGTCCTTCAAATATTTATCGTAAACGGGTTTCATCGCAGCCTGGAAGGCACTTTTGTCTGGAATTTCATTGAGTTTAACGCCAGCTGCCAACACCTTTTCCTCACTTGCCTTTTCCCGCTTCTTCCAAAGATCCCGCTGAAGTATTGCCGACTCTTGCGCCGCTTCCTTCAAGATTTTTTGGTCTTCCGGGGACAGTGATTTCCAAACGTCCGCATTTATGCATACGATCTCAGGAATGATCAGATGTTGAGAGTTGGAATAAATGGGAGCTACCTCATAATGGCCCGTCGATTCATAGGAAGGCCAATTATTTTCAGCGCCATCAACAACACCGGTCTTCAGAGACTGGTATACTTCTGCGAACGCCATTGGAGACGGATTTCCGCCAAGGGCTGAAATCATTCCGGAATATAAATCATTATTCATAACCCTGACTTTCATGCCGCCAACATCGGCAGGCGCTTCGATGGGTTTTTTGGAGTTATAAAACGAACGGGCCCCGGCATCATACCATGCCAGTGTAACAAGACCTTTTTTGGCAAGACCGGCTTCCATCATTTTGCCCGCTTCTCCATCCAGAACACGCCACATGTGATCGACGTCTTTAAAGATAAAAGGCAGCGAAACAACATTGGCTTCCGGAACAATTGGCCCAATAGGACCCATATTAAAGTTACCAATCTCCAGCCCACCAATACGTACCTGTTCGATGGCATCCGGCTGACTACCGAGGGTGCCTGAATGGTACATCTTCAGGGTCATCTTACCGCCGGACTTTTCGCTCAGTAATTCAGCGAACTTGTCCATTGCTACCGTATTTGGGTAACCCGCTACATGAATATTCCAACCCCGCCATTCTTTGGCCTGAACTGATACGGAAAAGCCGATGATAAGAACTACCGTTGCAACGAATAGACCAATACGCTTTAGATGTTTCATGTGAATTTTTCTCCTTTCAAAGCTTGCTGGTTTATGTTTTGCGGTTCTCTGGAAAGTTCGAGTAGCCGCCCTAAATTGCAAAAGAAACACTAACATGTTGTTTACCACTATAAAAAGCTTTAAGTAAACACCAGATTGGATTTGCACCCTGCGTATGTTCGGATTATGCAAAATATAACCCACCGTTAATTTCAAGAATCTCCCCGGTGATAAACGAACCCAGTTCAGAGGCAAAGTAAAGAACAGCTCCGGCCACATCATCCGGTGTGCCACCCCGTTTCAACGGAGTGCTATTGACAGCGCCCTGAATACCGGCTTCTGTGTTGAAAGTATCATGGAAAGGTGTCTCAAGGATTAACCCCGGCGCGACGGCATTTACCGTAATTCCTTGTTCTGCGACCTCTTTGCATAATCCACGGGTAAAGGCGATAATTGCTCCTTTTGATGCGGCATAGGCCACTGCACCAGGTCCGCCTCCGTTTCGAGCTGCCAAGGAAGACATGTTCACGATACGGCCCCAACCGGTGTTCATGAACGGCAACACTGCCCGGGTACAATAAAAAGCGCTAGTCAGGTTGACATTGATGGTGTTAAACCAATGCTCATCGGTCATTTCTACAATGGGTGAGCGCCCGACGAGATGGCCGGCATTGTTCATCAAAATGTCGATATGGCCCCCTAAGGCCTGTGCAACTTGTCCTACCACCTCGTTTACCTGTTCACTGTTTGTTGCGTCCAATTTAACGGCAAACGCCTTCCGCCCCATTTCTTGAATAGCCTTTACGGTTGCCTCGCCCTCTTCCGGGTGCGAAAAATAAGTGAGCGCAACATCTGCGCCACAGCGAGCCAGAGTGAGAGAAACACCACGCCCGATTCCGATATTACCTCCAGTGACAAAAGCGGTTTTACCTGCAAGATTTATTTCCATAATCCTCTCCAATAATGGTTAGCTTTTTTGATATCGAGCCGTCGATTTCCGTACGATTAATTTCGGCGGCAGAGTTTGGTGCCCTGGCGGATGGCTGCAGGTGTCATGCAATCGGTTAATGAGACGCTCTACCGCCAAACGGGTAATATCGCGTAACGGCTGTTGCACTGTCGTGAGTGGTGGCTCAACGACCTCTGTTAAGGTGATATCATCCACGCCGGTTACCGAAACGTCATCCGGGACTTTTAGTCCCAAGTCACGAGCACCGGCGTACACACCAAACGCGTACATGTCGTTAATGGCAATGATGGCTGTAGCGGGTTTAGGTTTACTGAGCAAATCGTGTGCCCCCTGTCGGCCTAACTCCACGGCGGCGGTATCGCCAAAGTTGCTTGTTTCTCCTTGCCACACGAGCTGTTGGTCAATTTCTAGATTAGCGTCCTGAAGACTACCCCGGTATCCCTCCAATCGATCCAAACGACTCACAGTACGGATCGGTCCAGAGACGAACCCAATCCGGTGGTGACCAAGTGCAAGTAGATGCTTGGTCGTTAAC
This sequence comes from Desulfosarcina sp., assembly GCA_029288035.1. GTDB lineage: Bacteria > Desulfobacterota > Desulfobacteria > Desulfobacterales > JAFDCJ01 > JAFDCJ01. Next base: position 2,829 of record JARFPZ010000128.1, read on the forward strand.
CTTGTTGCCTGGACGTTATCAACACTAATGCTGTCTATAATAACCTTGTCATCTTGCTGTGTCGGTCGATCAAAAGCAACAACATGCAACCCTTTTTTTATTAAACTTTCAAGATGAGTAAATTGAGTAAGTGACGAACCAAATATAATGCCTCGTACACCATAACCCCAAAGCTCTTCAGCATATCGACGCTCGCGTGCAGGATCTCGTTCACTGTTACCCAGCAGGACCTGATATCCACCCGTTAAAGCGGCTTTCTCAATAAGACGAGCAAAAATGCCATAAAAAGGATTGGCAACGGACGGCACAATTAATCCGATGATCGGTGCGTGACCCGTCTTGAGTTGACGAGCAGCAAGATTCGGGGTGTAGCCAAGCTGCTCAATGACATGCTGGATTCGCTCCTTGGTGTCTGGGCGCATTCGGTTTGATCGGTCGTTTAACACATTTGAAACGCTACTCGCCGAAACTTTCGCCAAACGGGCAACGTCAGCAATAGTTGATTTAGACATAGATGCTTCCCATTTTTAAATTCGATTTTGGGACGAGCAAACTAAAAACGCCCACAAGTCATCTTCAAGCCAACCTCCTAGATCTCCATTCTGTTTTGTACCTGTCCCACGGGTTTAGAGATAAAGTATCGTCAATTACAAGAATTTTAGTAAAACGTTATACTAAAGTAGGTTTTCTCGCTTGTCAATATATTTTTCCGACATCATAGGCATGGTCCTTGAAAGCACAATATAAATTCATAACTATTTATTATTAATAATAGATATCAATAGTATCTTTTGATAACTATCTTGAAATATAAGATTCTGCCAACAAGAAAATACAGTAAAACGCTAAACGAAAATTAAAGGCAATAAATCTGCCATCGTCATGGATCGTTCTTCCAAACCGAGAACCCTGATTGACAGCAATTGCTTTCACAACCGCGCCGGCCGCATGCGTGGCATAGGTACCCATTCCACAGTTGGTGACCCCCGATTTGTAAATCCGGCCAACAATGACTTTAGATTGCAAAAGGGAAGCCCATGTGCGAATGCGGGTGCCGACCCGGCCAATATACCCCAACCGCGCTTCCTGGGTGAAGCCTTCAATCAGCGTTCTTAAAAAATATCAAATCAATGTCCACGCCATCCGTTCCGGTTGTATCCAGCCTGACTTGACCCGATCGCTGTTGGAAGATGAATCATTCGATAAATGGTTGCGTTGGAAAATACCTCAGGCGAGGTGGGACAATCCGGAAGATTTAGACAATACGGCGGTATAACTGGCATCACCGGCTTCTGATTTTGTCACCGGTCACATCCTGTACGTGGACGGCGGCCTTCTGAGCACCTTCGGCCTTAGCTCCTGGTGAGAGTTTGGGGTGTAGCGCAGTGAAAACGACAATAATATTAGCCACCAAGACACTAAAACACAAAGAAAAAATGGATAAAAAACGCTCCTTCAAACGTTATTAGGGTAAATATAAAAAAAACTTGGATGCCGACGTAATTACAGGACTTTCAGGAAATGACGGAAACTACCGTCGCTGCTACGTTCAGAAGATCACTCGCCCGGACGGTCAACGCAAATGCAATGGCAGGTTTGTCTGGAACTCGGATGGTGTATCGTTCATTCCGCGCCTATGACGACGATTGCAAAAAGAAGGGGTATCAATGATTCGAAATCTAATTTCTATGACAATTGTGTTTATTCTCCTAACAGCATTTATATCCTGTGGCGGTGGAGGCAGTGGTGGCAGCGGCGGCGGTGATGATAGCGATGATAGCGATTTAAGTACCAGCCTGGCCTGCCCTGATAACGATGGAGACGGTTATGCCGGCGCTACTTGTGATGGTGCCGATTGCGACGATCGGGATTCAAATATCAACCCGCTTGCTCACGAGATATGCGGGGATAATATTGATCAAAAAAGAATACAAGCGTGTGAAAGTTGGCGGCAACTTCGTTCCCGACACGGCGAACATGACCATTTCCCTGAACGAGGCAGTCCAAACCGTTCATCTTCCGGAGAGAACCAACTGTTTGCAGTGCCATGCGAAGGCCGGTGGGGGTGATGCCGTCAAACGCGGAGATTTGGCTCTGGCAAGCGCCGATACCACCGACGTTCAATTCGATGTCCATATGGCGGTTTCGGCAGGGGATTTAACATGCCGGGAATGCCATATCTTTCGCAGACACAAGTTTGCCGGCAAGGGATCTGATATTCGTCCAACCGACCTGGATATCAAGATTACCTGCTCGGCTTGCCATACGAATAAAAACAAAAGCAACGGTCATTCTTCATCAACGATCGGCCGACATGTGTCCAGGGTCGCCTGTCAAACTTGTCATATCCCCTACTATGCTAAAGATGCGAATGATAAGGTCCGGAATCTCAAATTTGCACCCAATGCCACGGCAAGGAGGAAAGTGAAGGCTTTTACGATTTGCACGAAGAGCATGTCAAAGAGGAAAGGTATGATTGTTCACGCTGCCATACCTTTTCGAGGCCCGAGAGGAATTTAAGATAGACGGATATTTACATTCCACTTACCATCGTATACATTGATGACAGGACTGAATCTATAGTTCCATCATCGGTGACGGTTAAAAATAGAATTTATTCCTTTTAACCCATTAACCACTAACGAATAACAGATTACTCCCAAGTGGTTTTAACTCATTTGGGAATCAGTAGATCGTACCCCGATTCAGGAGGATAAAGCCCCATGAATTCCGCTGCTTCCCCCCAACAATTACGCCAGCTTATCCGCAATCGCAAATGGACCACCCCTACCTCCGGTGCCGCATCCGGCTATCTGCAGGCCAACCTGGTGATGCTGCCGGCCGAAGAAGCCTTCAATTTCCTGCTTTTTTGTGTCCGCAACCCCAAACCCTGTCCAATTTTAGATGTCCTCGAACCCGGTCAGGTCGAGCCGCTCATTGCCCCCGGGGCCGACCTTCGCAAAGATCTCCCCCGCTATAAAGTTTTTGAACAAGGAGAATTCAAGACCGATGCAGAAGATGTGTCCGATTATTTCAATGAAAATATGGTCAGTTTTCTGCTGGGCTGCAGCTTCTCATTTGAAAATGCCATGCTGGCGGCCGGTTTGCCGATCCGCAATTTAGAAGAAGGCAAAAACGTCTCCATGTATATTACCAACAAACCCTGCACCCCGGCCGGCCCTTTTTCGGCACCCCTGGTGGTAACCATGCGGCCGATGGCGCCGGATCAGGCCGTCAGGGCCGTCCAGGTGACCACCCGCTTTCATCTCACCCACGGGGCCCCGGTTCACCTGGGAAATCCTGAGCAAATCGGAATCCGCAATCTAGCCGCACCGGATTTTGGCGATGCGGTCACGATTCGGTCAGGCGAAATCCCTGTGTTCTGGGCCTGCGGCGTCACCTCCCAACTGGCGGCAACGTCCGCGCCCCTTTCCCGCGTCATCACCCACGCCCCGGGTCATATGTTTGTTTCGGATCTGAAAGATGAGGATCTGACGATACTGTAAGATTCAAATAACGCTTGACAATCTGTGCCCAAATCCGTTAGCATTGACCGAGTTTTTTGGAGAGATCATGCGAAGCATCATTGTGACCATAAATCAAACCAAAACGGATTCTACCTGCTGGTGG
>JARFPZ010000271.1 GCA_029288035.1 Desulfosarcina sp.
GCTTTTCGTGGACGGCTCGAACAGGAGCTCGATAAGAAAGCGCGCATTAGCGGACCGGGGACTGAGCCCGGCAAGGTGTACATCACCCAGAGATTAAACAAACTGCTGGTGCAGGCCCAGGATGAAGCCAAAAAGCTAAAAGACGAGTATGTATCGGTAGAACATATTTTACTGGCATTTATCAATGAGGGCAAGAGCACGCCTGCAGGAAGTATCCTGCAGGAATTCAATATCACCCGTGAGCTTCTGCTAAAAACCCTGACGTCGATTCGCGGCCACCAGCGGGTGACCAGCGCGGACCCCGAGGGAACCTATGAGGCACTGCAAAAATATGGTCGCGATCTGGTGGAAGAGGCCCGCTCCGGCAAGCTGGACCCGGTGGTTGGCCGAGACGGTGAAATCCGGCGGGTGGTCAGAATTCTTTCACGCAAGACCAAAAACAACCCGGTCCTGATTGGTGAGCCCGGTGTGGGCAAAACCGCTATTGTCGAAGGACTCGCCCATCGGATCGTACGCCAGGATGTCCCGGAAGGTCTGAAAGACAAAACCATTTTTGCCCTGGACATGGGCGCCCTGGTGGCCGGTGCCAAGTATCGGGGTGAATTTGAAGAACGCTTGAAAGCGGTGTTGCAGGAAATCAAAGAATCTGCCGGACAAATCCTGCTTTTCATCGACGAGCTGCACACCATCGTGGGCGCCGGCAAAGCAGAAGGCGCTATCGATGCCGGCAACATGCTCAAACCCATGCTGGCCCGCGGCGAGCTGCATTGTGTCGGCGCCACAACCCTGGATGAATATCGCAAATATATCGAAAAAGACAAGGCCCTGGAACGACGCTTTCAGCCGGTTGTGGTTGATGAGCCGACCGTGGAGGATACGATCTCCATTCTGCGCGGCTTGAAAGAGCGCTATGAGGTTCATCATGGGGTTAAAATCCAGGACAGTGCCCTGGTCACTTCAGCAGTGTTGTCCAACCGCTATATCACCGACCGCTTTTTGCCGGACAAAGCCATTGATCTGGTCGATGAAGCCTGTGCCATGATTCGCACCGAAATCGACTCGATGCCCACCGAGCTTGACGAGGTATCCCGCCGGATCATGCAGCTAGAGATCGAAGAGGCGGCCCTGAAAAAAGAACGCGACCGTTCCAGCAAAGAACGGCTCAAAACCCTTCAAAAAGAGCTGGCCGAGCTGCGAACAGAGGCCGACGCCATGCGCGCTCAGTGGGAAGCGGAAAAACAGGCCATTAAGAAAGTGCAGGCCATCCGCGAGGAGCTTGAAAAAGTGCGTCATGACGTCGAGGTGGCCGAGCGGCACTATGATTTGAATCGCGCCGCCGAACTCAAACACGGTAAACTGCCGGATCTTGAACGGCGTTTGAAGTCAGAAGAGGAAATACTGGGACAAAAACAAATCGGCGAACGATTGCTCAGAGAAGAGGTCACCGAAGAGGAAATCGCAGAAATCATCTCCCGCTGGACGGGTATTCCGGTCACCCGCCTGATGGAAGGTGAACGCCAAAAAATATTAAGACTCGATGAAGTGTTGCACGAACGTGTCATCGGTCAGGACGAAGCCGTTCAACTGGTGGCCGATGCCGTCATCCGGGCCCGTTCCGGTATAAAAGACCCCCGGCGGCCCATCGGCACCTTTATCTTTTTAGGCCCCACCGGTGTCGGCAAAACAGAGTTGGCCAAGACGCTGGCCGAAGCCCTGTTTGATTCCGAAGAAAACATGGTGCGCATCGACATGAGTGAATATATGGAAAAACACACCGTCGCTCGCCTGATCGGCGCCCCTCCGGGTTATGTGGGGTTTGAGGAAGGCGGGCAGCTGACCGAATCGGTGCGCCGCAAGCCCTATGCCGTGATTCTGTTCGACGAGATCGAAAAAGCACATCACGATGTCTTCAATGTGCTGCTTCAGATATTCGATGACGGACGGCTCACCGACGGTCAGGGACGCACCGTGGATTTTAAAAATACGGTGATCATCATGACCAGCAACATCGGTTCGCACTATCTGCTGGAAGGCATCAGCGACAGCGGTGAGCTCGAGGAAGCCACCAAGGATAAGGTAATGAATGAACTGCGGCAGCACTTTCGTCCTGAATTCTTAAACCGGGTCGATGACATCGTCTTGTTTAAACCGTTGACCCTGGGCGAAGTGGAGCAGATCGTGGGGCTGCTGACCATGGATTTGTCCCGGCGTCTTGAAGAGCGCAACATTAACGTTGAAATCGCCGATGCGGCCCGCAAATTTATTGCCCAATCAGGTTACGACCCGGTTTACGGTGCCAGACCGCTGCGCCGTTATCTGCAAAGAGAGCTGGAGACCCGTATTGGTCGTGCATTGATCGCCGGAGATGTACTTGATGGTGCCACCTTGCGAGTGGATCTTAAAAATGACGAACTAGTCATCAATTACAGTGGTTTTTGAAAGGAGATGGACATTGTGATTGTCTGGAAGCTCACTTGGAAAGTAGAAAGGAGAGAAAACAGACAGAAGATTAGAAATCAAAATGATCTAAATAACGTCTGTTTGCCATCCGGTTCCGCTTGATAAGGGTATGAATAAAAAATCGCTGGACGGAGATAAGTTTAAAATCCTCTTTGCTAAAATTTACTTGACTTAACCGCCACTAATTATGGTATCTGTACTTTCTCTTGACCTGGGATTTCATCAACTTATCTGTACTTTGAAGGAATTTGTGATAATATCAAGAACCAAATAACTATTTTAATGGAGCACAAAATGCCAGAAACAAAACTCGAAAGAATTAACGACCGCCTTTACCACGAAACTTCGGGAAAGCGTAAAATAAAGTGGGAAAAAAGTCCGGAATCATTAGACATCACACTTACTGATGTAAAAGTTGGACTATGTTTATCAATTAACAAACCTTCAAAAACCCCTATTAATAAAATAGTATCTTCTACTACAGCTGAAAGCAATGTGAATAAAAAATTTGAAAAGTTGCTTGTAGACAAAGGTGATATCGAGCATATTGATAGGTTCGGTTGGCGTATATCCGCATCAGGAAAATTCACCAACAGTAGAATAGGCTTAATTAGGAAGGATGGAACCGTTGATAGGTTTGGGGGTCGCTATGATACTGCCGACATTTCCCTCCTTCCAATTTACGACACTGATAAGGATAAAGGTACTGGCTGGCTTTATCATACGCATGCCGAAATAGCAAACATAGAAAAACGAACAAAAGCTTATCTGACCCTTGAATTGTTAATCTCAGAAAAAGCATTAGAAAAACTTTGTAATGAAATTCTGTCTAAATGTTTGCCTGAGCTAATCGTTCGCATCGAAGTTGATGTATTTTTGTCGGAGGGAGATCGGACCCTTAGTCATCCTAACATTAGAGATTACTACTACATTGATGAGGAAACTACAGCTAATCGTGCACGCCTTATAGAAGTTTGCGCATCTCGACCTTTAGAGTAAACGGGTGTTTCGACAGTCTTGCTAAATACCACAGGGTTTGAAACGACTTATAAAATACATATAATATGTACGTATCTGGGACGTTAAAAGAAGAAAAGGGCGTCTTTCTAAAAAAAAATTATTTTTTGGATATCTACGTATCTGTATTTTGGCGATTTTACATGTATTTATTTGACATTTGACGTTACAAACTCTGACCACAATATATTGATTTCCAGTAGAAAAATTATCAACAATTATAGAATCTGCATTTTTTGCTAATTTATCATATACTTCTATATTCTTACCGATCTATCGCGATACTGCTCCAATTTCTTTTCAAATGATGGTGAGATCATTGCTATTTAAATTCTGGCGAAAGAAGTCTTCAGCCGACTGGAAAGAAAGATGCGTCCAAACGAAGCCGCTCAAAAGGCGATGACTCTGTTTGACGATTCTATGGTCTCTGATGATCGTGCCGTTCATATATAATTGTAGTTGCCGCCGGTGAATCCGGCTATCAGATCCAAAAATGGACAAATGAAAATGACCTGTCCGCCGTTGCCTTGAGCCCAGTCGGCATTGATCTTCTGATCGTTGATTGTCTGATGTCCCCGCCACCAGAGATAACCATACTCCATGCCATATTCCGTATGGGCGTGATAACGCGTCGATTCAGCCAACCATTCTTTTGATACGATTCGCCGATTTTGCCAGAGTCCTATGTTCAGGCACATCTGGCCGAATTTTGCCATGTCCCTGGGGCGCATTGAGGGGTTGCCGGCCAATTTGTTCAGCTATTTTATGCCGCAGCTTTGACAGGAAACCCTAATAGGTCTGGAAAACCAATCAAACGCAAAAAAAGGTTGGGTGAATGAAGAATTCTAGAGAAAAACGCCTCATTCAAGAGCTTTTAGAACCTGCCGGAATACAAATTGGCGGTTCAGAAACTTTTGACATCCATGTCCATAGCCCCGATTTCTATTCTGAGGTATTGGCCAGAGGATTGTTTGTAATGGAGGACTGGCATAGTTTCGGCCACTATTATGACCCTGTCTCTTATACACATCTCCGAGC
>JARFPZ010000281.1 GCA_029288035.1 Desulfosarcina sp.
AATCACATCAAAACCCGGCATAATCACATCAAAGAGGCACGCCGATTCGTCTACACAATAAGGCAGTTGGGATACGTACAGCGATGGAAAAATTTGTCGAATAAGCATGTACATCAAGCGGTAAATAAATGGCACAAGAGGGATCAGCAAAAAAGAATGCGGAGCGTCCAGTCACGGATGTCGCCATGCTTATGCACAGGATCGTTACGAGGAGATCACCGGATTCAAAGCGCCGTGTAAATTTGAATCTAAAGAAAAATATAGAAAAAATGCTATAAAGATAGTGGGAGACGGGTGGAGAAAATTGAATCAGGATGCCAGACAAATAATTAAAGCGGAATTGGGGCACGACCCGGGTCGTGACGATGTGGTAAGTCAATATCTAGGGGCGATATAAAAATCATATGATAAAATTTTTAAAGCCCGAGGATTTCAAATCCCCGGGCTTTTTTCTTTCATGTACGTTACAGGGTCGTCATTGGTGAATCTTTCTGCAATCGCCAACAAGAAATAAAACACCTTACCTACTATGTCCAAAACCATCAAACTGTGCTGCTCTGAATCCCTGCAACGCTTTGGATTCAATTCCTACTCGATTTTCTCCAGGGCGTTATCCTCCTTGAGTAAACGGGATATCGCCACAAAAAACAAAGTTTACCACATCCAAAACGTCATGCTCAAAAAGTGGATTTTAAGAACTTTGCCGGCATTGATGGACCTGGAATAAAATGAGATAAAATTTGCATTTCTTGTGGGGAATAATGTGGGGACCTTGAATAATATGGAAAGACAAAGGGCTCAAGAAGCGCCGTAAATCCTTTATTTTTAATGGTACGCCCGGCTGGGTTCGAACCAGCGGCTTTCAGCTCCGGAGGCTGACGCTCTATCCACTGAGCTACGGGCGCAAACAAAAACAAGGGTCACGGAGAAGCTAATCCAGAAGCCCTGGCAAGTCAAGCTGAAAATTGTCTTGACTAAATTCATAAGCCACCCCGCCTTGGCGGAATGGGAATTTAGAAGGTTCTACCCTTACTGCGAGGGCATGCTTCACGGTGTAAACCTGATTGATGCCTCCTGCAGCGCCACCTAATCGGATTTACAGCATGCACTGATCAGTCCCTTTTCAAAAGCTTCCTTTGCTTCACCAACCACATACAGGGAACCGGCGATACAGATTGCCCCATTGTGAGGGGTTGTTTCAATCGAATTTTTTATGGCCGCGCCGACATCCGGGATAATGGCGGCGTCCGGCTTTGCACTTTTGGCGGCTTCGTAAAGCTTTCGAGGCTCCAGGGCGCGATCGATCTTGGCCCGGGTTAAAATTATGCGGTTTACAGGAACTATGAGACTTTTTAACATCGCTTTATAGGGTTTGTCGTCCAATATGCCGACGACCAGCGTGATGGGCCTACCGGCAAGATTGGTCGACAGAAATTTGGCTAAATTGCGGGCAGCTGCCAGGTTGTGGGCACCATCCAAAATTATGAAAGGGTTTGTGGAGACGATTTCTAGCCGCCCCGGCCAATGGTTTTTACTCAGACCTTCTTGGATATTGCTCAGGGTAATGGCGGCCTTGTTTTTGCCGATTAACTCGCAGGCAGCCAACACCAGGGCCGCATTATCGACCTGATAGCTGCCCGGCAATGCGGTCTGCAAATTATGCCAGACATTTTCAATCCCGTAATAGGAAAACGTCTGTCTTTGATTGCGACGGACTTTGAAATCGGTACCCAGTCGAAATAGGGGGGCTTTTTTTTGTGAGGCAATTCTTTTTACCTCGGCAAAGGCTTTTTTTTGCCGAATGCCGGTGACCAGCGGTGTGCGGTTTTTGATAATTCCCGCCTTTTCGGCGGCAATTTCGATCAAGGTGTTACCCAGATATTCCCGATGCTCAAGGGATATATTGGTGATGATGGACAGCGCCGGCTTTATGATATTGGTCGCATCGAGTCGGCCGCCCATGCCGGTTTCGATGACTGCCCAATCCACCTTTTGGTCGGCAAATTCAAGGAGGGCCATTGCGGTGGTAAATTCGAAAAAAGTTGGATCGCGCTTACCGAAATGAGCATCATTAACGGCGTTGTAGGCCGCGACCACCTTCTTGTTTGTGATCGGACGGTTGTTTACCTGAATTCTTTCGTTAAAGCGGACAAGATGCGGTGATGTATAAAGCCCTGTTTTATATCCGCTGTGATGCAGAATCGAAGCCAGGGAGGATGCCACCGATCCTTTCCCATTGGTACCGGCCACATGAATACAGGCGAAAGTATCCTGGGGGTTGTCCAGACTGGTTAATATTTTTTTGATCGTGGACAGACCTAACTTGATGCCGAATCTGCGAAAACCATACATGGTCTTCAAGCAGTTATCATAGGAATTTTTAGATACCATTAGGGGCATTAAAAAACCCGGTGAAAGTGATGATTTTACCGGGTTTTCCATGAAAAAGAGTTAGATTTATCTTCGGTGCCTGGCCTTGGCCGCTGCGATTCTTTCTCTTCTTAGCGCTTCGCGCTGTTTACGACGTCGAAATTCGCTCGGTTTGTCATAGCTCTTTTATAATTTGAGCCTCTTAAACAGACCGTCGTTTTGAATCTTTTTTTTCAAAATGCGCATGGCCTTTTCAATGTCATTGTCAATGACCCTGACTTCAATGTCCTTCAAATACCTCGCCCCCTTCTTGCCATCGGATAAAATAACAAAAGATCGCGTTTCCAATGGTTAATTATAAATCTGTAAGACTAGTACCTATTACCGAATATTGCAACGATTGGCAAGAAAAAAGTTTCATGTCAGACGATTTTTTTGACCCTTAAACCGGATTGAAATCCATTATTTCACTTGACACTCAATCGGCATTCCGCCATACTCTGCCGTCAAAAATTCAGAACTACGGACGTGTAGCAATTTACGCTTATATTCGCTACAAATTTTCTAGGTTTTTTAGATATCAGGACCGCCCCAGAAGTTTTTCCAATTGATGTCAGGAGCCCTGAAATTATCGAAATGAACAGGTTCCGGAATCGCATTGGAAGGTCCTTTCCTTCTTTCGCTGTGGCGGCACTAATAATCTAAGGCGTTACTATTGATAATCAAATAACCAAAGGGAGGTAGACCCATGCGTTTGATCTTATTAGGCGGACCTGGAGCAGGGAAAGGGACCCAGGCTAATTTCATCAAAGATAAATACCAGATTCCACAGATTTCCACCGGTGACATGCTGCGAGCTGCAATTAAAGCCGGAAGCGATTTGGGTAAAAAAGCCAAGGGCTACATGGATTCGGGCGGTTTGGTGCCCGATGAAGTCATTATCGGACTCGTCAAAGAACGAATTAAAGAAGCAGATTGCCAAAAAGGGTTTCTCTTCGATGGGTTTCCGCGTACTATTCCCCAGGCCGATGCCATGAAGGATGCCGGCGTTGCCTTAGATGGCGTGGTCGACATTAATGTGCCGGACTCAGAGATCATTAAACGTATGAGTGGACGTCGTGTACACCTTGCCAGCGGGCGGACTTATCACATTACATTTAATCCTCCCAAAGAGGATGGCAAAGACGATGTTACCGGCGAAGCGCTCATCCAACGCGATGACGATCAAGAAGACACGGTTCGAAATCGCCTCGATGTCTACCACGCCCAAACCGAACCCCTGATTGATTATTACAAAAACTGGGAAAATTCCGGTGAATCGGCCGCACCCAAATATATCCGGATTGAAGGTGTCGGTAAGGTCGAAGAAATTCGCGATCAGATTTATACAGCGCTGGATCGACTTCAAAGCGCTTAATATTATTTAAAAAACGGCGTTAGCTTTTTAAGAATAAGCGTTAGCTTTTTAAGAACAAAGCGATTGAATGAAAGTTGGGCAATCAGCATCTTGATAGTCCCAATATTCAGTCACCGCCTTGTACGAACATACCTGGTAAACCAAAAAGCCGCAGGGCAAACGCATATGGGTATATGCGGTCGGGGGATGAATATATTTCCCTCCAGAAAATATCCTAACCCCCCTGTACATCCCAAATGCGTTTACCCTGCAAAAGATCGTGAAAGCACTTGACAGATAGTGAAATGTGTAATATTTATTACTATATGAATTAAGGTATGTGGAACCCGCCAGAATAAGAGGATACCTTATTTTCTTCTAACATTTTCGTTTAACACTCAAATTCCTCCTTAGTAACCGGCATGGATCCAATCGAATAATCACCGTTTTAAAGGGATTTTTTACAGATACGTTATCAGCGCCTTTTCTGTTTTGCCGGTCTTGATATAGTTTAATACGTCAAAAATAGATTTTTTATGCAGGCTGTGTCGAGTGAAGCTATCAAATTAGCATCATCTTAGTCGCTTTATGGACATGGACGCCGCGAAAGCTTCTTTCTAACCCAAAAACAATGGATATTCGGATCAGGTAGTGATGAAAAAAGTTAAAGGAAATAATATAATGAACATTGCCGAACTTAAGGATAAAAAAATCAACGAACTCACCCAGATGGCAAAGCGCCTGAAAGTTGAAGGGGCTGCCGGGATGCGCAAACAGGAATTAATGTTTGCATTGCTGCAATCCCAGATCGAAAAAAATGGTCTCATTTTCGGCGAAGGCACCCTGGAAATTTTACCGGACGGTTTCGGCTTTTTACGTTCACCGGATTCCAATTATCTACCAGGACCGGATGATATTTATGTTTCCCCGTCCCAGATACGTCGTTTCAACCTAAGAACCGGAGACACCATCTCAGGACAGATTCGGCAACCGAAGGAGTCAGAAAGATATTTCGCACTGTTAAAAGTAGAAGCCGTTAACTATGAGGATCCCGAAGTGACTCGGGATAAGATCCTTTTTGACAATTTGACCCCGCTTTATCCTGAACGAAAGATCAATCTCGAAGTCGACAGTGATAATTTTTCCACCCGGATCATGGATTTGATGATACCCATCGGATTCGGCCAAAGAGGTCTGATTGTATCCCCACCGAGGTCCGGCAAAACGATGCTGCTGCAGGCGATTGCCAATTCGATTATTGCCAGTCACAAGGATGTTGTGCCGTTTGTGCTGTTGATCGACGAGCGACCCGAAGAAGTGACCGATATGCAGCGAACGGTGAAAGCGGAGGTGATCAGCTCTACTTTCGATGAACCGGCCGAAAGGCACGTTCAGGTTGCTGAGATGGTGATTGAAAAAGCCAAGCGTTTGGTGGAACATAAAAAGGATGTCGTTATCCTGTTGGACAGTATTACCCGTTTGGCCAGAGCCTACAACTCAGTAGTCCCTCCCAGCGGTAAAATCCTCTCCGGCGGTGTGGATTCCAATGCACTTCAACGTCCCAAGAGGTTTTTCGGCGCGGCCCGAAATATCGAAGAAGGCGGCAGCCTTACGATTATGGCCACCGCTTTGGTTGATACCGGCAGTCGGATGGATGAGGTCATTTTCGAAGAATTTAAAGGTACCGGCAACGCCGAGATTCAACTGGATCGCAAACTAGCTGATAAGCGCGTGTTTCCGTCCTTTGACATTAAACGCTCCGGTACCCGAAAAGAGGAACTGCTTCTGGATGCGGAGAGACTGAACCGTGTTTGGATTTTACGCAAGCTGTTGACGACATTAAATACGGTGGACAGTATGGAATTTTTACTTGAAAAAATGCGCGGAACCAAAGATAATAAAGATTTTTTAAATTCCATGAACACCTAACCGGCTTAGATCTCAGTCTCAATGAGCGCTCCTCCCACAGAGTGGACGACCCAGAAAGTCCGCTGGAAGGGGCGAAGAACATTTAATCGACTATTTAAAACCGATATAATTATCGCAATTGACATATTTTTCTTTACGCTATATATGAGGGTTTCGAAAAAAGTCCGCAAATTACCAATTTCCGAATTTTACACTTAATCATTCAATAGGCTATGATATCGAAATTCGAGAATTCTGACTTTTTACGAGACCGTCATATATGAATAACAATGCTATTGTGCCATCCTCGGGGTAAATTCGGAAGTCCCGATTCAATATATAATTCTTAGCGTCATGGCAGGGAAAATATTCCGAGATATCTAAATTTAGGGGGTTGAAAAAATCATGAAAAACGGCATTCATCCTGATTACGCTGATACCGGCATACGGTGTGCGTGCGGCAACGAGATAGAGGTTGGTTCGACCAAATCCAATATCCGCGTGGAAATATGCTCCAAATGCCATCCTTTTTTTACCGGCAAACAGAAACTGATCGACACAGCGGGTCGAATTGAGCGTTTCCGGAAAAAGTATGAAAAATTTCAAAACCAAGCGAAACCCACTTAGTTTTATCCCGCCTGACACCTCACTTTGCTGAGAAAACATCCGGTTTACCGGCGGCATCTTAATCTTGGAAAAGAGCCTGAGATCGACATTGTATTGATGCTGACCGGCTAAACCGGCAGGATTCCTATCCCGCAATAGATAATCAAAATCGTTAAAAATGAGCGTTTAAGCGTCGAAGCGCCGGCAACCCGGGGTATCGGCCGTCGGGTTGCTGCATAAATCCGTAAATGGATACCAGGACCAATGTTTGATAAACTTATAGGAGTTGAAGAGCGCTTCGTTGAAGTCGAGAAGCATTTGAGCGATCCGAAAATTATTAATGATCGTAACGCTTACCAAACATATGTGCGCGAGCATGCCGAATTGAGCAAAATCGTAACCGTCTACCGTCAGCACAAGCAGACGCTGCTCGATATTGATGAAAGCCAGGATCTGTTGAAGGACGCCGATCCTGATATAAAAGATTTGGCACGGGATGAGATTGCGACCCTGAACCGGGTCAAAGAAAATCTTGAAGCCGAACTTAAAAAGCTATTGCTGCCCAAAGATCCCAATGATGAAAAAAACGTCATCGTCGAGATCCGGGCCGGTACCGGTGGGGAAGAGGCTGCCTTGTTTGCCGGTGATCTTTATCGGATGTATAGCCGCTACGCAGAAAACCGCAGCTGGAAAATAGATGTCATAACCCACCATCCCACCGGTGTCGGCGGCTTAAAAGAAGTCATTGCCATGATTCAGGGCAAAGGGGCTTACAGTGTATTTAAGTATGAAAGCGGCACCCATCGAGTGCAGCGGGTGCCCACCACGGAAACCCAAGGACGTGTCCATACCTCGGCGGTGACGGTGGCTGTCCTGCCCGAGGCGGATGAAGTCGACGTTGACATTGAGCCATCCGAGCTGAAGATCGATGTTTACCGGTCCACCGGTCCAGGGGGACAGAGCGTCAATACCACCGATTCAGCCGTGCGCATTACCCATCTGCCCTCCGGCCTGGTGGTTACCTGCCAGGATGAGAAATCACAACTTAAAAACAAATTAAAGGCCATGAAGGTACTGCGGGCGAGATTGATGGATCAAATGATTATGGAACAGAACGAAAAACGATCCGAAGAGCGTAAGAACCAGGTGGGTACGGGAGACAGAAGCGGCAGAATCAGAACCTACAACTTTCCCCAGGGAAGGGTGACCGACCATCGGATCGGACTGACGCTTTACAAGCTGGAACATATTCTGCAAGGCGACATAGACGAACTCATAGACAATCTCGCAACTTATTATCAGACCCAGGCTCTCCAGAATGTGGATCAGGTTTAAGCGTTTGGTTTCGATTTCAATCCATGCCAGAAAATAAAATTACCGACTCCGGCAAATCCCAATGGACCATCATTAAGCTTATCCGCTGGGCAAATTCATACCTAAAAGCCCATGATATTGACAGTCCCCGAGCAACCGGCGAAATATTGCTAGCCCACGCCTTGAATGTCAAACGTATTGATTTGTATTTGAATTACGACCAACCGCTGGTTGCTGATGAATTGAACATATTCAAAATGCTGATCAAGCGCCGAATCAGACGTGAACCGGTCGCTTATATCCTTGGCACCAAAGAATTCTGGTCCATGGACCTTAAGATTACTCAAGATGTCCTGATTCCGAGACCGGAAACCGAATGCCTGGTGGAAGTGGCACTGAAATATTTATCACAGATCCCATCAGTGCAAACACAGCGGATTCTGGAGCTCGGAACGGGATCGGGGGCAATAGTACTTGCTCTGGTCTCACAGCAACCCCGGCATTTATATTTTGCATCGGATTATTTTAAGAAGGCAGCAGCGTTGGCATGTAGGAATACGGTACGAAACCATTTTGCCGGACGGATCCATTTTTTTGTGGGTGACTGGCTCACACCGTTAAATCCGAAGAAATCCGGTTTTGATATGATTGTTTCAAATCCGCCTTACATACCCCGCCGGGTGATAGACAACCTGCAACCGGAAATACATCGCTTTGAACCGCTTGCAGCGCTCAACGGCGGTCAGGACGGGCTTTCCTGTTATAGAAAAATTATCGGCAACGCCCACATTTATCTAAAGCCCCACGGTTTGCTCTTGCTGGAAATTGGTCATGAGCAGAAAGATGATATTCGCAGAATAGCTACTGCCTGCGATGTTTATGAGAATTTCAATCATGCCGAGGACTACAGCGGTTATGATCGGGTGGTATGGATGCGGAAAAGAGGTTGAAACGGAAGAAAAGTGTTGCGGTCAAAAACATTATTTGCTAATAAAAAAGATTTTTACACCACCCACGCTATCGGACTTGTTTCCCGGTGCTTTCGCTGAAAGTCGGAAGCAAGAATGATGATGGCGGTGGAACAACCACTCAGAAAGGGAGAAAACTATGGCTTATGTAACGATGAAAGAACTGCTGGAAGCCGGTGTGCACTTCGGCCATCAAACGAAACGCTGGAATCCAAAAATGAAGCCTTATATTTTCGGAGCCAGAAATGGGATCTATATTATCGATCTGCAGCGAACCGTTCGGATGTTCAGAACCGCCTATGACTTTGTCGTAAACACCGTGGCAGAAGGCAAATCATTGCTATTTGTCGGGACTAAAAAACAGGCGCGCGATTCCATTTATGAAGAAGCCAACCGCTGTGAAATGTTTTATGTTCACAATCGATGGTTAGGCGGTATGCTGACCAATTTTCAAACGATTCGGCAGAGCATTGATCGCCTCAACTATCTAAACAATATTCAAAATGATGGTTCCATCGAACTTTTTCCAAAAAAAGAGCGGCTCAAAATGGGTAAGGCACGCGTTAAACTCGATAACAACCTCGGCGGAATCCGCACGATGAACGGGCTGCCCGGAGCGATGTTCGTGGTGGATCCCAAAAATGAAGCCATCGCCGTGCGCGAAGGCCGGCGGCTCAACATACCGATCATCGCCATTGTGGATACCAATTGCGATCCGGATGATATTGATTATATTATACCCGGCAATGATGATGCCATCCGTGCCATCCGGTTGCTCACTTCAAAAATGGCGGATGCCTGCATTGAAGGAAAGGAACGCTTTGCCGAGAGACAGCAAGCCGAAGTCGATAAGGAGATCGAAGAGGAATCCGAAGTAACCACCATCAGCGCTGAACTAAAACCGGGTGAACGCAAAATCATTGCAGACGGCACCGAAGGTCCTGTGGTAGAAATAATTAAGCGCTCGGGGGCCCAACCCACCGAGGTGGTTGAGGTCCCGGAAGCGGTGGCAGAAGTACAGGGCCGTGAATCAGAAGAGAATAGCGAAGTCGAGACGACAGGAGAGCAACATGACAATAATTAGTGCGACCATGGTAAAACAACTGCGGGAAAAAACCGGCGCTGGGATGATGGATTGCAAACAAGCACTGACGGAGTGCGACGCAGATATTGATAAAGCGGTTGATTTTCTTAGAACCAAGGGATTGGCCACCGCGCGTAAAAGAGCCGGCCGGGCGATGACGGAAGGTACCATCCAATCCTATATCCACATGGGAGGCAAGTTGGGTGTGCTGGTGGAAGTTAATTGTGAGACTGATTTTGTCGCAAAAAACGAAGACTTTATTGGCTTTGCCAAAAACATCGCCATGCACATCGCTGCCACCAACCCGCTGAGCATTCAGGCCGAAGATGTTCCAGAAGAAATTGTAAATCGGGAAAAAGAAATTTATAAGAGTCAGGCCCTTGAAACGGGAAAGCCTGAAAACGTGATCGCGAAAATCGTTGATGGCAAAATGAAAAAATTCTTCACCGAAAATTGCTTGCTCAATCAGGCTTATGTGCGTAACCCGGAATTGACCGTAGAAGATTTGTTGAATGAATTGATCGCCAAAATTGGAGAAAACATTACGATCAGACGGTTTGTGCGTTACCAGACCGGCGAATCCTGATTAGAATATTTTTTAGGTAAAAAAACATAATGTTTGCCACTAAGACGCGAAGGCACAAAAAAAGGAATACCAATTTCAATGTGCCTCTCATTAAATACGGGATCAATAGAACCACATTTTTTCCTTCGTGAATTAGTGCCTTAGTGACGGAACCATTACAAGCATTTAAAGCAGCACCAGGCGTATAGGTGGACAAACCTCGATATAAGCGAGTGGCCGTAAAATTGAGCGGCGAAGCCCTGATGGGAGAACAGAGTTTCGGCATCAGCCCCGACATGATAAAATTCGTGGCCGGAGAAATTCGTTCGGTTGTCGAGTTAGGGGTTGAAATCGGGATCATCATGGGCGGCGGCAATATATTTCGCGGCATTGCAGCAAGTTCATATGGTATGGATCGAACGTCCGCCGACCATATGGGGATGCTGGCCACGGTCATCAACAGTCTCGCCCTGCAGGATGCCTTGGAAAAGCAGGGCGTGGAAACCCGGGTCCAGACCGCCATTTCGATGCATGAAGTGGCAGAGCCGTATATTATGCGCCGAGCCAACCGACATCTGGAGCGGGGACGTGCTGTCATATTTGGCGCCGGAACCGGAAATCCCTATTTTACGACCGATACGGCGGCAGTTCTCCGGGCTCAGGAAATTCATGCTGAGATTCTTATCAAAGCCACTAAGGTTGGCGGTCTGTTCGACGCTGATCCCGTCAAAGATAAAAATGCAAAGTTGTTAAAACGCGTCGGCTATATGGAAGTTCTGGAAAAACAGCTCCGGGTCATGGATATGACTGCAATTTCCCTTGCTATGGACAATAAACTGCCCCTTACCGTTTTTAAATTAAAAACCAAAGGAAATATTAAAAAGTTTATCTGCGGCGAGGAAATCGGGACGCTGATTGACTAAAATAAGTAAGAGGTCATTTACCATGATTGAATCAATTTATGACGAAACCAGAGAGAGTATGGGGAAATCCGTAATTGCTTTAAAAAACGAATTAAAACGTGTGCGGACGGGACGTGCATCTTTGTCTCTTCTTGACGGGATAAAAGTTGATTACTATGGCACACCGACGCCCTTGAACCAAATGGCGACACTTGCCGTTCCCGAAAGCCGCCTGATCACGATTCAACCCTGGGATGCCTCTGCTATAAAGGAAATTGAAAAGGCCATTTTAAAATCTGATCTGGGGCTGACCCCGTCCAGTGATGGAAAAATCATTCGCATATCGATACCAGCGCTTACCGAAGAGCGTCGCAAAGAACTGGTTAAAGTCGTTCGAAAGATCTGTGAAGACTACAAGGTTTCCATCAGAAACATCCGGCGTGATTCTAACGAGCTGTTAAAGAGTATGAAAAAAGATGGTGAGATTTCCGAAGATGACGCCTTTAAATCTCAAGATAAGGTTCAAAAAATAACTGATGAGCAGATCAAGCTCGTCGATGAATGTTTTGCCGAAAAAGAGAAAGAGATCCTTGAATTCTAGCCTGTCTTCTTCCAGTTCAATAGAATTGGACACCACCAAATTGCCTGCCCATGTTGCCATCATAATGGACGGCAACGGCCGCTGGGCCAAAAAACGCCTATTAAACCGTATCAACGGCCACGAAAAGGGATCGGAGACGGTTCGAACTGTCGTCAGAACCTGTCGCCAAATCGGAATATCCTACTTGACGTTATATGCCTTTTCGACGGAAAACTGGCAGCGACCGAAAGCCGAAGTTGAGGCATTGATGGCGCTCCTGAAAAAATTTCTGCAATCAGAACAAAAGGAGATGGTGGAGAACAATATCCGGCTGCGGGTGATCGGTCAGATACACCGATTGCCGGCAAACGTTAGGCAGGCATTGGAACAGACCATGACGGCCACCAGGGAACTAACCGGCCTGAATCTTATTCTGGCGCTGAGCTATGGCGGCCGGGCCGAGATTGTCCGTATGGTTCAGTCGGTGGCTGAAAAAATAAAACGCGGCATTATTGAGCCGGATGCAGTTAATGAAGAACTGATTTGTGAGCATCTTTACACCCTGGACATCCCTGATCCGGATTTATTGATCAGAACCAGCGGTGAGATGCGGATCAGCAATTTTTTGCTCTGGCAAATCGCCTACACGGAACTTTTTGTCACCACGACGCTGTGGCCTGATTTCAGCAAGGAAGAATTTCTGAAAATTTTGAAAGACTTCACTGCTCGGGTTCGCAGATTCGGTGTCGTTTAGGCCGGATCAAAAGCCGAAGCGCTTTTCAAAGGTCACAATCTACCAGTGCATAAATCATCTGCAAACATGATGGGATTTGAATAAATAGGGTTTAAAGTGCGCGATGTTGCAGCGGACACGCTATTCTTTTCCACCATTTAACCATTCAACTTGCTGGTTTATTCGACGTCTACAACGGAGCAGATAATCACGTGCATCTTAAGCGTTGGATTACAGGACTTATCGCATTACCGTTTCTCATTTTTCTAGTGTACATCGGCGGCTTTCCATTCATTGTTCTGATAGGTTTCGCTTGTATATGTTCTCTGTGGGAATTTTATCGCATTGTTTTCAATGCCGATGGTGACATTTTGCGTGGTGCTGTCATTTGGTGGGGATATGTCATCGGCCTTGGTATCATTGTAATCGCGCATATCGCCGGATCTGAAAGCGTGTTGGTGGTGCTTGCACTCAATCTGGTTATTGTCGGTCTGATGTCCTTGTTCCTCTATAAATCAACACCGTCGATAGTTAACGTTATCCCCAAGCAGGTTCAGGGGACCGTTTATATTCCCTTGCTGCTCTCATTTCTGGTTTCGATCCGACGCGACCCTGACGGTATGACCTGGATCTTTGTGATTCTTGCCATCATTTTCGCCGGTGATATCAGCGCATATTACGTCGGTTCATATTTGGGTCGGCACAAGCTGAACCCGGCCGTCAGTCCGGGGAAAACGATTGAGGGTGCGATCGGGGGACTGGCAGGAAATCTTGTGGTAGGTTCCATCGCAAAATTTTTTTTCTTACCGGCACTTCCATGGGGACTATCCATCTTGTTTTTTCTTGCTGCCGGTCTGGCCGGTCAGGTGGGTGATTTATTTGAATCTGAATTCAAGCGATCGTCTAAAATCAAGGACTCCGGCGGTATTTTACCGGGCCATGGCGGATTTTTAGACCGCATCGATGCACTTTTGTTTGCCTCACCGGTTGCTTATTTGTTTAAGGTTTATATATTCTAGAGACCTCGTCGAATAGTTTATTGGTTGACTGGTTGATTATGTAAATTATGCTCATTAATTCGGTATGTTAGGATTGTTGAAAAATCAAGTGCCCAATTATTTTGCAAATACGAAATAAATCTATATTTGCAACCACTTAACCAATCAACTAATCAACCAATTAACGATATCTGTTCTAGGCAATTTAGGTCATTTTAGGCATTCGTTTATTCAGCTGTATTATAAGGTTCAAGCCGTCCAACCAATAACCAATAAACAATAACTACTAACAAGATAAAACCATGGGTACCAGTATATTTGCATTTGTCATCGTTCTGGGCGTTCTCATTTTTTTTCATGAGTTCGGTCATTTTCTGATTGCCAGATTGTTCGGCGTCGGCGTGGAAAAATTTTCCCTTGGCTTCGGGCCTCGATTGATCGGTAAAAAGGTCGGCATTACCGATTACCGTATCTCGGCGATCCCGTTGGGCGGATATGTCAAAATGATTGGGGAGGAACCGGATGCCGAAATTGCCCCGGAAGATATTCCGTTATCTTTTACGCATAAACACGTTGCCAAACGGATGCTGATCGTCGCCGCCGGACCGGTTTTCAATCTACTTCTTGCCGTCTTAATATTTTTCGGGATTTTTTTCTTTTCAGGAACTCTGGTGCTAAAGCCTTCTATTGGAGAAGTAAGGCCGGGATCCCCGGCATTTGAAGCCGGGCTCAAAAAAGGTGATCTAATAACCGCCATCAACGAAACGAAGATCACCAGTTGGGATGAGATGGCAGAAATAATTAATGCCAGCAACGGAGAATCCATTCAATTAACCTTTCTCCGCGGGGATTCGACCCAGGACCTTTGGATCACCCCTGATCAGGCCCCTGCTAAAAATATTTTTGGTGAAGACATCCAACGCTTTATTATCGGCATTACCGCGTCGCGGGAGTCCTATTCCAAAGATTTGAACTTTTTACAGGCTCTTTCCGAAAGTCTGATCCAGTCCTACAGGGTAACAGAGTTGATGGTGGTTATCATTGCAAAGCTGCTCAAAGGCGATATATCCACAGACACTTTGGGCGGCCCCATCATGATTGCCCAAATGGCAGGAGACTCGGCCAAAGCAGGCGTCGGCAGCCTGATCTCATTTATTGCCCTAATCAGCATCAATTTAGCCATTATCAATCTCTTGCCCATACCAGTGCTGGATGGCGGTCATCTGCTTTTCTTTTCAGTTGAAGCCATCAAGGGAAGCCCGGTCAGTGTTAAAGTGAGAGAAATTGCCCAGCAAATCGGGTTGTTTCTCCTTATTTTATTGATGATCCTTGTTTTTTACAACGACATTACACGAATATTTTTTAGCTGAACACCATGCCACACCGACTCGAAATTGCGTTAAAAGAAAATCTTTTCGATGCCGAAGGGGAAGGGATCCGTCGCCAGGCCAAAAGCTATTTTGGCATTGAAATGGACAGCGTCCGCTCCATCAGCGTTGTAACCATTGATGCCCAACTGTCGGACGAACAATTGAGAGCCGTTCAGACGGAAATTTTTACCAATCCGGTCACCCACCTCTCATCATATGACCCGCTTGAGATTGAATTTGACTGGAGCATCTGGGTCGGTTTTCGGCCGGGGGTTAGGGACAATCCGGGCAGCACGGCAGTGGAAGCCATTGAAGATCTTCTAAACCTTAAATTCGGCTCGGATGCCGCGGTCTATACTTCGAAGCGCTACTGCATTCAGGGTGACGGCCTTGGCGCCGGAGACATGGATAATATCGCCGGTGAACTCCTGGCCAACCATATCATCCAGCATTGGAAAATATTTTCACCCGATCAGTGGAATCCAACAGAAGGGATTGGCCTCATTATTCCCAAGGTCATACTCGATCATGTTCCAACCGTGACCACTATACCGGTTGACAGTGATCTTTCCCTGGAAAAAATCAGCAAAGAACGCAACCTGGCGTTAA
>JARFPZ010000192.1 GCA_029288035.1 Desulfosarcina sp.
ACTGACGTTCACTTCGACATTGGCAACAAAATAACCTGCCCTTTTTCTACGGTTGTTCCCTCCGGCAGATGAATTTTTGCGACCCTGCCGGTGACGGAAATGCCCAGCAACGCGTCAAAGTAGGGTTCGGTGAACCCGGAAATCGACACTTGCTGGCGTGACCATTCAGCGGGAGCAACAGAAGGATAAAAAACAAGGTAATTCCGGCCATCCGAGTCGGCACAGTGGGTGCCGCGGTGTAAGTGATGCGCTGTTTCAAAGTTCCAACCCCATAATTTCAACGCCGTTGTTTAGTAAAATCGTACCACCGGCCAACTCAAGCGCCACTAAAGCGGTTTGGAATTCGACCCTGTTTTTAAGTGCAATCTCTTTGGCATTGCGGTAATCGTCTTCCTTTTCAAGGATAAGGCGGGTGCTGCTTTTGCCAGCGTCCAATCTTGCCAACTCGGCCTCGAGCTGTCGCTTCCGGATTTTAACGATGCCGTCGGCATATTGCCGCTGTTCTTCCGCGCTGGCGATATGATGAAGTGTCGTATCGATGTTGTTCGTCAGGTCTACCTCAATATCCTTTAACGTTGACAACTGACTTTTTATTTCCAGCCGCGCTTTTGTTAATTCGCTACGGCTTTTGATGCCCCCCCGATCGGCAGGCGAAATTCGACGCCGACGGACCAGGTCTCAAAATCGCCACTTTCAATCTGATCACAGGAGTCACCTCTGGAAAAATGCAGACTGTTGAACCCATAGCTTCCAATCAGATCGAGTTCCGGCCAGCGTTGGTTCTTCGCAAACGAGAGCTTGACATCCGCTTGCTCCAATCGTTCATGGGCTGCCAGATATTCCGGTTGCAGCTGAAAAGCCTTTTGCATAATCGCGACGACGTCAAAGTCAAGTTTTTCAATGACGGGTTTATCCGTCGCTTCGAAGCGCATTGTCTCTTGTGAGTGGGGGACCGAAAGCAGTTTGCTCAAACGATTAGCCGCCTCCCGATGCTCATGTTGGGCTTCACTCGACAGTGCCTTGCGAGATGACACGCCGGCCATGGCTTCAAGAACTTCCGTCTCCGCCATTTTCCCGGTCCGGTGGCGCTGACGGTTGTCCACCAGGATTTTATCGGCAATTCGGACCGACTCCTGTCTCAATATGAGATTTTTCGGGGTCCGGTAAAAATGCCAATAGACGGCAGCGGCTTTGCTGACCGTCTGCATCATTTCCCGCCGATACTCCTGAAATGATACTTGAGATTCCTTTTGAGCGACGCGAATCGCAGTTTTGGTCGTTTCTATTCCGGCATTTTTCAGCAGCGGCTGACGCACGCTGAGGCCGAGATACATTTGATATTCATCCTCTTCTTCTGTCAAATCTTTCGTCGTAGTGTTGGATAATTGACGCAATTCGTAACCCAGATTGACTTTGCCGCCCGTCGGCACCAACCCCTCAAGCCCTACCCTGTAATCCCAGTTGCGTTCCGTGTAAACATCCTCGCCCAGCCGGTTGAGGGATTCTTGGGGCGTGTTCTTCTTACTATTGTCCTCGTACTCGGCGGACGTGACAAAGTCGGGTTCAAATATCGCGTGGGTGCCCTTTTCCTCAGCTTGCTTGATGTCCCACTGGGCCTTTTGACTCTGTATTTGCTGATTCTGAGCGACCACCCGATGAATCAGCTCAGATAGGGAAAGCCGGTTAACGGCCCCCGCCTTGGATCCTGAACTTTCGGCGGGACCACCTGCAGCACCGATCGACATATTTTTGTCTTGAACCTGAGCAGGGTTGGCATACGTCGCAGCAAAGATAACGAACAAGCCAATAAGGAGCAAATGTCGTATCATTTTGAATCTCTAACTATCAGTAAAGATTAAAAACAGGATTTAAAGGGCCAATTGGCGGATCACCATGGAAAATATAACGGTCAATAAATAGAATTTTTAACTTACAGAGATGAATTTTAAGCAAATATTATGCCACGACCAGGCAGCTCCGATGATTCAACCGGTGATCAGAGTATTCATTCATAGCTCGGCATTCAGTCATTTTGTTGGGTTGCGCTGATAGCACAAAAATTGACGGCAAGTAGGGTGGGTTGAGGGCACGAAACCCAGCAAGAGATATCGGGACGCTCAACCCAACTACATAGTGCTAACTTTTCAGCAGTGATAGCAAATCGCATCATCTGGCCGAGGAAACCGGGCTTATCGTTCCCATCGGTGAATGGGTCTTGCAGGAAGCCTGTAGGCAGTTAAAAGAATGACAGATGCCGGCTTTTATTCCCCCTCTCCGCAGTATCGCTGATATAATTTAACGTCCCATAGTATTTGGTTTCAGTGTAAACCACATTTACCCTTTGACTACTTGGCCACCATTCGAATAGCACCATCCAACCTGATTGTTTCCCCATCAAACATGAAATTTTCAACAATTTGTCCGACCGGCATGGCAAGTTCGGCCGTTCAAGCGGTCTTGATGACCATGCCTTATGAAATATGAATCGCCAAGACACTCTAACTCATTAAATTTATTTCATAAAAAATATTTTAAAAATCTAAAAAAAAATATTGACATTTAATCTTTTTCTTGACAAAAAAGGTCGACAACTATCTTGATAAAAAAAGTCAAGAAGTTTCCCGACTAAAAAAGTCAGGATTATTAATCATGGCGATTACACCCAAAAAAAATCAGTATGCCTTGCGGGCTATCTTTGAATTGGCCAAGCACCGGGGCAAGGGCCCCAAGAAAATCTCCGAAATCGCCGAGGTTCAAGCCATCCCTTTGCGATTTCTGGAGGTCATTCTCGGCCAGCTCAAAGGCAGCGGTCTGGTGGAATCCAAACGCGGTTTTTATGGAGGATATTCCTTGACCCGATCTGCGGATAAAATCAGTGTGGGAGATGTTCTCAGATTTATGGATAAACCTATGGGATCCGAGCGCTGCGGAGCCTGTGTATCCACGAGTAACTGCCCTTTTAGCGGCAACTGTGCGTTTGCATCGATGTGGAATCGCGTTAACGAGGCCATATTCGATATTTATGACAGCACCACCATCCAGGATCTCCTTAACAATGAGAAACAAATACACCGGCAAAAATGAATAGCCGATTAATGTAAAAGGATAGAACACATGGAGAAGGGAAGATCACTTTTACGCTGGAACGTTGTTCTAATAGCAGTCGTGACAGTTTTATTTATGATGAACAGCCCTGTGGTATTAAGTGTCGCAACCCAACCAGAGAAGGCGGCCGAAAGGCGGGCTGATATCATTCACATCGATTCCATGAAGGCCTTTGGCAAACTTGAAAGACCTGGGGTGACCTTTCTTCATCAGAAGCATACAAGTGCTATAGAAAAGAAAGGTAAAAGCTGTGCCGTTTGCCATCTGTCCGCGAAAAATCCGGCACTGGATATGGAACGAAGGTCCACCATGTATATGCGGCTGAAAGATACCTCCAAGCAAGAGGTCATGGATATTTATCACGACAATTGCATCAGCTGCCACAAGGAAACAAAGGCTGCCAAAGAACCCAGCGGACCGATTGATTGCGGCGGATGTCACCGGGAACAGGTAACCGTGATATCCTCCTGGCGCCCCATCGGCATGGATAAATCCCTGCATTACCGTCATTCCAAGGCCCAGGACGATAAATGTGAGAAATGTCATCATGAGTATGACGAGAACACCAAAAAGCTGATTTATGCCAAAGGAAAAGAAGGCACCTGCCGCTATTGCCACGGTGAAAAGACGGAGGAAAATCGAATTTCAATGCGCCTGGCGTCACATATCGCCTGTATCGATTGTCACCGCCAGACGATGGCGAAGGACGAAAGTGCCGGACCGGTTTACTGTAACGGCTGCCACGAGCCCGGCCAACAGAAGCTGATAGAGACCGTTAAAGATGTCCCCCGCATGAAGCACAACCAACCCGACTATGTGTTTGTTAAAACCGTTGCTTCCCACAACAAAAAATCAAATCCGCCAACCCAAATGAATCTTGTACCGTTTAATCACCAGGCCCATGAAAAATATAATGATTCCTGCCGGGTCTGCCATCATGCGGCGCTGGATGACTGCGTTCAGTGTCATTCCCTGGAAGGTTCAAAAGAAGGAGACAATGTCACCCTGCAGCAGGCCATGCACCGGTTAAAGGTGGATCAAAGCTGTATGGGGTGTCATGAAGCCAAATTAAATAATAAAAGCTGTGCCGGCTGCCACACGTCCTTTGAAAAAAAGCGCCAGCAGGGCACCGCATCCTGTGTGAATTGTCACATGATTCCACCATCCCGGCTCACCAATGAGGCTCAGCCGGCAGAGGAAATGAAGTTGGCCGCTGAAGCCCTCGGCGCCCGAGAGGCTGTTACCGTCACTTATGATGACCAGGAAATACCGGAGACCGTCGTCATCAAGGCCCTGACGAATCAATATGAACCGGTAAAGCTTCCCCATCGTAAAATTGTTAACGCATTGTTCAACAACATTAAAGATAACAAGCTGGCGAATTTCTTTCACCACGAAAAGGGTACGATTTGCCAGGGCTGTCATCACAACAGCCCGGCAGCCAAAAAACCGCCCAGTTGTGGGAGTTGCCACGGCCGTCCCTTTAATTCAAAAGACCCTTTTAAACCTGGATTGATGGCTGCCTATCACAGGCAATGTATGGAATGCCACAAAGCGATGGATATTAAGAAGCCGGTTTCAACCGATTGTATCGCGTGTCACGCAAAAAAATCTTGAACCGATTACGATATAAGAGGTAAATTTATGTCAATTTCACGGAGAAAGTTTCTTGGCTGGCTGGGTACTGCCGGTGTTGGCGCTACGCTGGGCAAAACTGCACGAGCTGCTTCCAACAAGCATTTTGACGGTTATCCCAATAGCGACGGTGTGCTGTTTGACGACAGCCGCTGCATCGGCTGCCGTAAATGTGAAGAAGGCTGCAACCGGGTCAATGAACTGCCGGCACCGGAACGCCCGTTTAGCGACCTTTCCTTGCTGGATACCAAACGCCGGACCACGGCAAAAACCTACACCGTTGTCAACCGCTATGATAATGTTAGCAGTGAAAGAGGCCCGCTGCACCAAAAGGTCCAGTGCAACCATTGTCTTGAGCCGGCGTGTGCCTCCGCATGTTTTGTGAAGGCATTTACCAAAACCAAAACCGGTGCGGTGATTTACGATGAATCGGTTTGTGTGGGTTGCCGATATTGCATGATTGCCTGTCCTTTCGAAATACCCACCTATGAATACGACAATGCGTTTTCTCCTCGGGTGATGAAGTGCACCATGTGTTATCCGCGCATCTCCAAAGGCTTGTTGCCCGGATGTGTTGAGGCCTGCCCAACCGAAGCCCTTACCTATGGGAAACGTGAGGATTTGTTAAAAATCGGACGCGAACGTATCGCCAAATTCCCGGAGCGATACGTGAATCATATCTATGGTGAAAATGAAATGGGAGGTACCAGCTGGCTTTATTTATCCTCGGTTCCCTTCAAGGACGTTGGGTTGAGAGAGGATCTCGGCGTTACGCCGGCACCGAAGCTTACGGCCGGGGCCTTAAACGTTGTGCCCATGGTCGTCGGCCTCTGGCCGGTTCTACTCGTCGGCATTTATGCCATTAACCAGAGAAAAGAAAAAATTGAGAGACAGGAAAAAGAAGAAGCGGTTGCCACCGCTATAGAAAACGCCCGCACCGAGGCCGAAGCAAAGCTGTCCGAGGCAATGGAAAAGGCCGAGAAGGAAAAAACGGCGGCCATTGAAACCGCTGTCAGCAAGGCCCTTGAAGAAGCGGCCAAAGCATCTGAAGAAAACGCCGGCGACTCGGCAGGAGAAGATGCCGCCAAGAAGCCGAGCGAGGAGGATTCCTGATGTCTGATGAAGCCACGACCACCGGCAAATCTTATTTGACGCCGTTTAATATTATTGCCGGAATCATCATTATTATCGGTTTTTTTGTTACGATCTTGCGATTTACCAAAGGATTGGGGGCTGTCACCAATCTTTCCGATTACAACCCCTGGGGGATTTGGATCGGCTTTGATCTGCTGGTCGGTGTTGCCCTGGCGGCCGGCGGATTTGTCACCTCCGCTGCGGTCTATATTTTCGGTCTGAAGAAATACCATGCGGCCGTCAGACCTGCCATCCTAACCGGATTTTTAGGCTACGCCATGGTGGTTCTAGCACTTAATTACGATGTCGGTAGACCCTGGCGCTTGCCATACCCGTTTGTCATGCAGCAGGGAACCACATCTCTTTTATTTGAAGTGGCCGCTTGCGTGGCCCTGTATCTCACGGTCTTATTTGTTGAATTTTCGCCGGCGGCGCTGGAGTGGCTTGGGCTCAAAAAGGCACGCAATATCGTTATCAAACTAACGCTTTTGCTCACGATCTTCGGTGTGGTTCTCTCAACCCTGCATCAGTCTTCACTGGGGGCATTGTTTCTGATTGCACCATCGAAGTTGCACCCGCTTTGGTACTCACCCTATATTGCGGTATTTTTCTTTGTGTCCGCTATCATAGCAGGATTATCCATGGTAATTTTTGAAAGCACCCTGTCTCATCACTACTTTGCCGATAAAATGGATGAAGCCCATTTAAAAGGAAAAGATGATATTGCCTTGGGTTTTGGCAAAGCGGCTTCCTTGGTTCTGGCCGGTTATTTCATTATCAAGGTGATCGGAATATCAGAGGGCAACCATTGGCACCTGTTGGGCACCTCTTACGGCATCTGGTTTCTGGTGGAATTATTGGGATTTGTGGCCTTGCCCTGCTTTTTCTATGCCATCGGTGTGCGCGAGAAGAATTTGCGTATCATCAAATGGACGGCGGTCTGGACCGTGCTTGGCATCATTGTCAATCGGCTGAATGTCGGCCTGATTGCCTTTAACTGGCATCTGCCGTCGAGCGAACGATATTTTCCGCACTGGATGGAAATTGCGATTTCCGTTTTTCTGGTCACCGCCGGATTGGTTGTGTTTCGCTTTATCGTTACCCGTATGCCGATATTATATGCACATCCGGATTACCCGGAGGAACACTAGAGCTGTGATTGGCGGTTGTCGACCAAAATACAAAAAAATGAAGCACACGAGGATATTATTATACAAGTTAATGGTTATTAGTTATTCGACCGGCATCCAGGCTGTTTTCCTGGATTCTGGCGTTCGCCAGAATGACATTGGTCCAGGTATTTAATCGCCGGAGTAATATTAAATACCTTAACGACCATAAGGTAAAGTGGATTATACCTTAATAAACCAATTAAACAACAGAATCGGGTGACAAGATGGAAGGAACCATTCATACCCTGCATGACCATATGCTCCACACCGAAAGCATCACCTACATTTTAATCGTAGGAGCGCTTGTCGGCATCACATTTTTCTATCGTTTTTTGACAGACAGAGACGACGATGAAAAGTGACCTTTGAAGGGGGAACGTTAAAGCATGGGGCAGAGAGCATAGAGAATAGAGGACTAAAGACAGAAGCCGGCCCAGCCGCTGGCCTGAAAAGCGGCCAGTCTAATCGAGAAAGAAACTTCGACCTTGCGGAGTTTATCAAAAAGCGAATATCGAATATCGAATCATGAATATCGAATGTCGAAGGAATGTATTCTATCTATTTTGTAAAAAGATTGAGCGAAGCGATTCGACCCTTCCTAATTCTGCGGTTCGATATTCGATATTCTGCGGTTCGCTGTCCAACGCGGCCAAAGTCATCGAAGCGGCAGATTTGATCTAAATTGAGACTTAGATCCACGGAGTCTCATACAAGGGGACGAAAGCCTGTTGATTTCGGAATGCGGATTTGGCAATAAGGGTGTTTAGAGTCATTGAATGAAAAAATGTCAGTATTATAGATTTTAAGGAGCGACACATGTATGAATTTGTCACCGGCCCTCTGGCCTGGCTGTCATTCGCCATCTTTTTTATTGGGGTGATCGTGCGCACGGTGCTATACATCAGGGGGCTCGATTGGAAACTTGACCGCGTGACCTATTCGGTCAATACCTCTTATGGCGTTAAAGGTGCCGTACGTTCCATTGTTTACTGGTTGTTTCCCTGGGCAACCCGCAGCTACCGCAACAATTCCTGGTTTACTTTATGGGTATTTATAATGCACATCGGACTGTTGCTCACCCCTGTTTTCCTGCTGGGGCACAATATTCTGCTGAGGGAAAGATTGGGATTCAGTCTCTGGACCCTGCCGGAGGGGGTGTCGGATGTCCTGACGATTCTTGTGATCGTCGCCGTGGTGTTTCTGATTCTGCGCCGCATTGCTCTGCCGGAGGTTAGACTCATAACGACAGCATATGATTACCTGATAATTGCCATAGCCGTCGCTCCCTTTATTACCGGATTAATCGCCTCTCAGGGGGCATCGAATTATAATTTCTGGATCATTGCCCATGTCATTTGCGGTGAGATCGTTCTCGTGGCGATACCGTTTACCAAGTTATCGCATTTTATTCTGTTTTTCCTTTCCAGAGCCCAGCTCGGCATGGACTATGGAATCAAACGAGGCGGCATGAAAAGCAAGGGGATGGCGTGGTAACAACCCATCCCGGACAAGCCGGAATTGAAGATCGAAGATTGAAAATTGAAGATTTGTGGTATTCTATCTATTTTATTCGGATTTAGAAACCTTTGAACCCTGAACCTGTCGACGCTTAACAACCTTTTGTACCATAAGGATTTTCAGCCATGCCGGAAGGAAAACTTTGCAATAAAAAAACGGTAAACACCAAAGAAGAACTGCAGGCGCTTTTGGCGGACAAAAGCGGTAAACAATATTATGAGGAAATGAACCACCTCGATGTGGATCGCAAGAAGTTGTGGGAAACCATTCAAAAAACTTTCAAGTCACGTCTGAAATCCTGGCTTGAAATCTGTTCTCACTGCGGATTGTGTGCCGAAAGCTGTTTTTATTATCTTGCGAATAACAGAGATCCCAAACAGGTCCCTTCTTATAAAATTCAATCCACACTGGGTCAGATAATTAAACGTAAGGGGAATGTGGATAGCGCATTTTTGCAGGAGTGTATGGACACCGCCTACGCCAAATGCACCTGCTGCACCCGCTGCGGTGTATACTGCCCATTTGGGATCGATACGGGCATCATGTTCAGCTACCTGCGCGGGTTGTTGTTTGCCCAGGGTTTTGTACCCTGGGAGATGAAAATCGGTTCCGGAATGCACCGGATTTACCGGGCCCAAATGGATATCACCACGGAAGACTGGGTGGATACCTGTGAGTGGATGGCTGAAGAATATGAGGAAGACTGGCCGGGACTAACCATTCCTGTCGACGTAGAAAATGCCGATATTATGTACACCGTCAACGCCAGGGAACCCAAGCATTATCCGGAAGATATCGCTGAGGCTGCCATTTTGTTCCACGTCGCCGGTGAGAACTGGACGGTTCCCAGTCAAGGTTGGGAAGAAACCAGCCTGGCCATGTTCGGCGGCGACTGGGAAGCCTGTAAGATGCAGGTCGAGTCGGTGTATGATGCCATGGGTCGATTAAATCCCAAACGAATGGTGGTCACCGAATGCGGACATGCCTATCGGGCCACCGTCATCGAAGGGCCTTACTGGGCCGGCCTTAAGTCCGGGAAAACGCCGGTTGAAAGTTTCCATTACGTGGAGTGGGTGGCGGAAGCCCTCCGAACCGGAAAACTGAAAATAGATCCCACCAAAAAAATCAAGGAACCGGTGACCTATCAGGATTCCTGTAACTATGTGCGCAACGCCGGCCTGGCCGACATCGGCAGGGAGATCATGAGCTATATTGCCGAGGATTTCAGGGAAATGACACCCAACCGGGAACATAATTTCTGCTGCGGCGGCGGCGGCGGCCTCAACGGTATCGGTCGGTACCGCCAACAGCGCAATATCGGCCTGAAAATCAAGCGGGATCAGATTCTGGCCACGGGTGCCAAGCTGGTTATCGCACCCTGTCACAATTGCTGGGATGCCATCAGGGATCTGGAGGAAGTCTATAAAATTGGAATCCGGTGGTCCTTTTTGAAGCCGCTGCTGATCAATATGATCGAAGTGCCGGAGCATTTGAAGCCGCAGGAAGAGGAGCTTTAGGCCCTCAGTCCATTCATTCTGACGCCTTGTTTTAAGGTAATGAAGGTTTCAGCAAAACGCAAATAGCATTGATTGAAGATTGTCAATTTGCAATCTTCAATCTTCAATTATTGCCTCCCATAATTAAACCCTTATCCTGAAATTTTCAAAATTCCTTGACACTTAAAAGCACGGTTGATAGTTTACTTGACTCCATAAAGGAATCAAATAAATTCAGCCACCAAGACACGAAGGCACAAAAAAAAAGAATTAAATATGGTAACCTTCGTAGCTGGATTAGCACTAAGAATTCTTATCATTTGAGAAGGCATTTATGACCAATTTCAAATATCAGGAAATGTTTCCCGTTGGGCAGGATGCCACCGAATACCGGCTATTGACCGAAGATCATATATCTACCGTCGCCTTTGACGGCCAGGAGATTCTGAAAATATCGGCCCAAGGGTTAACACTTCTGGCTGAGCAGGCATTTCAAGATGTTTCCCACCTGCTGCGATCCTCTCATCTGAAACAGCTTGCCGGTATCTTTAATGATCCACAAAGTTCTGCCAATGATCGCTATGTGGCCCTGGAATTGCTCAAAAACGCCGTGATATCGGCGGAAGGTGTTTTCCCGATGTGTCAGGACACCGGCACGGCCATTGTCATTGGGAAAAAAGGACAACGGGTGTGGACAGATCTTTCGGATGAAGAAATGCTTTCCAAGGGTATCTATGATGCCTATACAAAGGGCAATCTTCGATATTCACAGAATGCGCCGCTGAGCATGTATGAGGAAAAAAATACCGGCAACAATCTGCCGGCTCAAATTGAACTGTATGCCGTTGGGGGCAACGAATACCGTTTTTTATTTATTGCCAAAGGGGGCGGTTCGGCCAATAAAACCTATTTGTACCAGGAAACCAAGGCCGTTCTTACGCCGGAGAAATTGACGGCATTTATGAAAGAAAAAATGAAAACATTGGGTACTGCCGCCTGCCCACCCTATCATCTGGCGTTTGTTATCGGTGGGACTTCCGCCGAATTCAACCTAAAAACTGTAAAATTGGCGACGGCTAAATATCTGGATGATCTACCGACCGCCGGAAGTGACTCCGGCCATGCCTTCCGGGATGTGCAACTTGAGGACGAAATTCTTAAAATGTCTCGTGAACTTGGCATTGGCGCCCAATTCGGCGGCAAATATTTTTGTCTGGACACCCGCGTCATTCGTTTGCCGCGCCACGGCGCCTCTTGCCCCATTGGAGTGGGCGTCAGTTGCAGCGCCGACCGCAACATCAAGGCCAAAATTAGCCGCAAAGGCATTTTTTTAGAGAAGCTGGAGACCGATCCGTCCAAATATTTACCGGAAGTCGAAATGGCTGCTCAAGACGCGCTACGGGTGGATTTGAACCGACCGATGGCAGAAATTCGAGAACAGCTTGGTCAATATCCGGTGGCCACCCCGCTGTTGTTGACGGGCAAAATCGTGGTCGCCCGGGACATTGCCCATGCACAATTAATGAAACGTCTGGAAAGCGGCGACACGCTTCCCGATTATTTTAAAAATCATATCATTTATTATGCCGGACCGGCAAAAACCCCGACCGGTTACCCTTCCGGCGCATTCGGCCCGACAACCGCCGGTCGAATGGATCCCTACGTGCCTGTTTTCCAAGCCCAAGGGGGATCGTTGATTATGCTGGCCAAAGGCAATCGATCAAAATTGGTGACGGATTCCTGTCAGCGTTACGGTGGCTTTTATCTGGGGTCCATTGGCGGACCGGCTGCGCGGCTGGGCAAAGACTGCATTACCAACGTTGAATTGATCGAGTTTCCTAAGTTGGGAATGGAAGCCATCTACATGATCACCGTCAAGGATTTTCCGGCATTTATTATCGTGGATGACAAGGGCAACGATTTTTTTGAAAAATTGCTACAATAGTTTTGAGACGAGACCGGAGCTATCGCTAAACAATCCGCCTCATAATGCGAACAAGTTCGGGGCTCCGTCCCAATTGGAATGTTGGAATTATGGATCCCTGGAATCTTGGGTTCTGGGATAATGGAATGGTGGGTTTAGAGTATCAAAACGAAAATTATGGTATTAATTTTTTTCCAATAGCTACGTTTTTTCTGGGGTGAAAGCAAAAAGTGGATGTTTGTTGGACATTAATATTAAAGGTAGACACAGATTTTTATGTAGAATAGATAATTTTCCGCTTTTTTCCCAGTAATCCAACATTCCATGTGGTTTCCCTTCCTGGATGGCCACAAAAACACTATATTTTCATAAGTTGTACAAATTCAGAGACATTTACATTATAAGGAGCATTTTATGGCTGAAAAATTTAAAACCATGGATGGAAACACCGCAGCGGCGCATGTGGCCTATGCCATGAGCGACATATGTACCCTCTACCCGATTACGCCTTCCTCACCCATGGGCGAAATCGCGGATGAATGGGCTGCTGATGGACGCAAAAACATTTTTGGACAAACCTTGACGGTTCGCCAGCTTCAATCGGAGGCCGGCGCAGCCGCTTCGGTGCACGGTTCACTGGCAGCCGGTGCCTTTACCTCGACCTTTACAGCCTCACAGGGGTTGTTGCTGATGATCCCCAACATGTACAAAATGTCGGGGGAGCTTTTACCCGGTGTGCTGCACGTCTCTGCCCGGGCACTGGCGGCCCATGCACTTTCCATCTTTGGCGATCACCAGGACGTCATGGCGGTGCGACAAACCGGTTTTGCCTTGCTGGCTGCATCTTCCGTCCAGGAAGTCATGGACTTGGGATTGGTCGCCCATCTGTCTGCCATCAAGTCGTCCCTTCCGTTTCTCCATTTTTTTGACGGATTCCGCACATCCCACGAAATTCAAAAAATTGCCGTGATCGATTACGAAGACATGGCCAAATTAGCAGATCGGGAGGCCATCGCTAAATTCCGCGCCCGCGGTGCCAATCCGGAAAGGCCCGAACTGAGGGGAACCGCCCAAAATCCGGATATCTACTTCCAGAATCGGGAAGCAGCCAACCCGTATTATCTGAAAGTGCCGGGTATCGTCAACGATTACATGCAACAGGTTGGTGACCTGACCGGGCGCAGCTACCGGCTATTTGATTACGTGGGAGACCCGCAGGCAGAGAACATCGTCATTGCCATGGGCTCATCCTGCGAAACTGTAGAAGAAGTCATTAACTATCTGAGAAGACAGGGCGAAAAGGTAGGCATGGTCAAGGTTCGACTGTACCGGCCCTTTTCAACCGAACATCTTTTCGCCGCAATTCCAGAATCTGCTAAAAAACTCACAGTACTGGACCGCACCAAAGAACCGGGTGCGCTGGGTGAACCACTTTATCTGGACATTTGTACGGCTTATATGGAAAAGTCGCAAACACCTCAACTTTTCAATGGCCGCTATGGCTTGGGATCCAAGGAATTTAACCCGGCCATGGCAATGGCGGTTTTTGACAATATGAAAGCCTCGGCTACCAAAAACCATTTCACGGTGGGGATTGTCGATGACGTCACGCAAACATCACTGGCAGTCGGTCAGAGCCAGGATGTGACACCCAAAGGCACGGTGCAGTGCAAGTTCTGGGGCCTGGGCGCCGACGGCACGGTGGGCGCCAACAAAAGCGCTATTAAAATTATTGGTGACCACACCGACATGTATGCCCAGGCTTATTTTTCTTACGATTCTAAAAAATCTGGTGGTATTACCATCTCCCACTTACGCTTCGGTCAAAAACCGATTCAATCCACTTATCTAATTGACACCGCCGATTACATTGCCTGTCATAAAGCCAACTATGTAGACGTCTACGATTTGCTGGAAGGCATCAAAGACGAGGGGATTTTTGTCCTCAATTCGCCCTGGACGCAGGAAGACATGGAAAAAAAGCTTCCGGCTGCCATGCGACGCACCATTGCACAGAAGAAGCTTAAATTTTACAACATCGATGCGGTTAAAATTGCCGGTCAGGTAGGCCTGGGAGGTCGTATCAATATGATCATGCAGACGGCCTTTTTTAAACTTGCCAATGTGATACCGGTGGATGAAGCCCTTGCCTACCTCAAAGATCAAATCCAGCAGTTGTTCGGCAAAAAAAGCCAAAAGATTGTCGAAATGAACTTTGCCGCTGTGGATAAAACCCTCGAAAATCTGGTTGAAATCGACTACCCGCAATCCTGGGCCGAGTCAACGGACAGCCCCAAGGCGGGTGACGATGAGCCGGATTTCGTCAGAAATGTGATGCGACCGATGCTGGCGCAACAGGGCGATAAATTGCCCGTCTCCGCATTTACCCCGGACGGAATTTTTCCGGTGGGAACCACGCGGTATGAAAAGCGCGGTGTGGCCATCCAAGTCCCGGAGTGGATTATGGACAATTGCATCCAGTGTAACCAGTGCGCCATGGTCTGTCCACACGCCACCATCCGACCGGCGCTTTTGACTGAAGAAGAATTGGGAAAGGCGCCTGAGGGCTTCGAGGCCAAAAAGGCTGTCGGCAAAGATCTGAAAGATTATTATTTTCGTATTCAGGTTGACGCCCTTGACTGTTATGGATGCGGTAATTGCGCCGATATCTGTCCGTCCAAAAAGAAGGCCCTGGTCATGAAGCCGCTTGAAACCCAGTTAGAAAAGCAGGTCCCCCTGTGGAACTACTTTGAAGACCTGCCGGTGCGCGACAATCTTGTCGGCCGCAATACGGTCAAGGGCAGCCAGTTCTGTCAGCCGCTACTGGAGTTCTCGGGTGCCTGTGCCGGTTGCGGGGAGACACCTTATGCCAAATTGATCACCCAGCTTTTCGGCGAGCGTATGCTTATTGGAAACGCCACCGGGTGCAGTTCCATCTGGGGCGGTTCGGCGCCGGCCATACCTTATTGTGTCGACAAGGATGGATTCGGTCCGACTTGGGGCAATTCACTGTTTGAGGATTCTGCAGAATTCACCTACGGCATGTTTTTGGGTGCCTTCCAACAGCGCAACAAACTGGCGGATCTGATGCGGGAAGCCTTGGAAACGGACATACCACAGGAGATCAAAGATGCCATGTCCGGTTGGCTGGACAACATGAAAGATCCCGCAGGTTCCCGCAAATACGGCGACCGTTTAAAAGCGCTTTTACCAGCCCAAAAGGATAACGCGCTTCTGACAAAAATCGCTGAAAAATCAAAATTGTTCACCAAAAAATCATTCTGGATATTCGCCGGTGACGGGGCTGCTTACGATATCGGGTATGGCGGGGTTGATCATGTCCTGGCCACCAACGAGGACATCAACATGTTCATCATGGATACCGAAGTTTATTCCAATACCGGCGGTCAGTCTTCCAAGGCCACACCGATCGGTTCGATCGCCCGATTTGCCGCTTCCGGCAAAAAGACACCCAAAAAAGACATGGGACGTATATCGATGAGCTACGGCTATATTTACGTGGCCAGTGTATCCATGGGTGCCAACAAACAGCAATTGATGAAAGCGCTGGTTGAAGCGGAAGCCTATGATGGACCCTCAATGATCATTGCCTACTGCCCCTGCATCAACCAGGGTATCATGGCAGGCATGGGCAAAGCCCAGGAGGAAGAAAAACTGGCAGTGCAATCCGGTTACTGGCCGTTGTATCGATACAATCCTGCCTTGAAGGCCGAAGGGAAGAATCCCTTTATCCTGGATTCCAAGAAACCCGACGGAAGCCTGAGTAAATTCCTGGAGGGTGAGATCCGTTATGCCTCCTTGAAACGAACGTTCCCGGAAGAAGCCGAGAGACTGCACACCACCCTTGTCGATCAATTTAACAAACGATATGAAGAACTGGCCCTCATGGCCGATCCGACGCTGGTCTGCAAACAGGAAGAGCCCGTGGAATAACTTCTTTTAATAAAATCGCATATAACGAGGCCATTCGGGGTGACCCGGTGGCCTTTTTTTCCAAGGGTTCACAGGTTCAGGGTTCATAGGTTGTCATATCTCGACAATGCTTATATCTCTGAACAACACCCGGAATGGTCTGTGTCACCTATCGGGTGTAACAAACCTGCAGGGCAGGCTCTTTGGAGGCGATCTCCTTCTCAGGATACATCCCTAAAACGCTTCAACCTGGAACCCTGAACCTTGAACCAAGGCAACCCAGCAAAAATACATCGACCTTGATAGATCTCCATATCAGTCTTACTATTAGGCCTAAAGTTCATATGGCCGCAAAAAAAGGCTCAAAAAAGCAAAAAAATCAGGGTTTGTAATCTCAATGTGTTACAATATTCTTTCAGCAACCCAATCAAACGTGATTGAACTATGCAAATCTTTTTATATATCGCCATTATAATTCTATTTCCTGCACCTGTCCCGGCATTGGGAGAACAGCCTCTGGACGCTTTGCAGCGGGGGCTCGATAAAGGTATCAGCGTACTGTTAGATCCGCAATATCAAGACCCATCCCGGAGACAAGAACAGGAGCAGAAACTCTGGGAAATCACCCAGGAATTTTTTGATTTTACGGAATTTTCCAGGCGCGTACTGGCGTCTCATTGGAAAAAATTTACTTCCCCGCAGAGGAAAGAATTTATTAAGCTTACCAGCGAATTGCTGGGTAAGTTAAATATGCGCAAATTACAAACAAGGTATAATGGAGAAAAGGTCTTTTTTGTTAACCAGAAAATAATCAACAAGTCCAGAGCCTTGGTTGAAATCAACGTCCTGTGGAAAAACCTGGAATTTCCGGTCACACTGCGAATGAAAAAAAGCCATGGCAAATGGAAGATTTATGATCTGACTGCATTCGGTGTCAGTAGCGTGCGCAATTATCGGGCTCAAATTCACCAGATCATGCAGAAAAAATCTCCCGAAGAGATGATTGAATTTATTAAAGAGAAGATACGAGAGAAAGAGAAAAAAATTAAGACTGAGGAGAATGCTTAATGATATGGGTTTCAGGGCCCATGTTGAGTAGCTTTTTTTTCTTTCTTTCAATCCGTATTTATTTTTATAATATACTCCATCCGATTGAAACGATTTCAGGCAATCATTGCCTTTGTTTTGGTTTTATCACCATAACCACCCTGGGCTATGGTGATATTACACCGTTAACGAACCGAGCAAGTGCCCTGGCACTGATTGAAGCGGTCGTCGGCCAAATGTATCTGGTAGTGCTGGTTGCATGGCTGGTGGGGATGCATGTGTCACAAAGATCGAGGTAACTATTTCAATTTTTTCAACCAGTCCCCCTCAGCAAACCACTTTAACTTCAATTCATCCAGGAGACCACTTCCTTCCATATTGTTAAGCGTGTTGTGGGTCCAGTTCATCAGTAACGGGTCATTGGCCGGAATAGCAATGCCGATTGGTTCATAGGTTAATTGGGTGACAACTGAGAGCAGGCCGGCTTCCGGATAACGGAAGACTGAAACAACGCAGATGGGATAATCCGCGATCATGGCCTGCACTTTATCTTGCAACACCATCTCTACAGCTTCGTCATATGTTGCGGTTGTGAACAGCGTGGTTTTGTCAAGGAGGTCTTCGGCAAATGCCTGGCTGGTAGAGCCTTTGAGAGCCACTATTTTTGTATCTGGGTTATTGGCGTCGCCTGGCTTTTCAGCATAGGCAAGCGTTTTTGTTTTGGTGAGAAACGCTTTGCCCGAAATAAAATAGGGGCCGATAAATGCTACTTTTCGATTCCGTTCAGGGGTGATGGTCATGCCGGACAAAACCATATCGACCTGCCCGCTTTGAAGCGCCGGCAGCAATTCATTGAAAGGCTTGGTAACAAACCTTACCTTGACACTCATGGCCTCCGCAAACAACCTGGCAAGATCGGGTTCGAGGCCAAAAATTTCACCGTCTTTGGCAGTCATGCTTAAGGGCGGCATGCTACCCATGGTGCCGACAACCAGCTCGCCTCTTCGCTGGATGCGATCGAGCACCGGGGACGCGGAGCTGCCGCCGGTTGATTGCTGCATCTGGGCGCAGCCGGCAATTAATATCAAGGTCAGAATCGTCGCAAGCAAAACTTTCGTATACTTCATTCTCTTTCTCCTTTTCTCATTTCCTTAAATGCATTGATTAGCCCGTTGGTCGAAGGATCATGGGCATTGACAGGATTGTCATCCTGCAATTCAGGCAAGATTTTACCGGCCAGCTGTTTCCCAAGCTCGACGCCCCACTGGTCGAACGAAAAAATGTTCCAGACAACCCCCTGGACAAATATCTTGTGTTCATACATAGCAATTAAACTGCCGAGGATCCTCGGCACCAGCTGCCTGAATAGAATTGAGTTCGTCGGTTTGTTGCCTTCGAAAATTTTATGGGGGGTTAGTTTTTCAATTTCGAGATCTGTTTTATCTGCCTTTTTCAACTCTGCAACCACTTCTTCTTTGGTTTTACCGTTCATGAGCGCTTCGGTTTGGGCAAAAAAATTAGACAACAGGATATTGTGATGCTCGCCAATCGGATTGTGACTGACCGCCGGTGCCAGAAAATCCGCCGGTATAAATTTCGTTCCTTGATGAACCAGTTGATAGAAGGCATGCTGACCGTTTGTGCCGGGCTCGCCCCAGACGATTGGACCCGTTTGATAAGCAATCCGCTCTCCATCCCGGCTTGTTGATTTGCCGTTGCTTTCCATATTGCCCTGCTGAAAATAGGCCGGGAACCGATGCATGTACTGATCGTAGGGCAAGATGACTTCCGTGGCAGCATTAAAAAAATTGTTGTACCAAATACCGATCAGGGCCAAAATTACGGGGATGTTTTTGTCGAATGGTGTCTCCAGGAAATGTCGATCCATATCGTGGGCACCTTGCAGCAGATCGGAAAAGTTGTCGAATCCAATGTAACAGGCAATGGATAATCCAATGGCCGACCACAGGGAATAGCGTCCGCCCACCCAATCCCAAAATTCGAACATGTTGTCTTTATCAATGCCGAATTCTTCAACCTTGGTAACATTGGTCGACAGGGCCACAAAATGTTTGGCCACATGGGCGGAATCACCGGCCTGTTTTAGAAACCAATCCCTGGCACTAAAGGCATTGGTCATGGTTTCCTGGGTGGTGAATGTTTTGGAGGCAATCATAAACAACGTCGTCGCCGGATTTAGTTTTTTTAATACTTCCGTCAGATGGGTACCGTCGATATTAGAAACAAAGTGAACGGCTAGCTTCTTGTCAGCAAAGGGGCGCAATGCTTCGGTGACCATCACCGGCCCCAAATCCGAACCCCCGATACCGATGTTGACGATATCGCTAATCCTGTCGCCCCGATAGCCTTTCCAATCACCGGATCTTATTTTTTTGGAAAAACCTTCCATCTTCTGCAAAACGGCATAGACCTGGGGCATCACATCTTGACCGTCGACATAAATCGGTGAATTATTCCGGTTGCGCAGGGCCACGTGTAACACCGCCCGGTTTTCGGTTTCATTGATTTTTTCTCCGCTGAACATGTTTTTAATGGCCGTTCGAACGCCCGCTTCTTCTGCCAGTTCTAAAAGGAGTGAGAGGGTTTCATCGGTGATCCTGTTTTTGGAATAATCCACCAGGATCTCTTTGAATCGGATATGAAACTTGTTGAATCGCTCAGGATCTGACAGGAAAAGATCCTTCATATTGACATCTTTGATCTTGCGGTGATGTTCCTCAAGTTTTGACCAGGTTCGGCTGAGGGTCGGGTTGGTCTTTGGCAGCATATTAATATCTTCCTTAGGTCCTTATCGGATTTTTTCTAACAACATGTTGAAAAAAGCGCAAGGTGTCAGTGTTCGGGTTTCAGTAAATAAGAAATTTCGAATAACAAATCACAATGACCGAAATTCAAAATTCCAAACAACTGGCGTTTGATCTTATTTAAGATCTGGATATTCTCGTTTGGTGCTTGGTATTTGTAATTTCCGGTTCATTCGGGTTCGGGTTTTACTTTTAAGATTTTGTGCTTAACATGTGCCGAAGGTTGACATAAGGTACTTCCTGGGAGCCTTCAAGTCAAGAAAAGCGCCATCAATTAAAACAATGTCAAATTCAACCCTAACAGATCGAATTAAGACCGATGGTTTTCGCCTCAAAATTGTTAATGACCTCGCGGAAATATGTCATACCGCGGCCGGCGAAATCAAGAATATTGCAGACCGACCGACAACGGGTGCGAATCCATTTTCCATTGCACTGTCGGGTGGGTCGACCCCACGGGATCTGCATGAATTGTTGGCGGGTGACCCTGCCATTCGTGACAGGCTACCCTGGCAGCATCTGCACTTCTTTTGGGGGGACGAACGCCATGTG
Organism: Desulfosarcina sp.; assembly: GCA_029288035.1. Lineage (GTDB taxonomy): Bacteria > Desulfobacterota > Desulfobacteria > Desulfobacterales > JAFDCJ01 > JAFDCJ01. The sequence continues at coordinate 20,342 of JARFPZ010000192.1, forward strand.
CCGCCGGATCACCCCCAGAGCAATTACCGCATGGCTTATGAATCCCTTTTCACCCTGGCACCTGTTCCTATAGAAAACATCCACCGGGTGCCTGCCGAAGAACCCGACGCTGCCTTAGCTGCTGAAAAATATGAGCGGGAATTGCGGACCTTTTTCAGGCTGGAAATCGGGCAATTGCCACGATTTGACTGTATTTTGCTGGGAATGGGTTCGGATGGTCACACTGCGTCGCTTTTTCCGCACACAGAGGCCTTGCATGAGTTAAATCGCCTCGTGGTTGCAAATTGGGTAGATAAATTTAAAACCTACCGCGTCACCCTGACGGTCCCGGTATTGAATCACGCGAATTTGGTTGTGTTTCTGGTCAGCGGTCATGACAAGGCCGAAGCCCTGAAAGAGGTTTTGCAAGGCGATCGTCAACCGGAGCGTTTCCCGGCCCAGTTGATCC
>JARFPZ010000207.1 GCA_029288035.1 Desulfosarcina sp.
CAATTAAGTCCTTTCTATAGCTAGCATGCTTAATTGATACTTGATTTTAGTGAAAAAGTTCATAATATATCGGAAATAAATAACCTTAGGTTTATTCAACGATAAAAAAGAAGATGAAAAATAGCAGTTTTGCGGATATGGAACAAGCCACAGTTTCGACATAATTCCTTTATCGGCAAGGGGGGCTCATGCAAAAACAATACAAATTTTCAATCTGGTATGTTCTCTTGGGGTTCTGGATAGTTTTGATCGTTCATAATATTTTGGTATCTGCATTTGCGATTAAAACCATCCCGTACAGCGAATTCTTAACCCTGCTGAAAGAAAACAAGGTCGTCGAAGTGGCGATCCGTGCCGATCAGATTCAGGGAAAACTCAAAGAATCGGAGAGTGGTGCAGACAAAGCGGCTTTGTTCAGAACCGTAAGGGTCGATCCGGACACCTCGAAGCTTTTGGAGCAATACAACGTGCCCTTTAAAGGTGAAATCGAGTCCCGCTTTCTGGCCAACTTGTTTTCCTGGTTGATTCCAATATTCATCTTTTTTGGGATCTGGTTTTTTCTAATGAAGCGCATGAGCGGCCAGCAGCCCGGCTTTATGACCCTTGGAAAGAACAAGGCCAAAATTTATATGCAGGAGGATATCGACGTTCGATTCGAAGATGTGGCGGGTGTAGATGAATCCAAACAAGAGCTGATGGAGGTGGTAGAGTTTTTGATGAATCCTGGTAAGTTCACCGAGATTGGTGGCAAAATACCCAGAGGCACCTTGCTGGTGGGACCACCGGGGACCGGAAAAACCATGCTGGCCAAAGCCGTGGCCGGCGAAAGCGGGGTCCCGTTTTTCAGCATGAGCGGCTCGGAATTTGTGGAAATGTTCGTGGGGCTCGGTGCGGCCCGGGTAAGAGACCTCTTTGAGCAGGCCACAAAAAAGGCGCCCTGCATCATATTCATTGATGAACTGGATGCACTCGGAAAGGCGCGAGGGTTCGGCACCTCAGGCGGCCATGACGAACGCGAGCAAACCCTCAATCAGCTCTTGGTGGAAATGGACGGTTTTGATCCCAACATCGGCGTCATTCTGCTGGCCGCCACCAACCGACCTGAAATATTGGATCCGGCGCTATTACGGCCCGGGCGCTTCGACCGTAACATTTTAGTGGATCGGCCTGATAAAAAAGGGCGTGAGGAAATTCTGAAGGTCCATCTAAAAAGCATAAAGACTGAGGAAAATCTGGATATCGATACCCTGGCCGGACTGACTTCCGGTATGGTCGGTGCCGATCTGGCCAATTTGATCAATGAAGCGGCGCTGTTGGCGGTACGCCGAGACAAAAAGCGGGCAGGAATGCCGGAGTTTGAAGAGGCGATTGAAAGAGTTGTCGCCGGTCTTGAGAAAAAGAATCGCCTGATCAACCCAAAAGAAAGAGAAATTGTGGCCTATCACGAGATGGGTCATGCCATTGTTGCCAGTTCATTGCCGGGAACGGATCCGGTCAAAAAAATCTCAATTATACCGAGGGGAATTGCCGCCTTGGGATATACCATGCAGACACCCATCGAAGATCGCTTCCTGATGAACAAATCCGAGTTGTTTAACCGAATTGCGACATTGCTCGGGGGGCGTGCTGCCGAAGAAATTGTGTTTGAAGATATCTCCACCGGAGCGCATAACGACCTGGCCAGGGCGACAGATATCGCCCGCAGCATGGTCAAGGAATACGGTATGAGCGCCAAGGTGGGACAAGTCTATTTCGCCCGGGAGAAAAGAAATCAATTTCTCAATATTCCAACCGAAGGTGCCGTCGAGTACAGTGAGGCGACCGCCGAGTTGATCGATAGCGAAGTCAGAGAAATCATCAGCAATCAGTATAAAAGAACGATGGAGATTTTACTGGAAAAAAGAGACATTCTCGAAGATGGCGCCAAGATATTGCTCGAAAAAGAAAAAATTGAAGGGGATGAATTTAACGCGCTGATGAATACAAGTTCAACGGAAACACCGAAGCCCACACAAGAATGAAGTTGCGCGATCTTTCAACTTTTAAGCGTTAACCGGATGGGCCCTTTGAATGTCGAGGGATCAACCTCTTTTCCGCCCTGGGTAATGCAAATTTTGCCCTGATGAGCAAGACGGCGGGCAGCCCTGCGGGTGGGTTCCATCAGATTCCGCCACCCACGTTCATCATCTTCGCCTGCTAGCTTTCTCGCGGCCTGACTTGGACAGATGCTGGTGACTGCCTTGCCTGACTGCAGGAAATCCATAATCACTTTTTCAAGTTTAATGTCAACGTCGGTTAAACCGTTCTTGCGGCAAGCGCGCGAGCAGTATTGGACCTGATGCCAGCTATTTTTCCATTTCTTTCGCCATTGGAATTCACGCCCACAAACCATGCATATTTTTGTTAATCGTTTCATTCCGCCGAAACCTGAACGTTGGGCTGGATGTTGGCAGTCACACCCAAAATTTTCCCGGCCATCGCCATCCCGCTCAATGCGGCGCCTTCCACCCGAGACATTTGACACCAATCACCACAGACGCCAATGTTTAATTCCGCATCCCATAGGCATCCAACGTTGAGGGGATTGACAGCTGCGGCAGATCGCCAGAAGCGGGTCCTCTGACAAATCGGATCAATGAAGGTTCTACCGATGCTTTCGAAAAATGAGGCGAGCAGTGACCGCCCGGCGGTTTGATCGTCTTTGCGTTCGTGTACCTTTTGAGACCATTCAGCGGTGCCGTGAAAAACCCAGCATTCAGGTGCAGGGCGCCGGGGCTTGCTATTGTTTCTGGCAGCCCACCTGACCGGTGATTGATGAATGAAGGCAGCGTCAAATGATAACTCCAGCGGTTTTTCAAATGCCGCCATGAGGGCGAGACATGGCTGCATCTTCACCTCGGCGACACGATTGAGCAACTCGGGACTTGATCGCAATAAACCGGTTGCTCGGTGTGGCGGCACCGCAACGATGACGACATCGTAGGGTTCATAAACCCGATTATGGGGGCCAATGAGCTTCCATTGACCATTATTCTTTGTCACAGATTCGACAGTGACATCCAATTCGATCTCAACCGCGGCAGCCAGGTGTGCGGCAAGCGCCGCCATTGTTGGAACACCTACCCAGCGTTCGGTCACCCGTTTTTCATCTAACAGTCGGCCTTTTTTGATCACCTGCACGTTCCCTTTCCAGGGTTGAACGATGCCGTCCATTTGCCAGGATTGAACGTATCGTTTCAGACGATGGTCGCGCACCGTGAAATACTGGGCGCCGGTGTCGAAGACATGCACGCCATCGGTCTGCGTCGCAATCCGGCCCCCGAGCCGGTCTGTTTTTTCAAACACCTGCACGTGATGGCCGTGATCTTTTATGGTTCTGGCTGCAAAAAGACCGGACAAACCACCGCCGATTATCGCAACGCTCAGCGGTTCACCGGCAACTGGCCCTTTGGCCTTGGCGGCATAAGCGATCATATTCAGGCGTTTGGCATGATCTTTGGTCGATCGCGGACGGACGCTGCCGATCACCGGTCGCTCCGGTTTAAACGGCCGATCAAACAGACCCAGGCACCACAGCAAGCCGCCATATGAATTGGGATCATTGCCATCCAGGGCAAAACGATGGTTTAAATCGATCATCAGATCCAGGGCATCCTGAGGGTGCCGGGTCCAGTTTAAAAACGCCTTGCCCCAGGTCATGCGCACATTATTGTGCAATTCGCCATGGATCAGCAAAGAGTTCTGGGCGGCATCCCATAGGGTATCCCCGGTTTGGCCCCGATACAATCTTTCCCAGGAATATACCGCTTTTCGGGGATCGTCTTGATGATCCATCAAGGTCTGACGGGCCCAAGGTGGAATTGCATCCAAAGAGGCCAAATCCTTTCGATGAAAACAAAAATGATGGGCCAGTTCTCGCCAGATGAGCATTTCATCCAAAAATTTTAGCGCCCCGGCCGATCCATCCCGGGCAGCGTCTGCGGCAATGCGAAAAGGTGACACGTGACCGTGATGCAAATAGGCGGAGATACGGCTAACGCCTTTCGGAAATACGATAGCGGCATCATTGCGCAAGCGGTTGTAGCTTTTAAGGCCATGGCGTTTAAATTTTTCCCAGCGCGCATAGCCGGCGGTGGATCCGCCGGGCGTATGCGCCACCGGCGGAATGGTGTGGTCGATTTCACACTGGGCACATAATTCGGCAATGTCTACATCTGCAAGATCAATCGCATCAAAACCGTAATCTCCGTCAAAAGTTTGGCCGCTGTTCGCCACCTCGACCCAGTCTTGCTCTAAGCGCCGTTCATAATCCTTTTGGGTGTGGTTTCGAAAGACATAGGCGCGATCGAAGCCCTGCGGGATCAGGCGCATGGGTATAATGCAGGCGCAGTCGACTGCCCACACCGCTGTGCCAACCTGCTGGGCCAACTGACGGATCCATTGCGGAAAAGGCGGTACCGGAAAATCCTCGGTGATGACCAGCGCAGCACGTCTTGCCAACGATGGTAATGGAGAGGGTTTGGTCGGCCGGCGTCCGAGGTAAAAGGCATGGCGAATGCCACGGTTTTGCAGCTGCTGCTGCACCTCCCGGGCACCTTCCATGATGAAGGTGTGATGCCGATCTGAGTTAAACGGATGCCGGCCGCCCAGGCCTTGATATACCAGCACCGGCAATTCTAATTGCGCGCCTATTAAAAGCGCTGTATCTAAAGCCGGATTTTCGTGGCTGCGAACCGCGTGATGCATCCAGTAAAGCACAAAACCACTGCCGGTTCCCACGGGAGCATCTTTAACCACGCACACCCGCTCAAACAAGTGGTTCGGGAGCATGTTTAGATCGATCGGTTGAACTGAAGCGTTGACCATGTTCTATCCACTCCATGAACTTTTATTTAATCAGACAGGATTGATGGGATAAACAGGATTATTTTATTTTCAGTTTGGTTAGATCACGTCCATCCTGTTGATCCTGTCAAAAATTAGAATTGAATCCCGTCAAGTTTCTATCTTGATCAGACTGGAATTTTTTTAGTAAAATTGTTGAGTTATAAACATAGGGATGAAAATGGTAAAATAAAGCTTATGTTTAGCAAAGAACAGACCTATTTTCTTGCCGCCATATTTTGCAGTTCTCACGCGCCCGGATGGGCACATTGCCTGGCTGCATACGACGCATAAGGTCGCGAGACCATGATCGAGATTTTAATTTTTTACATATACATCAACGATGAACGCGATCAGAAAGGCGGCCAGTATTGCATTGCGATAATGTGATGAAAATATATTTGGAGGTTTTACGGGTGGGCACCAAAGTTTTGTGGTGGTTCAGCGACCAATTTTCAGCTGAGGAAAGGAGACAGAAACTCAGCCTCATAATCTGAACCACCACATGGAGGAGAAAATGAAAATCACAGCATTTTCACCTCTATAGAGACAATTTGACGCTAAAAGTTACAGACAATTGCAGCAATCAACTTTTTTACTTGAATGTTCTCAGAGAGCTCATGCCCCCGTCAATCGGCAGAATCTGACCGCTAATCCAGGCACTGGCGTCTGAGAGTAAATAAGCGGCCGAGCGCGCAATTTCCTGTGGTGTCCCGATTCTTTTCAGAGGATGCCGATCCGCCGATGCCTTCCGTTTTTCCTCACTGGACAAAAGATTCTGTGCCAGGGGCGTATCGGTAAGTGAGGGCGCGACGGCGTTCACCCGAATCCTTGGAGCGAATTCGGCAGCCAGCGAGCGGGTCAGACCTTCGACGGCTGCTTTAGCGCTGCCCACTGAGGCGTGAAAGGGCATCCCGGTGTTTACTGCCACCGTGCTGAATAAAACAATCGAGGCACCTGACGGGGATTTTTTTAACAGATTTATACAGCCCTGGATTACCTTGACCGCTCCCAGCAAATTAATGTTAAAATCATTTCTAAAATCATCGATCGTAAGGCGCTGAAATGGTTTAAGGACAATCGTGCCCGGGCAGTATACGAGTCCTTGTAAGGTTTTGGGCAGCGTTTCCAGGTCAAGCGTTTCGGCTGTCACATCCATTGGGATATGATGAACGCCTGGAATTTCGACCAGTGTGTCAGCGGTTCTTGATCCGACATAAATTTCGTGATAATTTTCACTGAGAACTTTTACCAGTTCCAACCCGATCCCCGAACTTCCTCCCACAATAAGAATGTTTTTATTATCCATCATTACCCCTCTCTCAGACGTTTAAAGTGAATCGGAAACTCCCTTGTATTTGCTGTAGAGAACATGCAATCTTCGCTTGAGAGATTTTATTTTTTTTGAATCGCTTTCATCAGACCATCTCGGTTCGCTGATAGAGAAAAGCGCGTTTCCCAGCTCGTCGATCACATGCTCGGTGGCAGCGCACCATTCCCCTGTGCATGTGTCAGACATTTCTGACGCCTCGTTAATATCTTGTTCCAACTTGTCTAAGGATTTTTCTAAAGCTGCTGTGTAAATTCGCCAAGCTTCTAAGGTTTCTTTTTCAAAATCTTCTTTGATCAGTGCCATGTTAAACACCTCCATTTCTTAAAGGTGATTGATAATCCCTCTTTTTTGACCTACTAGTGTAGACATACTGTGATAATAATCATGCACTGATTTATATCAACCGACAACTTTTTATTTATCTATATTTTCTTTTGTGTTAAGGTAGAACATCAAAAATCAGCAGAGCTGTGGGTATAAGGAGGGCCCTTCGAAGGAGAAGGAACCTCGCCCAGCTGGTCATCGCTGATCCACTAAGCATGGCGGCATAGCCAAGTGGTAAGGCAGAGGATTGCAAATCCTTTATCCCCTGGTTCGATTCCGGGTGCCGCCTCCAGATTGCCCCGCATTGACGGTGTAAACCCCTTCTATTTTTTTCTTAAACTATGAAATCTATCCGTGGCAAGCCGCAGAGTATCATGTTTTTAGGATTTAACTAACTTTTATCGCTGCAAACTGCGGGGAATTAAATCCAGGAGAGATTAAATGGAAAATCTCAAGGACCGGATTGATACGGCCTACATGAT
>JARFPZ010000450.1 GCA_029288035.1 Desulfosarcina sp.
TGTATTCATTCTAGCACCTTTCATTTATATTTGTAAGACCGCGCATCGCGCAGCCTCATTGAAAGGTGCTACGGTTGCCCGGCAACCCTGCTGCCGTATCCCGCTTTATACGGGCTTTAGGCCAGTGGCTTTGCGTCCCACCCTTTCGAGTGGTTTGCCTTTATCAAGCTTCCTGAACGAATATGATAAGTTTTTATCCTAGTTGGATAGCAAATTAGATGCCAAAATATTTTTAAAAAGAAATTCATCTAATTCCCAATAATAATTGAATATATAAATTATTACGGTTTTATAGAACATAGACCGTATCTTTATTTTAATAGCGGCGAAATTTAAATTACGGAATTGTAATCAGAGGCAAAATAGGGAACTGGACATGAAAAAGGAGGAAAAATGAAGTAACACGGTCCACCCGGGCGTATTTGTCTCAAAATCGCTATGGTACCCTTTTGGGCTCTTTAAAATACGATTTGATTGATGCGACGACTCTAGCGGCGGTCCGGCCATCCCACAAATCGATTTTACAGTCATGAGAGGTTTTGCTTGAAAGCAAGTCATCCACATGTTCTTCGAAATTATCGAGACGGCACAAACGATTGGTGCCCTTGTGAATGGTAACGGGTCTTTCGGTGTTGGGTCTCAAGGTCAGACAAGGAATACCCAAATATGTGGTTTCCTCCTGAAGGCCGCCCGAGTCGGTGAGCGCAAAACGGCAGTTAAATGTCAGGTTCATAAATCGGATATAGTTGATGGGCTCGGAAATTATTAAATTGTCTGCTTTTTCCAAAAGCGACATCAGACCAAGGTTTTCCATACGCTTACGGGTTCGTGGATGTACCGGAAAAACGAGGGGCACCCGCTGAGAGATACGAAGGAGTGCTTGGCAGAGTCTCGTCATAATCTCGGGATTATCAACGTTCGAAGGTCGGTGCAGGGTTACCAGGCCGTATTTGCCCGGATGCAATCCCATATCGCTGTATACGGACTCCTTTTGAATGGAGCTGCGCAACATCTCCAGTGAGTCAATCATGATGTTGCCCACACGCTGGATCTTTTGCCGGTCGACCCCCTCTCGAATCAAATTATCATCGGCATCGGGCGAAGGTGTCCAAAGGATATCCGCTAGCGTATCGGTCACCAGCCGGTTAATTTCCTCGGGCATGGTGCGGTCAAACGAACGCAACCCGGCTTCAAGATGGGCAACAATCGGCCGATCAAGATCTGCAGAGTTCAAGACGCCTGCTGGATCCGTGGACGTTAGATTTGATAGTGTTGATTTGAAGGAAATTTTTACGGCGGCGATGGTACAGGCCATGGTGGAATTGACATCGCCGACAACGATGACCAAATCCGGACGGTTTTCAAATAGAACCTTTTCATAGGCCATCATCACATGACCGCTCTGCTCGGCATGCGAGCCGCTGCCCACCCCCAAATGCAAATCCGGCGCAGGCAGACCAAGATCCTGAAAAAAAACATCAGACATGTTCAGGTCATAATGTTGGCCGGTGTGTACAATCAGAGGCTTTGCCCACTGCTCTTTTTTCAGAGCATGGTAGAGCGGAGCAATTTTCATAAAATTCGGTCTGGCGGCTGAAATAAGATGAATTTTCATGGTCAACGCTTTTCCAATTGATCTTTTTTTTCGCAAATATTCGATTACAGAATCATAGCATGGAAATTGCCGAGATCGAATCTAAAAATTTTCTAAAAATCCGTCAGCTGACAACCAGTGCAGTCAGCAATAAGATTTTTTAATTTATTGCGCAGAACCGAGTAGGAATAATATTTTTGAGCTGTTTCGTAATTATGTTTTACCATTTTACTGCGAAGTTCGGGATCGGTTAACACGGCTCTGGTTCTGCGCACCGTTTCATTCGTTACATATCCGTCCATCTCAATGACGGAAAAACCTTTCGGCTTAATATCCATCGTATAGATCGAATAGGTGTTCACCACAATCGGCCTGCAATAATAGATCGCCTCCAGGAATGCATTGCCGAAACCTTCAAAGGTTGAGGGATAGGTGACCAGGTCGGCATAGGGATAGACGTCTTCCAGCGTGTAAATCTTCCTTCCACTGCTGGTCAGGCCTCTTTCTTCATTGATAATACTTGATACAAAATAAGTCTCGACTTTCATCAATTTGGCGTATTCTCTTACCCGGCGTTCGTAGCCATACCCTTCATCCCCGGAGGCATGCGAAATAATCAGCTTAGCCTTCATCCCCAGCCGGTGTACCAGTTCAATCGCGTGTTCGATTCCTTTACGCTTAACAACTCGCGTTGGCTGAAGAACTAGCAGTACATCATCTGCGACTCCCAATGACTGACGCACATCTGAGGCATAATCATCGGCTGCAGCACCTTTATGTTGGGAATCATATCCGCAGGATTCTAAACCACCTGGCATCGGGGGTGGATTTTCAAAATCCATAACATTGGGAATAATGGTTGCAGATATACCGGTACGGAGACTCAACTGGTTATCCGCTGAAGAGTTGATCACCACATGTTGAATCGTCGGCAGGTGCGGTGGAAATGCCATGTTGAGATATTCCCAGGCGGCATTGGTCGTAAAATGTTGGCGTTCCCAGAAAAAATCGTGATGATGAGCAATGGTTGGCATCCCAGTTTCGGAAATAATCTCGGTAAGCGCAATGCCTAATGGTAAATTCAAGGGAATCGTGAGGGCGTTTTCCGGAACGAGTAGATCGATTTCAAATTTTTCAATGAACTTGTATAAGTGATCCTTTAATTTGCGTTTGAGTTCATAGATTTTCTGAGTCACCGCCCGCCCCCTTACGCGGACGCCGAAACATTTTCGAAAGACATCACCAATATCCGGATGCTGGAAATGGGCTTCTTTGAGAAGATATGAATACGCTGGCGGGCGATCAAGCTCACCGGCGAAATAATAGCAGGTGAACCCGACCCTTTCAAAAACATCTGCCCATTTGGCTGTTTCCAGCGAGACCCCGTCTGTGCCTGCTAAACGGGTAGAAATGAAACCCACATTATGGCTTCGATTACAAAACGAACAGTATGCCACTTTTCAGACCTCCTTGTAACGAAAACAGTCGACAACATGATCATTTACTAGGCCGGTCGCCTGCATGAACGCATAACAAATAGTGGGGCCGACAAATTTAAACCCGCGTTTTTTAAGGTCCGCGCTCATGGCCGCCGACTCCGGTGTTTGAGCGGGTATTTCCTCCAGGGTCTTCCACTTGTTTTTTTTGGTTACCCCTCCGACAAACCGCCAGATGTAAATGTTAAAGCTGCCGAATTCTCTTTGGACAGCCAGAAATGAAATGGCATTTTGAATAGCTGCATTGATTTTAAGTTTGTTGCGAACGATTCCCTCATTTGAAAGCAGTTCACCGACTTTGCGGGCATCATATCCGGCAATCTTGTACGGGTCAAAATTATCAAAGGCCTTTCTGTAGTTTTGCCGTTTCTTCAAAATAGTCAGCCAGCTCAAACCTGCCTGAACGCCCTCGAGGATAAGAAACTCAAACAATTTGCGATCATCATGTAACGGGACTCCCCATTCCCTATCGTGATACTTTTTGTAGAGCGGATCGGTGGCTGACCAGCTGCATCTGGATTTCAATCAACATCCTCCCTATAGTTGAATAAATAAAAGCCTAAAGCCTTATCGACGCCCTCCGTGGGAGCCAATTCAGTCCCGATTATCTTCCCGTTAATGTTTCGGATGATCAATTTCTTTTGTATGTAGGCTCTTTGTGCATCGTCGGTATGAAATTCTACCTGAATGATGTCTCCAACCTCACAGTCATTTTCGGCATCAATCTGAAGTTTCATCCCGATTATGGACAAATCCTTGACAATCATCAATCCACCACCCAGCTGTTTACCGTCGACATAGCGACTGTAGCTTCCAGGCAGATTTGTTTCCTTGCGGTATCGTTTTCGTTTTTCTAAAATAGAGACATAGGCATAACCGCACGGGCACCGCACACTCACCTTGACGTTTTTATCAAGGGCGGCATACTTTGAAACATTTACCGTCTTCGATTTCTGACACTTCGGACAAACAAAGGTGGCCATCTTTGTGCTGGCTATATAAACTTTTTCAGTCATAACGCTACCTCTAACAATAGTTAGCAACTATTTTATACATTTTGCGACGAAACAATTTCGCCACCAGGGCACCAAAACACATAGCTTAATTTTAACAAATCGTCTTGCCTTGGGTCTCTATTCCGTTGTGGGCATTTTTCCGGTTCAGCCAGATCGGACAATAAGTTTTATTAATTTTTATCACGAAACGCCTTTTTTTTAAACAGGATTTTCGCATCAATTCAGTGTGCTGATGTAAAATTGAATCACAAACTATGAGAAAATAGCTTAAAATAGGAGCTTTTCAGCGGTTTGTTCCTGTAAAACCATGGAAAACAATCATTCAATTATTGTCTTTCCAAGCTTTTTACGTTAGATTGACTACTATGAAGCTTCATTGAGCTTTACTCTTTAACTCAACAGAAGGAGACAGAAATGACAAAAGCAGAATTAGTTGAAAAAATGGCAAATGACGCTAACGTTTCCAAAGTAGCGGCCGGTGCAGTTCTTGACTCGTTCATGACCAACGTCACCAAAGCCCTGAAAAAGAAAGACGGGAAAGTCACGCTGGTCGGGTTCGGAACATTTATGAAAAAGCGACAAAAAGCACGCAAGGGCCGCAATCCTCAAACAGGCGATCCAATTAAAATCAAGGCCAGAAACGTAGTAAAATTCAAAGCCGGCAAAAAACTCAAGGATTCCGTCTAAATTAATCAAGTCCTAAAAAGGGGCAGTTCTTCAGCTTTAGGGCTGAAAGCTGCCTTTTTTTATTCATCTTCTCACTGAATAAAGAAGACTGAATCAGTGAATGTGCCAGAAAAAGAAGCTTGATTTCCAGCCTTTGGGCATTAATTTCAAGTGTAGATATAGCAATTTGATTGGAGGCATCTCCGATGAGTGGCGATGTACCGGATCGGCAGGAAGAATATTTTTCCGAAATTGATAAAGAAACCACTGAACCGCCCGATTACAAAGTTTTGCTGCACAATGATGACTTCACGACCAAGGCCTTTGTAGTGGAAATTCTTGTGGTGGTTTTCAACAAATCGCTGGAAGAAGCCAATCACCTGATGTGGTATGTCCACAAAAACAACAGCGGGGTTTGTGGTATCTACCCTTTGGAAGTGGCTGAGACGAAGATTGAGCAGGGGACGGCCCTGGCCCGGGAAAATGGATTTCCATTAAAATTGACACTGGAAAAAGAATAGGGGGAAACCGCAATTATGCAGCAATTGATGGAAAACGATATTCTGACGAAAGTAACCCGATATAATTTGATTCGAAACCAAAGAATGATTTATATCGACGTCCATGAATCCCTGGCCGGTGATTTGGCCGCTAAATTTGTAGCGGTTCCAAACCTCATCAATATTATTGCCAGGCAGGAATTTCAGGGAGTCGGTACAACCGAATCGAAAGCTTTGAACAACTGCCTGTCCAAAATAAAAAGATATGATGTTGAAGATCTATTTCCGACATCTAGTCCATCAACGCCGTCGAACGCGTAACAGATAAACTCATATGGGGAGAGACATTAAGCTATCCGACAAGAAGACAAAATGATTGCATTTTTTCGAATGAATATAAAGTCGTCCATATTTAATTCCGGCTTGTTCGGATTGGGTAATGCTTTAATTACACGTCTGTCTCGGACGTGATCGGGAAGTTACTTTGGCATTTAAGATCTTTATGATTTTAGGACGGTATTCACTTTTTTTTGCCAGTTTGTTCGCTGTTGTTTTGATTATCAACACCGCCACAAAAAAAAATGTAAATCCCATGATTGCAGATAAAGCGGAAGGATTGAAATCGAATCTGGAAGCCATTGCCTGGCCAAACACTGCGCCGACGATCAAAAACAATATCGGGAACACATAGAGCAGGAAGGTCGCCTTTAACAGCGATGAGGTTTCAAAACTCAGTACAATCCGATCTCCTACCTTGGCGCCGGCTTCATTGATGACTTTTACCTCCATCTCATCGCCACCGCCCATGCCGTGGCAGGACCCTCTGGCCGAACACCCTGCACAACTGCCGGACTTAACGGTTTTTACCCATGTCGCCCTGGAATCGGTCTTGATAACGATACCCTGTTCGGTGGCCATGATAAGTCTCGTTAAAGGGTCAAATCAGCGGCCACCAGCAGAGTTGGGGTATGAGGATGGTCTCTGGTAGGGGCCGGGGCCACCTCTGCTGGTGACCGCTGATTTTTGAAAAGAATTTTTTATCTCTGTTTTATCGGATCTGTCGGTTCTGATGACTACTTTACCTATCCATTATTGGCAGTATCTTGTTTGCTTCAGTCGGATTTGGTGCTGGCTGTTCAGCTAGCGTTTACCAATTAACCGTGATGAATAATTAAAAATTCTTTTTTATCTCAATTCATAAGCCACCGGCATCGATAAAGTTTGAATCATGAAGCATGCCCTCGCGGCAACAGTAGAACCTTTTAAAATATCTCCGGCATAGCCGGTGGCTTATGAATTGAGTTAGTTCACTTCGCTCATCCGCCCCAGGCGGGAACAATGGATTTAGCCCATTTTGGTTTTTAGGGGACGACGGCATTCTTTCTTTCTTCGTTCCCAGCAAATTGTTCGTAACAAATCAATCCGCATTGCAGACACCTCGAAGCTTCAGCCCGCGCCATTTCGCCGTTAAAACCCCTTTCGATCTCACCGCAGGCGGCAAGCTCCTGGCCGCTGCAAAGCGGCATAATCTGACGCTGACAGGCTGTTACGCTTTCAACCTGATCGACATTTTGTACGAAGGATTGGGGTGTGATCACGTGCTCCGTAAGAGACGGCTCAATTCCGTACATCATCTGCTGCAGCGATGCCGCCGCTCTTCTTCCGGCGCCGATGGCTTTAATGGCAGCACTGTAGTCGGCCATCACATCTCCCTCGGCAAACAGCCCGACTTCATCTTTAAAGGCGGGTTGTTTGTAGGGCGTTGCGGCTTCCCATCGCAGCGGTCTATCCCCGGGATCACCATTTTCGGATTCTTCCGATTTCGACTCTATAAAGATCAACTCCGGGAAGCGGCCGGTGGCGATAATCAAGTTTTGAGCCGTTATAGTGGTTGTTTCCCGGGTTTTGATATTTACCGTATCCAACTCGACAAGGCGGTCTTCTTCCCCTCTCAGGCATTGGATAGCTGTGTCATACCAAATATCTAATCCCTCGGCGCCCAAAATTTCCACATCGGCATCACTGATGGCGCTGTGTTGCAAGTCCTCACGATATAATAACGTAATTTTTTCCGCACCCGATTCCCGGCAAATTTTTGCAGCTTCCAAAGCAAGTTTGCCGCCGCCGAAAATGGTTACCTCCGGCGGACAGGTAAACATCTCACGATCCTTGCCCGCCAAACTTAAAAGATCGACCATCATATAGGTGCCCGGAATGGGCGATTCAATATCCATCACCGATTTCCGTACCATGCGGCTGTCCCAGCCGCCGGATGCCAGAAAGACGGCATCAACACCTTGGCGCAGCAGAGTGTTCAGCGTAAAATCTTTTCCCATAACCGTGCCGGTTTCTGCTTCGACACCCATTTCAAGGATCCCCTCGATGTCCCAGTCGAGGATATCTTCGGGTAGCCGTTCCCGGGCGATCGCACTTCGTAATAATCCGCCGAGTTTTGGGTTGGCGTCATATACGGTCACTCGATGACCCAGGCGGGCGGCAAAGAATGCTGTCGAAAGCCCTTCCACTCCACCGCCGACCACGGCAATGGCACGACCCGATAAAGGCGCCTTGTATGGAAGTATTCTTTCCCCGCTTTGTCGCTCAAAATCAGCGGCAAACCGTTTCAGATAATTGATTGCCACAGGTTCATCGATAAAATTCCGACGGCAGTCCAACTCACATGGACGCGGACAAATTCTTCCGATAATAGCCGGGAACGGATTACGTTCTTTGATGACTTGGACCGATCGATGGAAATTGCCCAGGGAAATTTGTCGGATATATTCACGAATGTCGATTCCGGCCGGACAGCTGCGCTGGCAGGGCGTGGTACATTCCTCGGTGGTGTATTCTCTCATGATGCGGCGGGTAACGGAGGACAGATTGATAATATGCTTCGGACAGACTCGTTCACAAGTTCCGCAACCGGTACATTTGTCTTCATGCACCACAGGCAGTCCTTGAGGCCCCATGGTGATGGCATCAAAGGGGCAAACTTTTTGACAGGTCCCGAGCCCCAGACAGCCGATGGTGCATACTTTCATACCCCCACCTAAAAGGGCTGCCGCCCGGCAATCATCCAGACCGTCATAGATGTATTTTAAATCGGCATCCTGCACACCGAAATAGCAGCCCGGTCGCGCGATGTCCGGTTCTTTCGCCTCGATTTTGACTCCCATGATCTCCGCGATAGCTTCAGCCACCTCGGGACCTGCAGCCACACAAGAATTTGGTGCCGCTATGCCGGCCACGATCGCTTCTGCATTGGCGCTGCAACCCGGCAGCCCACAACCGCCTCAGTTGGCACCCGGCAATTCGTCTTCAACATCCAGAATCTTGGGATCTACATAAACATAAAAAACTTTCGATGCCAGAGCTAAAACAGCACTGATGACCAGTCCCATGCCCCCCATCAAAATAAGCGCGGTAGTCATAATATCACTCCAAATATGATTTGACCTTTAGAAAATAGCATCAAACCTGCACTTCTCGAAACAGGTCATGCACTTGATACATTTTTCCTTATCGATAACGGCAACCTCTTTCTTTTTCCATAAAATGGCGTCGACCGGGCAACTCCGGAAGCATAAACCGCATTTGGTACAGATCTCCGGCTCGACTTCAAATCGCAACAATGCCGCACAGCGCTTGGCCGGACAGCGCTTCTCATGGATATGGGCTTCGTATTCTTCTCTGAAATAGCGCAGAGTGGAGAGGACCGGGTTGGGTCCGGTTTGCCCCAGTCCACACAAAGCGGTGTCCTTGATCGTATTGGAAAGCGCCTCCATGGTTTTTAGGTCACCCGGTTCACCCTTGCCCTGACATAATTTTTCCAGCAGCTGCAAAAGCCGCCGCGTTCCCTCACGGCAAGGGGTGCATTTGCCGCAGGACTCATCCTGAACAAAGTCCATGAAAAAGCGGGCCATATCCACCATGCAGGTATTTTCATCCATGACGATGGCCCCACCGGAACCCATAATGGCCCCCACTTTGGCAATGGCCTCGTAATCCACCGGTGTATCCAGGTATTGTTCCGGAACACAACCTCCGGAAGGACCGCCGAGCTGGACCGCTTTAAATTTTTTCTTGCCGGGAACACCACCCCCAATATCATAAATTATGGTTCTGAGTGTCGTACCCATTGGCACTTCCACCAGTCCGATATTATTGACATCACCGGACAGAGCAAAAACCTTGGTGCCTTTGCTGCTCTCCGTGCCGACGCCGGCAAACCATTTGCCACCATTTGATATGATTTGGGCAATACAAGCCAGGGTTTCAACATTATTTAAAATGGTCGGTTTTTCCCAGAGACCTTGAAGGGCTGGAAAAGGCGGCCGGGGCCGCGGCATCCCGCGCTTGCCTTCAATCGATCGCATCAAGGCAGTCTCTTCGCCGCAAACAAACGCACCGGCTCCCTGGTAGATATCGATGTCAAAGTCAAAGCCCGTCCCCAGAATATCTTCTCCCAGCAGTCCGTATTCTCTGGCCTGTTTGATAGCAATCCCCAATCTTCGAATCGCCAGAGGATATTCCGTACGGGCGTAGATAACGCCCCGACGGGCATCAATGGCTCTGGCGGCGATAATCATGCCTTCGAGGACGGCATGGGGATCGGCTTCAAGAACACTTCGGTCCATAAAGGCACCGGGATCACCTTCATCGGCATTGCACAGGACATATTTGATTTCTGACGGACTTTTGCGGGCAAACTCCCATTTTAAACCGGTAGGGAAACCGGCACCGCCGCGCCCCCTGAGCCCGGAAATTTTCACCTCTTCAACGATCTGTTCCGGCGTCATTTCCTGAAGGGCTTTGGCGGCTCCAAAATAGCCGTCTCTGGCGATATATTCATCGATTAGTTCCGGATCAATTATCCCCTTGTTGCGCATCACCCAGAACATCTGATTGGCAAAAAAAGGGATTTGTGCCATGGCCGAAATGGTTTCCTTGGAGCCGGGCTCTATGTAGAATAATTTTTTAACCGGGCGGCCCTTTAGAAAGTGCTCTTCGACCAGATGGGGGACATCCTTGACTTTAAGCTTCTGGTAAAAAATACCTTCAGGCTGCACCAGCATGACTGGACCGACAGCACAAAAACCGTTACATCCGGTTTCGATAATTTTAATCTCTTCGGCCAGCCCCTGTCGATCAAGCTCCTGTTGAAGGGCCGTTTGAAAGTCTCCCGTTCCACTGGCATGGCATCCCGTTCCGCCGCAGAGCATCAGCTGGGTTCTGACCTTATTCATTCTTTTCTCCTGCAATTCACCATTTCAAATCACTGCAAAACATCTCGTCCGCTCATTTTAATTACTCATACTTATCGATCGTCTCTATAACCTTTTCAGCCGTGACCCCGCCGTAGGTGTCCCGATCCACCACCACCACCGGGGCAAGCCCGCAGGCCCCCAGACACCGCACAGCTTCCAGGGAAAAACGCCGGTCCTCGGTAGTAGCACCTTCTTTTAGGTTGTATTTGTTTTCGATACGGTTGACAGCCTCCTGTATGCCCTTTACATAACAGGCCGTTCCCATGCAAACCTTGATTAAATGCCGCCCTTTGGGCTCAAATGAAAAAAGTGAATAAAAAGAGGCAACACCAAAAACCTCACTGGACGAAAGATTGAGGCCGTCGCTGATATAGTCAATCAACTCGACAGGAAGATATCCGACAACATCCTGACACTCCCGCAATACGCCGATGACAGAACCGGGGACGTCCCGGTTGGCGGTAATAATTTCATCAACCTTGGTCCACATATCGTCTGTAATATCAGAATGCTGAGGATAATTGCCATCAGTCATATAATAATCCTCCGGTTAATTGGTAGTGGAAAGGACAGGCACCTAAAATCGAAGATGGTATATCACATAGATGGATAAAAATGTCAACGCTAAGAAGGCAGGGTGGCAGGGAAACGTCAATGTTGATGATAACCCAGCAAGATAGAGGCAATTCATTAGCACCATCATAGAGCTAAAATCCCAAATCTCAATATCCAAATTCCAAACAATAGCCAAATTCGAAAGTCCAATGACCTAAACATGTTGGCGACCTATCGATTGTTTGATGGGCTCTTACTTGTTTTGAATTTTGAATTTAGGTCATTGAGATTTGTTTAATATTTGGCTTTTGGTGCTTGGAATTTCCATGTTTTATTCGCCTTCAAATTCAACGATCGAAAATACCTTTCGACGACCCAGTTTTTCCCGGCCGTTTAAATCAGGCAATTCCAGGACAAACGAGCATTCAAAAATATCTCCGCCTAGTTTTTCAACCAGATTGGCAGCTGCTGAAATCGTGCCGCCGGTAGCCATTAAATCATCTATAATGACGACTCTTTCGCCCTTTTGAAGGGCATCCTCATGAATTTCTATGATTTCTTCGCCGTACTCCAATGTGTAGGATTCACTGATCGTGTGATAGGGGAGTTTACCGTTTTTCCGGATCGGAATCATCCCGATGCCCAATTTATATGCCAAAACAGATCCAAATAGAAATCCCCGGGCATCGAGACCGACAATTTTATCGATCTTTTCGTTTACATACCTGTCATAGAAAATAGTACAAATTTGCTTAAATGCCGGCGGGTCCA
Organism: Desulfosarcina sp.; assembly: GCA_029288035.1. Lineage (GTDB taxonomy): Bacteria > Desulfobacterota > Desulfobacteria > Desulfobacterales > JAFDCJ01 > JAFDCJ01. Next base: position 11,869 of record JARFPZ010000450.1, read on the forward strand.
GCAATAAGGTGGTAATATCTCTAAATATTACACCTTCTATGGGCCAGTCAGGAATAGATCTTACTTTACTTTTAATGTAATCACATGCTTCTTTATAACCTTCATTAGAATTTAAAGCAGATGCGGGAGTGGTAGATTTCATCGATCACCTTTTTTGTTTAGAAAATTGATGAATTGTTTCCAATAATATTTTTTTAACGTTATCTACATTTTTATTAAAAATTTCCAATATATCCTGCCAGACAGGCATTTCTTCGTCTTCTTTCCAGCAATCGTAATCCGTCGACATCGCGATAACGGCATATGGTATCATGGCTTCCCTCGCCAGGGCTGCCTCAGTGGCCACCGTCATGTTGATGATATCAGCACCCCAGGCGATATACATCTTTGATTCCGCCCTGGTCGAAAATCTGGGACCTTCAATCGTAACCAGTGTTTTATCTTTATGGACCCTAAAACCGAGATCCCCGGCAACCGTATACAGCAGATCGCTTAAAGACTTATCAAACGGATCGGCCATGACCTCATGATGCATCCCCTCACTGAAATCATCATGAAAGGTATTAATTCTTCGTTTTGTAAAATCAATGAATTGACAGGGAATAACAAAGTCACCTCTATCAATTTCCGCTTTTAAACTGCCGCACGCATTGGTGGCGATAATATGGGTAACCGCCAAATCCTTGAGGGTCTGAATATTGGCGCGATAATTGGTGTGGGTGGGACTGAATTGGTGGTTAACGCCATGCCTTGGTACAAAAACGACATCCACACCATTTAGCTGGCCAAATTTTATCATGGTATCACCATAAGGTGTGGTCCAGTGCTGCTTTTCCAAATCTTTGATCATATCAGGATCATCTAATCCGGAACCGCCGACAATACCGATCTTCATATAGTTTTCCCTTCATCGATTTTAAAATATTTCGCCAGATTAAATCTTTCAGAAGACAAAGAAATTAAAAAGTTAAAATAACCCAATCGATTTACAAAATCCAGCAAAATTTTCACAAGACCCCTTCTCGGAATTTCCGAGGCAACTGGTTAATCACTTACTTTGACCGCACCCTGCACGGCCACCGGTTCCCTTGACAGCCACCCGTCTTTATCCTATACTTTTCGGACTTCATTTACACAACAAGGCCTGATGTAAAATAGAAAAAGTACCATGACAGTCAACGATCTTGTGCAACGTTTTGGTTTGAAGGTTGTTGCCGGTGATAGGGGCCTCGATCGCCAGGTTGAAGACGGTTATTGCGGAGATTTGCTCAGTGAGATCATGGGCAATGCCCCCAAGGGCAGTGTCTGGCTGACCATTCAGGGGCATCAAAACATTGTAGCCGTAGCGGTGCTGCGGGATATGGCCGCCATCATTGTTACCAGTGGTCAAAAGCCGGATGATGAAACCCGGCAAAAGGCAAATCAGGAGGGAGTCCCGATACTGTTGTGGCCTGATTCTTCATATCAACTTGCCGGCTCTCTTTATTCCATTGGGATCGGTAATACCGGGGCTGAGTGAACGATGAACTGGGTCCTATGAAAATAAATATGGTGAGAGCGGGCAGCGGCCATCGGCGATAACCCATGAACCCTGAACCTTTAAACCTTTGAACCCCAATATGCGGGAATTGTCGCTTCACATTCTGGATATTGCTGAAAACGGGATTACCGCCGGTGCCGATTGTATTCATATTCTGGTGGAAGAAGACCGCACCGCCGATCGGTTGACCGTCATAATTACAGACAACGGCCACGGGATGTCCGCTGAAAAAATTACTAGGTTGGCTGACCCGTTCGTTACTTCCCGCACAACCCGCAGGGTCGGTTTGGGCTTGTCGCTGTTAGCGGCGGCTGCAGAACGCTGCGAAGGCCTACTTTCTGTTGAGACAGAACCGGACGCCGGTACGAAGGTAAAGGCCACCTTTTTGTACAGCCATATCGATCGCGCTCCGATGGGAGATATGGCCGCAACCATTACCACGCTGATTAGGGGCAATCCGCAAATTGAATTTGTATACACCCATATCACTGACGGTGAGGAATTCACCTTGGACACCCGGAAGCTCAAAGCTGAGATGGGATATCTTTCCGTGACAAACCCGGTGGTCATTCATCATTTCACCGCATCCATCCGCAATTCACGTGGACAATTGACAGCAAAATAGGGCCCATAAATAAAAGGGAATAAATCATGGCAAAATTAACAATAGAGGACTTGAAAAGAATAAAGGAAGAAACCGCAAAAAGTACTTGTTTACGTGACGGCGATGCAAACGTAAAAATTACAGTGCATATGGGCACCTGCGGAATCGCTGCCGGTTCACGTGAGGTCATGAACGCACTGATGGAGGAGATGGCTGAAGCCGACCGCCAGGACATTCAGGTGTTCACATCCGGTTGCATGGGAATGTGCAGCAGCGAGCCCAACGTAACGGTTGAGATCCAGAATAATGAACCGATTGTCTATCAACTCATGGATCCCACTAAGATGCGCCAGGTATTCCAGCGGCATGCTCTTTTGGGTGAAGTCCAGACTGATTTTGTTTTGGCGAAAATGTAAATTGATCGTGACCCTTCAGAGGTTCAGGGTTCAGAGGTTCATAGATGAATTAAACCCCAATTGTGTTAAAAACCAAGAACGCCTGATTGAGTTTCTTTTACTTACTTAATATTAAAGTGATCTTTTCAGAAATTGATAACTAAAAACAAACAGCGACAGGTTCAATATGAAAGTAGACGGCCGAGATATCCGCACGATTTGGTTCGATGAGCATGAAAAAACAGTAAAAATCATCGATCAGAGAAAACTTCCCCATGAATTGGTCATTGTGGATTTAAAAACAGTTGACGACGCCGTCAAAGCTATTAAAGATATGTATGTGAGGGGTGCGCCCCTTATTGGCGTAACCGGGGCGTATGCGGTTTACCTGGCAGCCCTGAATGCACCAGACGGTCAAATTGAAACGCAATATTTGCAGCGTGAGGCCCATCGCATCAAATCGGCCCGACCCACCGCCGTCAATCTTACCTGGGGCGTTGACATGGTACTGTCAAAGATATTGAGCATATCGGACCCTGCCAAGAAAATTGATACGGCCCAAAAAATCAGTGGTGAGATCGCTGAACTGGAGGTCGAAAACTGCCGAAAAATCGGGGAGCAGGGTCTGTCAATAATTGAGCGGATCAGTCGCCAAAAAAAAGGAAACACCGTCCAGGTCCTGACCCACTGCAACGCCGGCTGGTTGGCCTGTATCGAGCACGGCACAGCCACCGCCCCGATCTATGCGGCATTTGACAAAGGCATCGATATTCACGTCTGGGTGGATGAAACCCGACCGCTCAACCAGGGAACCCGGTTGACGGCCTGGGAGCTTGGCAAACACGGCGTTAACCACACCATTGTCACGGACAACGCCGGCGGTCATCTGATGCAGCATGCCATGGTGGATATGGTGATTGTGGGAACGGACCGAACAACGGCGGCCGGTGATGTGGCCAACAAAATCGGCACCTATTTGAAGGCACTGGCCGCCTGGGACAACAATATACCCTTCTACGTTGCATTACCCTCCAGCACCTTTGATTGGGATCTTAGGGACGGCCTCAAAGACATCCCCATCGAGCAGCGTGATCCCGATGAAATTAAATATGTGCAGGGATTGGACCGGGATGGATCAACGAGCGTTTTGATTTGTCCGCAAACCAGTCAAGCGGCCAATTTTGCTTTTGACGTCACACCGGCAAAATTTGTAACCGGGTTTATTACCGAAAGGGGCATCTGCAGAGCGACGGAAGAAGATATCCGGCGGCTGTTTCCTGAAAAAGACAGAAGACAGAGGCCAGAAGACTGACGCCTGTCTACGATCCCGTCTGAAGCGAAGCGTAAGCGGGGAACCCTCCATTTTTGGTGTAACCTGTTGTCAGATAACACCCGATAAGGGCCTAACGAATTTAACCAACCAACCTGCTGAATATGCTGACGGAACTTGAAAAAAAACTGATTGCTTCGATTCAGGAAGATATTGCCGTAACCGAACGTCCTTATCTGGATATGGCGGTAAAGCTGGGCATATCGGAGGAGACATTGCTTGAAAGTCTTCAAAATCTTTGCGACCGAGGATTCATCCGCCGATTTGGTGCCACCTTACGTCACCAGAAGACCGGATTCACGGCCAATGCCATGGCGGCCTGGCAGGTCAGTGAAGATCGCATTGACGACGTCGGCAATAAAATGGCCTCGTTCCGGCAAGTCTCCCACTGTTACCGGCGCAATCCCACCAAAGGCTGGCCATATAATCTTTACACCATGATTCATGCCAATGACAAAGCAGCCTGCCGCCAGACCGCCCGCAAAATGTCACAAGCCGCTTCAGTTGAGAAATACGCCCTGCTTTTCAGTCGCAGGGAACTGAAAAAAACTTCAATGGTATATTTTCCCTCGGATGAAGATGACTGAGAAAATATGCCATTCTGCAATACACCTCATATTCTGCTCGTCAACCCCTGGATCCATGATTTTGCTGCTTACGATTTCTGGGCCAAACCCATGGGTCTTCTCACCATCGCTTCCATGTTGCGGCATCATGATATTCAGGTCTCCTATATCGACTGCCTGGATCGTTTTCATCCTCGCGCCCCCAAAACCGATCCAGGTGCAAGACATGGCCGCGGCCCCTATTATAAAACCCGCATACCCAAACCGGCCGGGTTACATGACGTACCGCGCTATTTTTCCCGATACGGAATAAAACCGCAATGGCTCAGAGACGACCTACTCCGACATAGCCGGCCCGATCTTGTGCTGGTCACGTCGCTGATGACTTACTGGTATCCGGGTGTGCAGGAAACGATTGGAATCATCAGATCGATGTTTCCCCGAACTCCCATCGTTTTAGGCGGAATATACGCCCGGCTATGTCCCAACCATGCCCGTAATAGCTCCGGGGCGGATTATGTTGCCGATGGACCGGCGGAAAAGGCCTTATTTTCTCTTGTTCGCCGGTTTACCGGATATTCCGTCACCCCGGCATTTGATCCGGAAGTTCCGGATGAATACCCCTACCCTGCCCTGGATTTACAAACCATCCTCAATTATGTTCCTTTACTGACTTCCAGGGGCTGTCCGTTTCAATGTGCCTACTGTGCCTCCCGTTTTTTGGAACCCAAACGCCTGCTGCGCAATCCCGAGGCAGTGGTTGAAGAAATCAAATACTGGCAAAAAGACTATGGGTGTCACGATTTTATCTTATACGACGATGCCTTTCTGATGGATGCCGACCGGCATGCGATCCCCATTTTAGAGGGGATTCTCCAGATTGGTACTCAAGTGCGCTTTCATACACCCAACGCCGTGCACATCCGTGGAATCGACCCGCAAACCGCCCGGCTCATGTTCGAAACCGGTTTTACTACCCTGCGCCTCGGTTTGGAAACAGCGGAATTCGACCACCGGGAAGAGATCGACGTCAAAGTCTCTGAACATGAGTTTAAAAGAGCAGTGAACTGCCTGAGAGACGCGGGATTTAAAAAAAATCAGATAGGAGCTTATCTCCTGGTAGGCCTGCCCGGTCAAAAAAAAGATACCATCAAACATTCCATTGAAATTGTCAAACAGATCGGAATCACACCCGTGGCAGCATACTACACCCCCATTCCCCACACAGCCCTATGGCCAAAAGCGGTGGCGGCCTCTCGCTATGATCTCGAATCTGATCCGATTTTCACCAACAATGCCGTGATCCCCTGTCAAAAGCAACCTTTCAACTGGGAAATGATACGCTGTCTCAAGGAACTGATCGCGGCATGACATTATTTTTAATTGACACCCGCTCGCCATCTCTTTATACTCCTCGCCATTTAAAAAAGGAGATCTCAAACATGCTGAAATTGACGTCTATTGACCTCAATAAATCGAAAATCGAGACCCTGGCCATTGCCGTGTGCGAGGATGGAAGCATTCATACCGACCCATTAATTGACGCCGTCGCTGGAAAGGCGCTCAAGCTTAAGGAATTTAACGGGGAAAAAGATGAGACCGTCGTTTTTTACGATTTGCCGGATATTAAAGTAAAGCGGGTGATCCTGTGGGGGCTTGGCAAACTTGAAAAAATAGATCGGGAAGCGCTGCGGAGCATGGCCGGCAAAACGGTCAAGTATTGCATTAAAAATCATCTGAAAAGTCTTTGTTTCGCTGTACCCGACCCATCATTGACAAAAATGAAAATACCCGTTGTTTTAGAGGCGATGCAGGAAGGTGCTTACCTTGGAAACCATTTGTTTCATAAGTTCAAGGTCGAGGCAAAGAAACGATCTCTCAAACAAATTCAATTCTGGGTCAAAAAACCAATTAGCTCAAAAATGCGCCGACTGACCGCTCGGGTAACCGCGATCTGTCAAGGAACCATTATGGCCAGAGATTGGGTCAGCACGCCTTCAAATGAAAAGACACCGGAAAAATTCACCCGATCCATTGTCAGTCTGGCCTCAAAACAGCGTCTGAAAGTCCAGGTATTCAATCAACCCCAATTGAAGCAAAAAAAGTTCGGTGCGCTGTTGGCGGTAGCAGCCGGCAGTCAGAGTAAACCCAGTATGGTGATACTCGAACATAAGGTGCCGGGTGCAAAGAAGACCATCGCCCTGATAGGCAAGGGAGTTACCTTTGACTCCGGTGGCCTCAACATCAAAACAGGCGCATCCATTTCCGATATGAAATCGGATATGTCCGGTGCCGCAGCAGTGGCGGCCACGTTAATTACTGCCGCCAAACTCAAAACAAACACCAATATTATTGGTGCCATCCCCATCGTTGAAAACATGCCGTCGGGCCGGGCAACGCGCCCCGGGGATATCATTCGCAGTCATGCCGGCAAAACCATCGAAATTGGAAACACCGATGCGGAAGGACGGCTGATACTCATCGACGCGATATCGCACGTGATTAAAAGATACAAGCCGCAATTGCTCGTCGATCTGGCAACCTTGACCGGGGCTTGTGTCGTTGCTTTGGGGGACAATATTGCCGGGGTATTTTCCAATGACGACGATCTGGCCGCCGATATTGTTGCGTCCGGAGAAAAAACCCATGAACG
>JARFPZ010000219.1 GCA_029288035.1 Desulfosarcina sp.
CTGCGTAAATTGCTTGCAAGATGATATTTTCAGCGAACCGATAACCCTAAGATGAGAATCGTTCACATTGGGTTTCGGCCGCACACTTGTAGCGCCGCATAGCAACAGTTTATGTAGGTTGGATAGATCCGCCGGAGATGAACAACACATATAAAGGGCCTCTACCCAACCGAATGTTACCATTAACGTCTAAGTTCCAGTTGATTTTAGCTCAATTGGGGATTTATTTAATGATCAACTTTTTCAGAACGTTTTGGAGCTCATTTTAATTAATACATGTCATCAGTCATTTCCGGCATCGCCGATTTCTTTTTCTTTTGCGGTTTTTCGGAGATCATGGCCTCGGTGGTGATCATCAGCCCGGCCACCGATGCAGCGTTTTGCAAGGCCAGCCGAACCACCTTGGTCGGATCGATCACCCCGGCCGCCACAAGATTTTCGTACTTTTCGGTCTCGGCGTTGAAGCCAAAATCGTCTTTGCCCTCCAAGACCTTGCGCAGCACCACCGATCCCTCGTAGCCGGCGTTAATGGCGATGTATTTTAAGGGTTCGCCAAGTGCCTTTTTTAAAAGGTTGATGCCGTTTTTCTCCTCTCCGGACACTTTGACCTTGTCCAGGGCCTCAATACAGCGTACCAGGGCGACTCCGCCACCCGAGACAATGCCCTCTTCGACGGCGGCGCGGGTTGCATTGAGCGCATCTTCCACCCGGGCCTTTTTTTCTTTCATTTCGGTTTCGGTGGCCGCACCGATCCGAATCACCGCTACACCGCCCACCAATTTGGCCAGGCGCTCCTGGAGTTTCTCCCGGTCGTAGTCGGACGTGGTCTCATCGATCTGGGTCCGGATTTGTTTGACCCGGCCCTGGATGTCGTCTTTCTTACCGGCGCCTTCCACAATGGTGGTGGTGTCTTTGTCAATCTTAATTTTTTTGCAGCGACCGAGGTCATTGGTGGTCACGTTTTCCAGCTTGATGCCCAGGTCTTCGGAGATCACCTGCCCGCCGGTCAGCACGGCGATATCGGCCAGCAAGGCTTTGCGCCGGTCACCGAAGCCGGGAGCCTTTACGGCTGTAATTTTTAAGGTTCCGCGCAACTTATTGACGACCAGAGTAGCCAGGGCCTCGCCCTCCACATCCTCGGCAACGATCACCAGGGCCTTGCCCCTTTTGGCAACCTCTTCCAGCAACGGCAGAAGATCCTTCATGCTGCTGATCTTTTTTTCGTGCAGCAGGATGTAGGCATCGTCCAGATTGACTTCCATTTTTTCCGGATCGGTTACGAAATAGGGCGAGAGATAGCCGCGGTCAAATTGCATGCCTTCCACAATCTCCAGGGTCGTTTCGATGCTTTTGGCTTCTTCCACGGTGATAACCCCTTCTTTGCCGACTTTTTCCATGGCCTCGGAGATCAGATCGCCGATCATCGGATCGTTGTTGGCTGAAATGGTGCCGACCTGGGCAATCTCTTTTTTGTCCTTGGTAGGTTTGGACTGTTTTTTCAATTCCTCGACCACAGCGGCAACACCATTGTCGATGCCTCTTTTGATCGCCATGGGATTGATACCGGAGGTTACCAATTTCTGGCCTTCACGGTAAATGGCGCGCCCCAGAATAGTGGCGGTGGTGGTGCCGTCACCGGCCATGTCACTGGTTTTGCTAGCAACCTCTTTGACCATCTGCACACCCATGTTTTCAAATTTTCCGGACAGTTCGATTTCTTTGGCTACGGTTACCCCATCTTTGGTAATCACCGGTGAGCCAAAGGACTTTTCCAAGACCACATTGCGGCCTTTGGGACCCAGGGTAACGGCCACGGCATCGGCCAAGGTGTTAACACCCTTCAGCAGATGATCGCGGGCCCTGGAACTGTATGAAATCATTTTTGCAGGCATTTTAACTCCCTCCTTTGTTATTCAACAATTGACAATATATCATCTTCTCTCATAAAAACATGCTCGACACCGTCAAGCTTGATGTCGGTGCCGGCATACTTGGCAAAAAGAACCCGGTCTCCCGCTTTAACCTCCAGCGGAATGCGTTTGCCGTCTTCTCCCATTTTACCGGGACCGGCCGCAACGACTTTACCTCGCTGCGGTTTTTCTTTGGCCGTATCGGGGATGATGATCCCGCCGGCACTTTTTTGTTCTTCTTCCTCTCGGATGACAAGTACCCTGTCATTTAAAGGTCTTATTTTCATTTTCGCCAATCCTCCTTCATTTGTGATGTAATGCGTTGAAGATTCAAGAACCGAGCTTATGTGATGGGCTCTTTAAATTAGCCAAACATTGATCATTTGACATTGATTTCTTTATTTTGATGGACAGTGAATCACTACCCTGCGCCTTGAGCCTCACGCCTTGCGCCAATTCCCATAAGGCACAGGCCTCGAGCCAGGCTAAGATTATTTATAGGTTTATGAAGATCTTAGTTGCTCTCATCGGTTTTGTCCAAAATGCGCTGAAAATTTTTGACATGTATCAGCTTGTTGCCATCCAAACGTTGCATGATTTTGCCTTTTATCCTGACCTTTATGTGGAGTTGGTTTAACAATTCAACCTCCATGCGGTTGTGGGCAACGACATAAACTTCTTCTTTATCCGTATGGATGGCAATCCCGATGATATTACCGTTTTCATCCCACTTATTCGGTATGATTAATCCTTCGATGCCGTTTCGGCTGATCGCTTTTTTCTTTCCCACTTGAGCAGTTTCCTGGTGTCCAGCACGAGCTGTTATTTACATAGCTCCCGCTTATTCAATGGCAATAGTTGTGCCAATATCGTAACATACTGTTATTTATATAAATGACAAGAACATGGGGGCCTCAGCAAGAATTCGCAGTTCAGCTAAAAAGGCGAGGTCTGGCACTGTGGTTGTTACACAACAAATGAAAGACGAATAGAGGTTTGAAATCATTCACTTTATATGATTAGGAACTCGAAATTCCGATTTGGCCAAGATCGGAACCGCCAGTTCATTTTTCTTATATATTTAGGCAACCTGAAACAATGGTTCTGAAAATTCGGTTTTTGAAACCGACAAATCAGCGACCACCAGCAGAGCGTGGTCCCGGTCCCTTCGAGGGGCCATCCCCATACCCCCAGCTTAACTCTGCTGGTGGTCGCTGATTTTTCCTTGCCGATTTGCCGGGCGTCACGGCCGCTGATCTGAATGTGGATTTACGCGACGACAGCCTGACATTGACTGGAGCAGTGGCATCTTTTGAAGGACCGGAAGAGGAAGACATCCTGATCGAATATGAAGTTGGAACCTACTATCGGCAAGTTTCCCTGTCTGAAGTTATCGATCAGGGTAAGATCGATGCTCAGTTGAGCGACGGCGTGCTGAGGTTGAGCCTGCCGAAGATAGAAAAAGCCAGCCCGAGGAAGATCACCGTCAAAGCTGGATAAAAATAACATAATAGGATGCCGGGATATGATCATATCGTCTGCATCCCGGCATCAAGTTATCTCGTCTTCACGGAGATGAGTTTCATTTCGATGCTTAGCTGTCTTTGGTGATAATGCAATCCCGGTGGTCAAACGAATCTCGACGACCCAGTTTAATTTATAAGAAACAATGTTTCATCGGTCGTGTTACGCAATAACTTCGCTGAGACGCTTCCAGCAGCCATCTTTTTATCCGGGCGGCACCTCGCCGTCCTATGACAAATGTGTCAAACCCCTCCTTTTGATCAAATCAAGCACGGCGTCTGCAACATCGCCCTTGGTTTCGATAAAAGCCAAGGCTTTTGGGTAATCGATGAGACGTTTGATCTGATTGATCTTTAACAAACGATGGTCACCATGCCGGCGATGCCGTTGACCATGTTACGGATGCCGAAAAAACGGTCCAAGAGCCTATCCAACACCAGATCCGAAGTCCATGAAAACCAGGCTACGTAACGGGTGGAGATAAAGGCATGGGAAAGGAAAATCAGTATCAGGACCAGGGCGAGGTTTACTGTGGATGAATCCAGAGGGAGCAAAGCATATGCCACTTTGAACCAAATTGAACGCAATTGTCGGTTGCAGTAGGATTCAATCCAACAGGTCTATTTTAGTTTAAATATCAAAGATTTTACAAATTTACAGACCGCGTTAACTAATTTATTGGTTGAATGGTTGATCAGGCAAATTAATAATATTATTTCAGTATGTTACGACAGCTAGATCAGTTCCGGCGCAGATGCAGTTTGGTTATGCATGTCCAATTCCATATTCAGATTTAAAGATTTGAAATGCTAAATTTGATGGTTTCGTAAAAAGTCCTCAAATTGTCATGCCGGACTTGATCCGGCATCCAGAACGTGTTGATATTACTGGATTCCGGCTTTCGCCAGCTCTGAAGCCCACTCGCGTTCGAATGTGTGGACTTTGACAACAACGGTTTTTATGCCACGCAGACTGGCCCGGTCCCTGGCACGGTCGTCGGCCCAGCAAACGACAATAGACAAGACAAAAATGAACAAAAAAATGCTCAGATACAATAAACGATGTTGTTTGGTTCTCATTATCATTTCTCCACGACTTCTAAGGCTGTTATTTAAAGAATGCGCATGTCACCCTCAATTCTCATTTTTCCGGTAACCTTCACTTTTTGACCAACGTATTTTTTTACCAAATCATCGCCCTGCGGCGTGTCATCCACCTCGTAAATCTCCCCGTCGGATATAATTTGATTGGCATCGTTGATTTCACCGACAATCTTAATCACATCGAAAGCCGAGATAGAAAACGCACCGATGCTAATTGCCATAAAAAAATGTTGCTATCAGCTTCGCGGTTTTACTTTTTTGGTTCATTGTAAATCCTCCAATTTTACACGCACTCTGAGTTAATTTGACAGCATGTTCGACTTCCGTCAATCTTATCCGGACTGCCCGGCGGTTTTTTTTGAAGAGTCAGATTATTTTCAAACGAACAGCCGGCATCGTCAGAAACCGGTTACCAACCTGCAACATAGATTTTTACCGATCACTGAAATTGATATAGTAACAGATATACCAAATTCATAACTTTCTGAAATGATGAAAAATATAAAATTGGTTGAGTCTGATCAGTAAAATCAGGAGGAAGTAGATTTGCATGAAAACAGACAAGTTATGCAGGGATAAACAGATGTATAATCGCTAACCCATTGATATTATATAAATATTTTTAAAAGAAGAAAAAGTTCTGATTTTTTGTCTAAATCGGAACTTTTGGTTCTCATAACTTTCTCATGCTCTCTCAAATACACTTAATTTCAGAAGGTTATATATAAGGATAAAAGGTCACTGGCGAAAGCCCGCACTTCCGCAGATACGTTGATCTATTCGACGGAAAAGTCTTTGAAGGAATTCGGATAGCTGGACCCAAATCAGCGACAATCAGCTGGGGGTATGAGGATGGTTTCTGGAAGTAACCGAGACGATGCTCTGCTGGTGATCATTGATTTAATTAGCTTTTACGCGATGTTTTCGTTTGAAATGTCGTTATTTGTTGTTTGACCTTCCGGCTTTTGCATTTGGGACATGCGTATTTCTTTTTTTCGTATTCTGCCAGTCTTAACTGCAGCGTATACTGATTTTTACATTTTTCACAAAGAAATTCATAGGACGGCATGGTTTCCTCCATTCGGTTTGATTTCTATTCATTCCCAAAAGTTTCATCCAGTTCAATATAATTGTGGGCTGAAATCGTTCTATTTCCATCCGGTTTTAGTCTGATTTTGCCTCTAAGCTCAACCTTCTTTTGCAAGAGACCGAATAATTTTTGATTTAAACTGTTGTCTTCCAGAACATAGATTTCTTCTGTATTCGTGTAGATAGCGATTTCAGTGACCTTACCGTTTTCATCCCAGTTATTCGGCATAATGATTCCGGTGATAAAAATATCTTGAATGAATTCCATCTTTGCGAATGCCGGTTTTTTGATAATATCAAGATACGGAGGATCAGGAAATTTTTGTACTCCTACTACTTCCCCCGGTCAGCGATTAGATTCAACATAATTTACGCTTGAAACCCTTAGAGAAAGGCAGAGCAACAGTTGTGCCAAATATGTGATGAAACGCAAGGGGACTTGAATAATGGGGACACTCAACCGGTTTTTAATTGAAAATTGACAGCAAATACCAATCTGAAAAGTGAAAAAAAAGAGACCGAGTTTGGTTGATTTGTTTCGGACAACTGAAAATGCAGAACTTCCGGTTCTGATTGCAATAAAAAACCAGAACTGAATTATCTGATTATAAAATGATTGTGAGAATAAACACCAGAAAGGAGGCCCAGAAATGTTTGAAAAAATTTTATGCCCAACCGATTTTTCAGATTTGTTGACCTGGTCCTGGGAAAGCAGCAAGTCCTTCATGCAATAGATCGGCATCCGGCCTGACTGCGTAAACAACCGGTTAACCAGCGACAAGGAGGCGATTTCCATTTCCGAACAGAAAAATGCCGAGCCCGGCCAGCAGTGTTCAATGCGCAGGCGAAATATAAAGGGGTCGTAAAAGCGCCCCGCCACCCTTTTGAATATCTCTTTCTCGTATACTCAGCAACGGCACCGGGCAGCGGCGAAACATTTTTTCAGCCGTTGAACCGAACAAAATTCCGGCGAGATCGCTGCGGCCTTTGGCTCCCATGATGACGATATCGACGTCCTCTTCTTCGGCGCAATCTATTAACTCTATGAAGGGGATTCCTGTCCGAATCACCATTTTGCGAGGAATATTGGTGCAGTCTGTCTCTCTAATCAATTTCTGCATCTTTTCAGAACGTTCGCGTTTTAGTTTTCCAATGCAATCATCCACTGACAAGATTTTTAAATGGTAAGCCGTCACATTCCTGATGGCAATAAGGTCTCGTTTGTTGATAACGTGGACAAATACTAATTTCGCTCTTAAATCCAATGTGATTCCTCTGGCATATTTAGAAATTTTCGAGGAATATGCTGAAAAGTCAACAGCCACCATTATTGTTTTAACTCTGCTCATTTTGCCCTACCAAGGTTGAATGAGACCTTTGAATCTCGCTATCAAATTTTTGAGGAATTTGATTAGACTGCTTCGGGAACAGGTTTTGCTTCATAATATTTTTTACCTTAAGGGTTTCGGAAGTGATCAAAACCTCTCTGATGTAAAAGTCTGTGATGAACCCTAAAAGATCCCCTCATCCATTCCTTTTTCTAAAAAAAATTATGAGAATTGTTCTATTTTTTGCTGCCTTACTAAATGGGCAAAATGTGTGCCATAGGTATTGGATTGGTTATGAGAGTCATTCAATTGTGGGTGTAACTCCCGACGGGTGAGCGAATTTCGATATGATATCGACATCTAAGTGCATTTGTTTTTTTGTCGATCAAGTTTTCAATTTATGGAAACCAACTAATTGAGCGTCGGTCGGGTCGAATTGACACTGCTAAATCAGAAAAAGAAGTTCTTATATTTCTCGATTACCGGAACTGGAAGTTCTATATTAGCCGTCGGCAGAAACTTGTTTATTGGTTCCAGCCTTTTATAATCTCTCTTCAAGTTGAAGATGATCATGTGTTTTTATTAAATAACGGGGATATAGCGCGCGGCGGTGAAATTTCCAGCATGTCGAGGCTTATTTGGCATGTCCGTTGCTTTTTTCTATTAAAGATAAATTAAACCAGGGCTAAATTCGGGAGGTGTAAAAATGGCAAAAAAATGGGTGTATCTTTTTGATGAAATGGATGAGGCGCTATCATATGTGGGTGGTGATTGGGAAGCTGTTCGCGGTTTGCTCGGTGGCAAAGGGGCGAATCTGGCGGAAATGGTTCGTCTGGGCATACCGGTTCCCCCCGGCTATATCGTGACCACCGAGGCATGCAATGCCTGTCTGGCAGCCGGCGGAAGCAAACCCAAAGGGTTGTGGGACCAGGAGCAGGCGGCGCTGAAGGCCATCGAAGAGGCTACCGGCAAAAAATTCGGCGATCCGAAAAACCCGTTGCTGGTTTCATGCCGCTCCGGTGCCAAATTTTCCATGCCCGGCATGATGGACACCGTGCTCAATATCGGCCTGAACGACGAGATAGCAGCCGGCCTGGTGGAGTTGACCGAAGACGAGCGTTTTGTTTTCGACTGCTACCGTCGCCTGGTGCAAATGTTCGGCAGTGTGGTAATGGGGATTCCGGATGAGATGTTTGAGGATGTAATAACCGATGCGCGCAGCAAGGCGAATGTTAATACCGACGCCGAGTTGACGGCTGATGCCTGGAAGGCGGTGACCCAAGAATTCAAGATCATTTTCAGGCGCCGCACTCACCGCAATTTCCCCGACGATCCCTACCAGCAGCTGAATCTCGC
>JARFPZ010000517.1 GCA_029288035.1 Desulfosarcina sp.
AGATGGTGATGCCCGGCGACAATGTAACGATCGAAGCGCAGCTGATAACGCCGATCGCCATGGAGAAAGAGGTTCGATTTGCGGTACGCGAAGGTGGGCGCACGGTGGGTGCCGGCGTCGTCAGTGATATTATCGAATAAAAAGAAAGATTGAGATAAATGATAACCAACACCAAGATCAGGATCCGACTCAAGGCTTACGATCATAAGCTTCTGGATCAGTCCGCTTCGGACATTGTTGACACGGCGGCAAAGACCGGCGCAAAAGTTGTAGGGCCGATTCCTTTACCGACCCGTATCAATAAGTATTGCGTTTTGCGTTCACCCCACATCGACAAGAAGTCTCGTGAGCAATTTGAAATGCGCACCCACAAGCGACTGCTAGACATCCTCGAGCCTACGCAACAAACCGTTGACGCTCTGATGAAGTTGGATCTTTCTCCAGGGGTCGATGTTGAGATAAAGCTATAGTTTGCCATCCTTATTTAGAAAGTTGGGAATGGACGCCCTCGGCGGGCTGATATGCTCCGACTTTCCAAATTCTTGGTTCTTGTCTCCGCGGTGTGAATAAGCTCTGCGCGTTCGGCAGAATTGGTGAAAATGAAGACCGTTGTGCAAAAGGAATATGTTGGGCTATGAGTAGAGGAATTCTAGGGAAAAAATTGGGAATGACGGGTGTCTTCACTCCGGAGGGAAAATTTGTACCGGTAACCGTGATTGAAGCCGGACCCTGCGTGGTAACCCAGGTAAAGACGAAGGACACGGATGGATATGATGCCCTGCAGTTGGGTTTTGGCGGTAAAAGAAAAGACAGGGTCAATAAGCCGTTGCAAGGCCATTTTCAGAAGAGTGGCGATCAGTGTTTTAGATATATGAAAGAAGTTTCCGTCGAAAACCCCGCGGACTACAGCCTTGGACAAGAACTTACCGTAGAAATGTTCAAAGCAGGTGACCGCGTTGACGTCGTGGGTACCTCAAAAGGTCGTGGTTTTTCGGGTACCATTAAACGTCATGGTTTTCATCGGGGTCCCCTGACCCATGGCAGCAGAAACGTCCGAAGGCCGGGTTCTATCGGGTGCAGTGCTTGGCCGGCGAAGGTGATCAAAGGGAAAAAAATGCCGGGTCAATACGGCAATGATCGCAAAACCATACGTAACCTCGAGATCGTGGATGTTCGCGCCGACGAAAATGTCCTGATGGTGAAAGGTGCGGTGCCGGGGTCGGAATCGGGCCTGGTCGTCATCAACAAACCCAAATTCAACCAAGTATAGACAACCATAAATGAGGAAGCGTATGCCGGTGATCGATGTCCAAAATATAACAGGCAAACAGATTTCGCAGGTTGAACTTGCGGATGATGTTTTCAACGTTCCGGTTAAGTCAAGTGTCCTGCATGAAGTCGTTACCATGCAGTTGGCCAACCGGCGATCCGGGACTGCCGCAGTGAAACATCGCAGCGATGTGAGAGGCAGTGGGAAAAAGCTTTTTCGCCAAAAGGGCACGGGGCGGGCACGTCGGGGTAATATTAAATCCCCGTTGCTGAGAGGCGGCGGCGTTGTTTTCGGACCTGACCAAAGAGATTATTCCTATAAACCTCCCAAAAAGGTTCGGAAATTGGCGCTGAAGATGGCGTTGAGCAGCAAATTGCGAGAGAATGAATTGATGGTGCTGGACCAGTTTAAGCTTGACGAGATAAAAACAAAAAAATTTGTCGATGTTCTTAAGGTGCTGAAGCTTGATAATGCTCTGATTGTTACGGATAAGCACAATGACCATCTCGAATTATCCTCCAGAAACGTACCCGATGTGAAAGTTCTCAGAAACGAAGGGTTGAACGTTTATGACATCCTGAAGCACCGGATGCTAGTGCTGCTGGAGCCTGCCGTAAAGAACATTGAGGGGAGGCTGCTCACATGATTGCAAATGAAATTATTAAACGGCCCCTGATTACTGAAAAAACCAGTATCCAGAAAGAACTGTATAATCAGCTCACTTTTGAAGTGGACCGTCGTGCGAACCGGATAGAGATAAAACGGGCCGTCGAGACCGTCTTTAATGTACGTGTATCTGCTGTAAAAACCCTCCAGGTTACAGGAAAAGTTAAGCGGAGAGGGCGGATATTAGGTAAACGTCGGGATTGGAAAAAGGCCATTGTAAGCTTGATGCCCGGCGAACGGATAGATTTTTTTGAAGGTGTTTAAAATTAGGAGCTATCAATGGCGATTAGAAGGGTGAAACCGACATCTCCGGGGAGACGCTTTCAAGCTTACTCCTCATTTGAAGAGATAACAAAAACGAAGCCGGAAAAGCGGCTGCTAAAAGCACTTAAAAAATCAGGCGGACGTAATGCAAAGGGTCGAATTACAAGCAGGCATCGTGGCGGTGGTCATAAACGACATTACCGGGTCATTGATTTTAAGCGGGATAAAATCGGCATTCCGGCAAAAGTGGCGTCTATTGAGTATGATCCGAACCGCTCAGCCAGAATTGCGCTTCTGCACTATGTCGACGGGGAAAAACGTTACATCCTGGCACCGGTAAATCTTAACGTCAACGACATTGTAGAATCAGGTCCCGATGCCGACATCAAGCCTGGCAATACATTGCCACTCAGCAATATCCCGCTGGGAACCCAGATACATAACGTTGAATTAAGATCGGGAAAAGGCGGCCAGATTGTGCGAAGTGCCGGCACCTATGCTCAACTGATGGCAAAGGAAGATCGCTATGCCCTGATTAAGCTGCCGTCGAGTGAGGTTCGCATGGTTTTGATAAACTGCAAGGCAACTATCGGGCAACTGGGCAATGCGACCCATGAGAATATCGATTTGGGTAAGGCCGGGCGGACCCGACGGCTGGGTAGGCGACCGCGGGTCAGAGGAGTTGCGATGAATCCGGTAGACCATCCCATGGGTGGCGGTGAGGGAAGATCTTCCGGTGGGAGGCATCCATGCAGCCCATGGGGAGTTCCCACCAAGGGTTTCAAAACGCGGAAGAACAAAAGCAGTGATCGTCTTATCGTTAAAAAGCGCACTAAAAAATAACCAATAATGATTAACCGATAACTGAGGGTATCTATGCCACGATCGTTAAAAAAAGGTCCATATGTTGAACCGAAACTCATGAATATTGTGCTGGTGACCCAGGAGACCCGCAGCATCAGAGTTATTAAAACGTTGTCAAGACGTTCAACGGTTGTACCGGATATGGTTGGGATCAATCTGGCCGTTCATAATGGCCGCAAATTTGGACCAGTGTTCATATCAGATAATATGGTGGGGCACATATTGGGTGATTTCTCACCTACCCGTACCTTTTATGGTC
>JARFPZ010000233.1 GCA_029288035.1 Desulfosarcina sp.
TCTCACGATAACCCCGATGGTGTAAGTACCGGCACTGATACCCAAGACGATAACAACGAGGGTAATGCTTCGTCCCACCACAGTGAGAGGTCTGATTTCGGAAAATCCAACTGTGGATATGGTAATGATGGTCATATAAAAGGCATCAAACAGAGGCATGTCCTCAAATATAGAGTAACCAAAGGTACCAAAGGCAATAATGCCTGTCAGCAGCAAGATGGAATATCGAAATTTACCGGCATTCACCGAAGTTCCTCAAAGGATTAGCAAATTGTATTCAGGGCCTCTCAATATACAACGGCAAATCCTTAATAAGATCTGCCGATCGCATATTTAACGGATAAGAGCGGTTCGATATTTAACCAGTTTCTTATATCATTTTTTTTCAGAGTGTTGTCAAAAATCAGCGACCACCAGCAGCTGGGGGTATGATGATGGCCCCTGGAAGGGGCCAGGGCCACCTCTGCTGGTGGCCGCTGATTTGTCGACGGTTAAGGGCGCGCCACTTGCCGAATCGAGTACGGAATAGTCTCTTATGCCTCCTCACCAAACTGCATCTGGTGCCTTTTGGGTGTATGTATTATTCATCAAGGACTTCAAAAGATTCGACAATAATAATTTTTCCTTCGTCGTCTTCTGCAATCCTACCGACGACCTTAACCCTTTGACTGATGTAGTTGAGGACCAGGTCATCACCAACAGTGCTGTCTCCCACTCTGTATATTTGACCTTCAGTAACAATTTCCTGGTTATCATTCACTTCACCGATTAAGGTCACTTTATCAGCCAGTGCAGGGACGGTAAACATCCATACGACAATTGAAATTATGACAAAATTCGCGATTAATCTTTTAGCTTTTTCCATTATGCATTTACCTCCTAAAACCGGTTTCCTGTTCTGATAATATATAGTGCTCATTAGGTTTCTTTTTGTCGAATTGAAGCTACTTTAATTGTCTTGTATTCCTTCATATCCCTGATGAGGCCGCTGACCACAACCTCTTGCCTCAACAGGTTTTTCAGTTTTTCAATTTTGTGATGGTTTTCAATGAGGTATTCCTGCTCATCACCAGTTGCGATTGCAAGTTTAACGATATTCCCATGGAGATCCCAGCCTGCTGGAATGACAATACCTTTTACTAAGTCCATTCGGCCCCCTTGTCAGGAGTTAACTTTCATATTTAAACGTCCCGAAACCGGTCAGGACGACATCCTCACCTCTTTTCATTGCATTGGTGATTGATGATACCACACAGCCCACTGCACTTTGAGCCTCTTTTTTGGTGCTGACAACCTTTGCCACTTCATTGATCAAATCACTTCTGTTCATCCACATTCTCCTTTAATTTTTCATAGGACCCGCCCCTACAGGACGGGCAGTATTTTCTTGGAGTACTCCTCCCTATCCAGCGGAAGGGCATTACATGTCTCTGGCCGCATTTGGGGCAATTGCATTCGACCCTATTATTTATGGATTATTCTCCTTGCCAATCGTACTTGAGCCGATGCTGGATCTTTTTGTAGTTTCTTTTGGCTTTAGGTTTTATCCCTTCTTCTCGTTGCATTTTACTTTTTCTGCGGATGGGAGACCGCTTGGGTTGATCAGCGTCTCTTTTAGCGGATCCTTGGCTGCTGCTGTCAAGGTTTTGATCGCCTTCATCCGTTTCAACTTCATCGATATTGTACCGGCTCATTTCCACCTCCACGCTGTTGATCCGTTATTTCTCGACAACTTCAAAGGATTCGACAGTAATAATTTTAAGATCATCGTTTTCTTTTAATTGGCCGACGACTTTTACCTTTTGGGCGATGTAATTGAATACTAAATCATCTCCCGCGGCGTTGTCACTAACCTCGTATATCTCGTTGTCTGCGACGATCTGATAGCTGTAATTAACCTCACCGACTATGGTTGTTCTGTTGACCGCAACAGGTGAGATCAGCAAACAAATGGTCGTCAAGATAACAATGGCAACGACAAAACCTAAGGATCTTTTCATTTTGTAGAATCCAATAATTTTTCTGCATCTGCAACGACCAGCAAGAGAAGCCGGGGTATGATCTCAGTGCCCAGCAGGCTGACAAGCCAAAACATTCAAGGGCTAAATTTACATTTTTATATTGTCCTTATGGTCTTAACTCTGCTGAGAAATTCGCTTCCATGAGGCTAGGTCTGTTTATTTCCTTGTAGTTTTCAATTATCTCAGCAACAGGTGTGCCAATTGTATAACCTATTGAATATTCAATTAATAATAATTTTGGAGAGAAGAGAATGGAGAACTGCCGATTCTGAAAAATTTCCGGAGTGGTCAACGCATAAATTGGTTTTAAATTGAAATATAGCAACTCACTGACATTATTAAGAAATATGGTTTAGGAATTATAAATTCCTATTTGGCTTCTTTTCGGAACTGCGAGTTCCCATTGACCATGCGTCCATATGCCAGAATTGATCCCGCAAAAAGTCCAACTCAGATTCTATCGTTACAGTCTCACGAATGACCTGGGATACGTTCTTCCCTTCTTCCTTATATTGTGTATTTGGAATTTTGAGTTCCTGATTCATAATTTTTATAAATCCAGAATGTTACAATCAAAAACATGAGGATCGAAGTTTGATTTTTAAAATCAAATCAAAAAAACGGAATTCAAAATTCCTACAGAAATGCCGATACGAAAAAAAAATTATTATATTTCAGTATATTATGAAATTGGCACATCAATTGCTTTTAAAATATGCAAGTAGGATGAACTCGTAAAAAGTCAAATCATTCGTTTTGTCGTCATTCCGGCAGGATTTGTTCCCGACTCGATCCGGAAACAGGAATCCGGTATTTTCAATATGACCTGGATGCCGAATCAAGTGCGGCATAACAATTCGAGGACCATTTATAGAACCATTGGAAATATGTGTGGCTGGCACGAGACAAATGAACAATCACACAGAAACAAGGACCGATGAACGCTGCGACTGTGAAGCAATCGTCAAATGGTCATATTTTAATGGGCACATGCAATTTGATGCCAAGATTGTAAATTTTAGTCGAAATGGTATTTATATAGAAACTGACCAGGCGATAAAACCCGGGACGACAATTTTGGTCAAATTAGAGATACTACTTTCGGGTACCTGGGGTTCATCAGATCATGGGTGGTTGCATACCATTTCGATGGGCGAAGTCAAATGGTGCAAAGAATTGGCTAAAAATCGTGTTGATTATTATGGAATCGGTGTTCGATATCATAGTTACAAATAACCAAGGTTATAACCCCTATGAACGATAAATTGATCAAAACGATTGTGCTTGGAAACGGACTAATTCTTGAAATTTACGGTCACTCTCGGAAAATAGCCGGTGACCGGTGGCTCGTCAAAATGGTATCTAAAGTTGATATCCCCATTGATTATCCTGAAGGAAATAGTGAATAGAAAAGGTGTGCGTGATGTTTTAGCCAAGGGGAAAGCAAATCAGACATGGAACATGACAACCGACCGTTTAATCTAATCGATGGCGCTACCGGGGAGACCCTCCAAGTTCTTCGGGACGTCGATGAGAAGAAGAAAATTTCAGAAAATCCGGAGCTGCCGCTGGAGGCTCGCTTGGAAGCCTACGAAGACATCTTTGATTCGGAAGTCGGAGATACATCTCTCGTCAGGGCACGTAATATAGAACGCGAGGTAGGACTGCGCCAGATCTATTTAAAATTCGAGGGCGGCAATCCCACCGGAACCCAGAAGGATCGCATCGCCTTTGCCCAGGCCATGGACGCATTGCGACGCGGATTCGATACCATGACAGTTGCAACCTGCGGAAACTACGGTGTCGCGGTGGCGCTTGCTGCCGGCTTTGCGGGGCTACGCTGCCACGTCTATATCCCGCAGGATTATCATACGAATCGTATTAAAGAAATGACTAGTTTGGGGGCCGACATTGTTCGGGTGCCGGGTGATTACGAAGACGCTGTGTATGTTTCTGGCGAAGACGCCCGTAATAATGAATTCTATGACGCAAATCCTGGAGGCGGCAATACCCTAACCCAGCTCCAGGCCTACGGTCAAATTGCCTACGAAATTTACGATGAACTACGGGATGCCCCCTTGGCCGTCGCTGCACCGGTCTCCAACGGAACGACTCTGGCCGGTATCTACAGGGGTTTTTTGAGCCTTTACCGCCGCGGTAAGACATCAAGGATGCCGCGGGTCGTCGCGGGCTCGTCCTTTCGTAAAAACCCGATTGTTCAGGCCTATTTGAACAATTCTGAGAGCTGTGAAGATCTGAATCCCGGCAAAATTCGCCAAACCAGTGTGAATGAGCCCTTGATCAACTGGCATTCCATCGACGGCGACCATGCCCTGGAAGCGATTCGCCAAACCGGCGGCTGGGCTGCCGATGCATCGGACAAAGCCATGCGCAAATATACCAGTTTAATTCGACAAAAAGAAGGATTGCAGGTGCTGCCGGCTTCAACTGCCGGTTTGATAGCACTGATGACTCATCATAAGAAAGCGCCGCTATCGAGCGATCGTTTTGTTGTTGTGCTGACGGGGAGGAAATCATGAATCAATCGTCCGATGGGAATGCCATTGTCTTAGAAAATTCAGCCGGCGAGTCGCTTGCCGTGCTCAAGGTTTTCGAGCGCCTGGAAATCGGCCCGGTAAGGCTGGAACCCAGGCGACTGATAGCCCCCTATCGCCTGTTTTACAATGGGAAAATGGAACAAACAAAGCTCATCTATAGCTACGAGGAGACTGTATTTGATCCTGTTGAACCGGAATCCCAAAATCTGGCCAATATGATTGCCGCCCAGGTAGCCTTGAATTACGGTCTGTTTTGTGACACGCTGGTTTTCCACGGTCTTTTTGATGACATTGACCGCCGGTTTATCCGGGACATGGCGGAAAATACAGCCCGGGAAATTTACGTTAAAAAATTTCTGGAGCCCAACCCGTTTCTGGTGGGACCTGCCGTCGGCCTGTCGCCGCAAAAGCGGCCGAGATATCTTCGCGCCAAGCTGCTATTTCCACAGGCCCTGCGAGATAAAGCCGGATCGGCATGGCAACCCTGGTCGATCGTAGGAGACAAACACTGCATTCTCTCCAGCGGCGGTAAAGACAGCTTATTGAGCTACGGACTGCTCAATGAGATCGGCCGTGAGGTTCATCCGATTTTTGTCAATGAGTCCGGCCGGCACTGGTTCACCGCCTTAAATGCCTATCGCCATTTCAAGGACAACATACCCAATACCGCCCGGGTCTGGGTAAACTCCGATCGTCTATTTTCATGGATGCTGAAACGCATCCCGTTTATTCGCAAGGATTTTGCGGATGTAAAATCCGATGAGTATCCTATCCGGCTGTGGACCGTCGCCGTTTTTTTATTTGGCGTTTTGCCCTTAATGCGCAAAAGGGGCATTGGCCGATTACTCATCGGCGACGAGTTCGACACCTCAGTTCGCAAAACCAGTTTCGGAATTCCCCATTATGACGGTTTGTACGATCAAAGCATCTATTTCGATCAAACCGTCACAAGCTTTTTTATGCGCAAGGGATGGGCGGTCAGCCAATTTTCCATTTTACGACCATTGTCGGAGCTTCTGATTGAAAAGATTCTGGCCTTGCGATACCCTGAATTGCAGCAATATCAAACTTCCTGTCACGCCACCCATAAAGAAGTCGATCGCATCTATCCCTGCGGTAAATGCGAGAAATGTCGCCGAATCGTCAGCATGTTGTTGGCGCTGGGTGTTGACCCTGCGCACTGCGGTTACCGGGCATCTCAAGTTGAGAACGCTCTGGCCGGATTTATCAAAAAGGGTGTCAGCCAGGAATCCAGCGGGGTCCGCCAGCTAGGATTCATGCTGCTGAAAAAGGGGCTGTTCGTTCCACCTGAAAATCAGAAAAAAATGTTTAGCGAGCAGCCGAAAGTGCTCAATCTGCGGTACGATCCCAGGGTGTCACCAATGAATTCCATACCAATAGATTTACGGGTACCCCTGTTGCGGATTTTTATGCAATATGCCAACGGGGCCATGCGCCGCATCGGCAAAAATTGGACGGCGTTTGATCCGCTTAACGATTCCAGCCTGCACCAACCGTTTGCCTTTGAGCTCGACATTAATGGATCGCAGCTTAATCCACAAAAGGCAGATCACGTTACAGACGGACAGCGGTATCTGTGGGGAGAACTCACCTGGCCGGAAGCGCAGGAACGCTTCCAGCAGGTAGATATCGCCCTGCTGCCGGTGGGGGCTATTGAGCAGCATGGACCACATCTACCCCTGGACACGGATGCTTTTGATGCGGATTATCTGGCGCTTCGGGTCGCCGAGGCCTGCAGTGATCCAAAACCGCTGGTACTGCCCAATATACCATACGGTGTTTCCTACCACCACGATGAGTTTAAGGGAACCGTCGGCATTTCAAATGATACGCTTGCCAAACTCGTCTATGACATCGGCATGAGCGTATCGCACAATGGCATCAAAAAACTGGTGATTATCAATGCCCACGGCGGGAACAGCCCGGCACTGAATTATGCCGCCCAAATGATCAATCGCGACGCCCATATTTTCGTCTGTGTGGATACGGGGGAAACCAGCGATGTGGATATTTACTCCCTGGTGGAAACCCCTAACGACGTGCATGCCGGTGAAATCGAGACCAGCACCAGTCTCGCAGTGCGGCCCCATCTCGTCAAAATGGATCAGACCGGCCGGGAAGTTCCGGAGTTTTCAAGCCGATATCTGGACTTTACCTCCAAACGCGGCGTTTCATGGTATGCCTACACCCGTAAAATTTCACATAGCGGGGTGATGGGCGACCCAACCAAGGCAAGTGCTGAAAAGGGCAAAAAATTTTGGGAAATCATGATTACCCATCTAGTTGCGCTGGTTGAAGACTTGAAATCGATGACCTTAAAAGAGATTCACCATCGGAACTTTTGAGCGATGAAAATCATTATGAATAATATAAAATCGATCAAAACCATATGTCAAAATCTGCTGCTGATTTCTGCGGGCAGCATTCTCTGTGCGGTTGCGATCAAAGGAATTCTGGTCCCC
This sequence comes from Desulfosarcina sp., assembly GCA_029288035.1. GTDB lineage: Bacteria > Desulfobacterota > Desulfobacteria > Desulfobacterales > JAFDCJ01 > JAFDCJ01. The sequence goes on from JARFPZ010000233.1 coordinate 7,063, forward strand.
AAGCAATTTTTAGCTGGCGGCATAACAGGACTGGCTTCGCTGATACACTATGTTTTGCCGAGGCTGCCTGTAGGAGTGATTTACTTTTTCCGTGATATTGTTCAAGAAATATTCCCTGCGGCCCGGCACGTTCAGCCTGGTGTTTAATGCCGTCTTGATCGGTATGGCAGCATTTCGCATTCCACTTGAAATGATTCTGTATACCCTGATTTACCTTTATGTAACAACTCATTTTTTCAATCTGGTGCTGGAGGGGCTTAGCCAGCGCAAATCGATCATGATAATTTCCCCACGCTGGCGGCAGATATCTCGTGAAATAATCGATCGTCTGCAGAGGGGCGTCACCGTCGTGCGCGGTGAGGGCGGTTATACCGGTCAGGAGTTGCACATCCTGTACTCGGTAATAACATTTTCAGAGCTCTCGCGATTCAAGGAAATTATCCGCAGGATCGATCCGGAAGCATTTGTCGTTGTCGCGGAAACATTGGAAGTCATGGGCAAACGCATCGGCAATCAGCCGCACTGGTAATATATAATCTGTCGCCATAACTCAACCAATCAACCAATCAACAAATTCACGATATCTGGATTCGATATCTTAAAATACCTACAACGGATGTATTAGGGAGATGACGATGGTAAGAAATCTAATTTTTGTATGCCTGATCGCATTTGTCCTCATTTTTGTCGTTCAAAACACCCAGGTGGTGGAGTTTCGGTTTCTAGCATGGACGATCTCGATGTCGAGGGCAATGATGCTGTTTGGAACGTTGGCGATCGGATTTATTGCCGGTTGGCTTTTGAGATTGCCGAAACGTAAAAAAGAGCAACCAGATAAAAAGGAATAGTTAAAATGAATCTTCAACAAACCGGGTTTCCAAACATTCCCCCACGCCTGGCCGGCTTGGGAGAACTTGCTGAAAACTTATGGTGGAGCTGGAATCCGGCTGCCCGCATGCTGTTTAAAACCATGGATCGACAAGCTTGGAAGGAAAGTGTGCACAATCCGGATAAAATGCTCAAAGAGCTTCCCAACGAAATTCTGGCGGCGGCAGCCATTAACCCGGATTATTTGCGACAATACGATGTCGTGATGTCCCGGTTTAAAAAATATATGGCAACAAAGACTTGTCCGCTCCTGCCGGATATGCCGGATCCGGGGATTTCCAGGATTGCCTATTTTTCAGCAGAATACGGGCTTCATCGGTCGCTGCCCTTTTATGCCGGCGGATTGGGCTTTCTGGCCGGAGATCACCTCAAAGAATGCAGTGATTTAAATGTACCCCTGGTGGCGGTCGGATTTATGTATCCGGAAGGATATCTTCTTCAACGCATTGGTGAAGATGGTTGGCAGGAAAATATTACCGAGAAACTTCAACGGGAGGCGGCTGCCATTAACAAAGTTTTAAACGATGATGGCACGCAACTGATTGTCAAAGTGCCATTGTTCGAACCGCCGATTTATGTCGCGGTGTGGCGGGTGGATGTCGGGCGGGTGCCGCTGTATCTCATGGACACCGATATCGAACTGAACGAACCGTGGCATCGTGGAATATCGGCTCGGCTTTACACCGGCGATCCCGAGCAACGGCTGCGCCAGGAAGTCGTTCTGGGAATCGGTGGGGCCGAAGTGCTTGAGAACATAGGGATTAAGCGTTTCCTGCTGCATTTAAATGAAGGTCATGCTGCATTCGCCCTGTTGGAGCAAATCCGGGACCGGATCAACCAAGGGTTGGATTTCGAAAAGGCCATGGAATGGGTGCGAAGTACCTCTGTTTTTACAACCCACACGCCGGTGCCTGCCGGCCATGATGTCTTTCCGTTTCATTTGATGGAGAAATATTTTCACTCGTACTGGCCGGCTTTAGGACTTGATCAGGATGCATTCCAGAAGCTGGGACTTCATCCGGAAAACCCGGAAGCGGGGTTCAATATGACGGTACTGGCACTCAGACTTTCCAAATACCGCAACGGGGTCAGCAAAAAGCATGGAGAAGTATCGCGCCGGATGTGGCAAAGCCTTTGGGCGGAGCTTCCCCAAGGCGAGAGCGCCATCGAACATATAACCAATGGGGTCCACGTTCCGACTTGGATTGAACCCAAGATGCAGCTTCTTTTGAACAAATACCTGGGACCTGGATGGATGGCGGATCACGATAATCCACTCGTTTGGGAATTGATCGATAAAATACCGGATGAGGAACTCTGGAAAACGCATTATTGGTTAAAAATCAAACTGATTGATGCCATCCGGGAAAGAACCCGCCTGCGCTGGGCAGAAGACCGCGTCAATCCTTCCTTGGTGGTGGCCGGGGGGACCTTGCTGGACCCATCGGTTCTCACGCTGGGTTTTGCCAGGCGATTTGCCACTTACAAAAGAGCCGATCTTATTTTTAACGATCTGGACCGACTCAAGCGGATGTTAAGTGACCGTTGGCGGCCCCTACAGATCATTTTTGCCGGCAAGGCCCATCCGGCCGACGATCCCGGCAAGCGGATTCTACAGCGGATTGTCAATGCCGCCAGGGATCCCGATATGGGAGGGCGCATTGCTTTTGTGGAAGACTATGGTGAACGATTGGCGCAATATTTAGTCCACGGTGTCGATGTGTGGCTCAATACCCCGGTGCCACCCTCGGAGGCCAGCGGTACCAGCGGCATGAAAGCCGCTGTCAACGGTGTTCCGCAGCTCAGCGTTATGGATGGTTGGTGGATAGAAGGATTCAACGGAAAAAACGGCTGGGCGATCGACCATAAAGAAGTCGATGCAAACCGAGATCAGGCCGACGCTGCCGAAATCTATAGAATTTTGGAAGAAGAAATCATCCCGCTGTACTATAAAGTATCAGAAGAAGGTGTTCCCAATGAATGGGTGAGGATCATGAAAGAAGCCATCAAAGGCGCGGCGTCAATTTTTTCAGCCCGACGGATGGTTAAGGAGTATGTGGATAAGTTCTACGCTCGAGCCTTGCAGGAGGTATCAAAGTCGTAAGTCGTCTTCAGGGATTTCAGGTTATGATAATACAAACGAAAAAAGCTGCCGCCTTCTTTTTAAAAGATTTCGCTTCCCTAAATGTCTTAATGCGTTCGCTATTGCCCTCAGATAAATTTATTTAGTCAGATAGATCGGTGAACGATACTTATCCGGCGGATGCGGGGAAATCGGAATTTCCGGTTCTGGTGGTTGATTGCATAAATACTATATTTCAATAATTTCAATATGTTAAACTTTGGCATAAGTTTTGCTATATCAAAACTGTCAACCATCATTATCTATAACCTTGTAAATTGAAAGGACGATGTCATGAACTGGAAATTTTGGAAAAAGCAAAACCATCGTGAAAATTCCGGCGGCACCAAGGAGGCCAAATTGGCCCGGCCGAAAGAATTACCGGATCGCGTCGGTAGATTTCTGGTGACACAGTTGAAGGAAGACCCGGATTGGGTGTGGAGTCTGAAATGCGCAATACGTCCGAAAGCTGATGAAAAGAACGTTTTTGAGGTCAGAATTTTCAATCCAGCCACTGCGGCCAAAAAAGGTGTGGCCGTTGCGAATTTCCATTCGCTGGACGCGCACCCCGATATAATTTTATTCTTTGGTTCATTTAATAAGAATACCGACAGCGTTCAATTAGAGAAAACTCTGAAAAATGCTGCCTGAGAGGAAGACTTTTCTGCTAATTAAAAGTCTAGATCTGAGCGGCGATAAAACTGAGGAATATTCATTTTTTTTCCGGCACAACTTTAAATGACTTCACGGTAATGATTTTCATCTTTCCTTTTTCTTCGATTGTTCCGGTAACCGCTACTTTTTTAGCCAGAAAGTTGATTACTAGGTTATCTCCTATGTCTGTGATCAAAACAGGCCCTCAGAGATTTCCCAGGCATTTTCTAATGTTTTGCCATTGACTTGTTTTCACCCAGTTAAATTTTTCATTAAACAGGTTATCGCTTTTATAATATTTTCCTTTTTTCTTGCGGCTGAGGAATTTTTTAAATTCCTGAGGTCCCCCATTGTACATCGCATATAAAATCCGGGCGAGGGTTTCGTCGCTAATTGCCCCACCACCCTGCACTTCTTTGATATTTTTTTCGATGTATTTGGTGACGTACAGATCAAGAATCTCACACCCGGCCCAGGCGTTGTAGCGGATGTTCCACCGCAACCGATTCAGGTCGTAAATCCCCCGCCAAACGCGTTCATTGATTTGCATGACCCCGACCGAGCTGCCGTTGTAGGAACGGAGGTAGACGATTTTCTTCTTTTTGACCACAAACTGCCGCAAACAGCTTTCTTGCCAGGCTGTGGCGAGGACCATCCGGGGGAACATTTTGGCATACCCCTTGGAAGTCTTCCTTTTACTTAAGACCTTTTCCGCTGAATTTTGCAGCAAGCCTTTTATTCGTTTCAGGTATGAATCCGGATCATGCCGTGATGCGAGCCAGGTCCGAATTTCAGCCAGGCTGTCGACACGTTTCGACTTTTGGGCCCAGGCTGTGCCGATCAGCAGGGAACTCAGGATTTCCAGCACTGGATGTTCTGATTCGAGGGATGACCGATCGTCCGGCGTTTCAAGCTCCAATTCCTCTCCCTTAAAGACCGGCTCGCCGGAGACTGGCTCCGGGTCGAGCCCTAACATCCGCCTTAAGTTGGTGTCAACCTCGCTGCCATAGGCAAGGGTAGCGAGTTGCTGTCCGGCAAGCAGGCGTGCCAAACGGATCAGTCCTTCGCGGCTGAATTCAATGCCGAGCTGGGGTCCAATGCGGTCCAAGGCCACCACAGCATCGGATGCCGTAAAAAAGGTCAGATAACCAAACGGATTTCCGGATGGCCGGCCATCGAGATGATGGCGAAAGACAGGCGTTAGATTCTTCCACGCAGTCACGAATTGTTGGCGGATGATATCCGGCTCGATGGCTTCGGTGGTCAATGCGGCGATAAATTGATATCGGATGGCCAGCAGGGTATCCAGGATGCGCTGGCGATCCTCTTCTGACAGCTGGTGCGGGGCGAGTGAATTTATCGTGTGCACCAGAAAGGCATCCCAGGCTTCCCAGTTCGCGGTTAATTGGGCAAGTTCAGCTCCGGATAGGGATTCCGCCTTCACGCTCGGTGTCGGCCCTTTCGCCGCATCGACATTGGTGAGTATTTTAATCTGGAGGGCTTGAGCGTTAACTGTGATCGTCTCAGGTCTTAAGGTGTCCAGCATTTGTTTGGCACGATTTTTTGATTCCGGTAGAAACAGCGATAGCAAAAAAGCTTTTAGCTCGGAAACAGGCGGGGCCAGATCGATGCGAGTGGCGCTTAAATACTCGTGGACGTGGGTATCGATTAACTCCCAGATGATTCCGGCAACTCGGGCCGGGCGACGGTCGCGATCATAGAGTGTTGAATCCAGGGTTTCAAAATACAGTTGCCAGAATTGGGGTTCGATCCTCGGACGCTGCTCGAATACCACATAACCTTCCCACTCGACCGGCGCCAGGCAGGTACTGCCGATGGAAGTCCCTAACTGGGCTTCCGCTTTGACTTCAAATTGAAGAACCGAACCTTCGCTGCGGTAGTTGGGAGCAGAAAGCGTGATTCGCCGGCACCCTTCATTTTCATCGAG
>JARFPZ010000026.1 GCA_029288035.1 Desulfosarcina sp.
CCCCCCCCCCCCCCCCCCCCCCCCCCCCCCCCCCCCCCCCCCCCCCCCCCCCCCCCCCCCCCACCCCCCCCCCCCCCCCCCCCCACAACTCTGTTATCGTCGGCAGCGTCAGATGTGTATAAGAGACAGGATTGTGAGATCGGAAACCCCGCCCCTTATTTATGGAATTTCCCTTATCGGGATCATTCTCTTTTTGGCCGCTGCCATTATGGGGATCTGGTTGCTGGTGGCGATACTTAAAAAGGGTAGACTATGAATCTGAAATTATACAATTCACTGGAGAGAAAAAAATCCGAGTTCAGTCCCATCCAACCGGGAAAAGTGGGTCTATATACGTGTGGGCCAACGGTTTACAATTTTGCGCATATTGGGAACCTGCGGACTTACATTTTTGAAGATATTTTAAAGCGGGTTTTGCGATACAATGACTTCCAGGTAAAACACGTCATGAATATAACCGATGTCGGTCACTTAACGGGTGATCGTGACATGGGCGAAGATAAAATGGAAAAAGGCGCCCGTCGCGAGGGTCGAACCGCTTGGGAGATTGCAGAATTTTATACGCGGGCGTTTGAAAGCGATATCGCACTGCTGAATATCATCGAGCCGGATATCTGGGTCAAAGCAACCGATACGATTAGCGATCAAATTGAGCTGATCAAAATCCTGGAAGCAAAGGGATATACCTATCGGACAGGTGATGGGATTTATTTTGATACCGCCAGGTTTAAGGATTACACCCGGCTTTCCCATCAGAATATCGAGTCTCTGCGGGAAGGTGCCCGGGTGGAAAAAAATCCGGAAAAACGTAATGCCACCGATTTCGCTTTGTGGAAATTTTCACCCGAGGGGGCGCGGCGTCAGATGGAATGGGATTCCCCCTGGGGAACCGGATTTCCTGGCTGGCATATTGAATGTTCCGCCATGAGTATGAAGTATTTGGGCGAACAACTCGATATACATTGCGGCGGAACCGATCACATTGATGTCCACCACACCAATGAAATTGCCCAGTCCGAGGCGGCTACCGGCAGAAAATTTTTCAATTGCTGGATGCATGGCGCCTTTTTGATTATCGCCGGCGGCAAAAAAATGGCCAAAAGTGATGAAAATTTTCTCACCCTGCAAAATGCTTTTGTGAAGAAAGGCATCAGTCCTTTGGTTTATCGTTTTGCGGCCTTTCAAACTCACTATCGTAAACCCATGGAATACAGCGAGGAGAGTATTCAGGCCGCCCGCAACGGTTTGCAGCATTTACAGAACCAAGTGCGGCAAGCAGCTCAAAAAAGCACTGGACAGAAAGGGGCGGTTCAAGAAGAATTTAAAACCAGATTTCTGGAAGCAATAAATGATGATCTAAATATGCCCAGGGCCATGGCGGTGGTACAGGACATGCTGAAAAGCAGTATGGGGGATGCCGATAAACATGCCACGATACTCGATTATGACCGCGTCCTGGGGCTGAGCCTCGATCAGGTAGACAAACTGGAAAAATTGCCGCAAGAAATAAAGAACTTGGTGGCAGAACGCCAGACTGCCCGGGATGCCAAAGATTGGGCTGCCTCGGACAGGCTGCGCGACACGATCCAGGATTTGGGGTATCTGGTACAGGATACCAAGGGAGGGATGCAGGTCATTAAAAAGTAAAGGACCCAAATGAATCAAACGATTATTGAAACGCATAACCTTCATTTCTCTTACAATGGACAACCAGTAATTAGTGGCGTTAATCTGAAGGTCAAATCGGGTGATTTCCTGGCCATGATCGGACCCAATGGCGGCGGGAAGACGACTCTGTTGAAACTGATGCTGGGTCTGCTGAAGGCGGATTCGGGCAGCATTCGAATTTTCGGTAAACCGCCGAAAGAGGTATCCCACCGGATCGGCTATGTACCCCAGAATATCCATATCAATCAGAATTTTCCTATTTCCCCATTAGATGTGGTTCTAATGGGAAAACTGAAGCCCGGCAGGGATTGGTCCCGACATGCCAAGGAAGATCGCATGGAGGCGTTGCAGGCCCTGGAGCGATTAGGGGTTGGAAAATACAGCAACCACCGGATCGGCGAACTTTCAATCGGTCAAAAACAGCGCGTTTTCATTGCCCGCGCATTGGTAACGGATCCCGATATCCTGTTTTTAGATGAACCGACTGCCAGCATCGACACCAAAGGGCAGAATGAGTTTTACGCTATTTTAAAAGAATTAAATCAGAAAATTACTATCATCGTCGTCAGTCACGATTTGATGGTGATATCCAGATACGTCAAGTCTGTGGCCTGTGTGAATCAGAGCCTGCATTACCATGGCCATGCCGAACTCACCGGAGAAATGATCGAGATGATGTATGACTGTAAAATCGAAGAGACTTGCCCCGTTGAGTTGATTGCCCATGGCCTGCCACATCGGGTGCTGCACAAGCATGACAGTGAATAATCATGATTGAAGCGCTCCAATTTGAATTCATGCAAAACGCCTTGTTAGCCGGGCTGCTGGCCAGTGTGATTTGCGGCGTCATGGGAACGTTAGTGGTCGTTAACCGGATTGTGTTTCTGTCAGGAGGTATTGCGCATGCATCCTTCGGCGGCATCGGACTGGCCTTTTTCTTCGGATGGCCTTTCATGGTGGGAACGATTGGCTTCTCCCTTGTGGCGGCAGTCGCCATGGCGGCCATTACATTCAAGGCCAAACACAGGGCCGATACGATCATCGGCGTGATTTGGGCTATCGGAATGGCGATCGGGATTATTCTGCTGGATTTAACGCCGGGTTATAATGTCGATTTGATGAGCTATTTATTCGGCAGTATCCTGACGGTTCCCGATTCTGATATCTGGATGATGCTTTTGGTTGGTTTGGCGTTCGTTGGCATCGTCTTTTATTTTTATAATGACTACCTAGCGCTGTCCTATGATGAAGAATTCGCCCAGATTAGGGGCGTTCGTGTAAGAAGCCTGTATTTCCTCATGATTGTCATGGTGACAATTGGAATTGTAATGGTCATTCAAGTGGTTGGATTAATTCTGGTGATAGCGCTGCTGACGATTCCACCGTATATTGCCGAGAGATATTCCACGTCCTTGTTTAAAATGATGATTTTATCCAGTGTCCTGAGTGCAATTTTTACCGTCATCGGTTTGTGGTTTTCTTATATATTAGACTTGACTTCAGGCGCAACGATCATTGCGGTGGCGGGAATTGGTTTTCTGATTTCATTGGCAATCGAACGACTTTGGCCGAAAATTGCCGTGAAATCGATTCAATAGGAAAGTTTTCTGATTCTTATAATCGGCAGGACGCTTTTATGAATATATAGGTTTTTAGAACCAAAATCATCGTGTGTTGTGGCAGAAACGCTTCAGGAATTGATTTTGTGGAAACCGTATTTATGGCCGGACCAAATATATCCACGCCGGCATCCTGAGCGATTTTAACCTGATTATGAGGATAAAGGCCCGCAAGCCGCACACCATTGTGGGTCATTTCTCCATGCATTCCTAAAACAAATTCACCTGCCATGCCGACTTCGGCACAAATATCGGGGTATTGTTTCTTGAGCGTCTCAACGGCCAACAATGTCGCTTTAAGGTCCGGGTCACCGAAGGCGCCCACGGTATCAAAGTTAATCCCGTCCGCAACGGCTTCACACTGGGATGTCGCCACATAAACCATATCGCGAACGGCATGTTCAATGGCGCCATCATAGGCCTCGCGAGCTTCTTTTATTTTACCTTGAGGGAGAAGCTCGACCGGATTGGGCACCGGACCATCCGGCAAGGATAGAACTTCATCGGTAAGCTATACTAATAATACGGAATCAGATTGTCAAAATTCATCTGCTACAAACAAATGGGACAAAAAAAGAGGGCCGCGATTGAACGACCCTCTTTTTTATGTCTATATTTCAAGTGAAACCAGATTAACAAATCATAAATAATTGATATTTTTCTTTGGAAAGGACCCCAGGGCTCTTTTCAAAGAAAAAATTATTAGCCGCACTTGTTAAAGCCACAAAAATGACACATCATGCAGCCTTCTTCAAAGCTGATGGTTTGTCCGCATTCCGGGCATTTTTCTCCCATCAAGCTGTACTGGCTTTTGTGATTTTTTGGGGCATTCTCGCCGGTCATGTAACGTCTTTCCAGTACCCGTGAAATGGCATCCGGAATGGACAGGACCAAACCGCCGTTTTGAAATATAGGATACTCCCCACCGATGCCTTTCAGCTGATCGACAATTTTATCGACCTTAACGCCCGTTCGCAAGGCGAGAGACACCAGTCGGCCGATGGCTTCGGTCTTGGCAGTGGTGGATCTGCCTGATTTGCCGATGGTGGCAAACACTTCAAAGGGTTGGCCGTCGAATTCGGTGACGGTCACATATAGGTGGCCGTACCCGGTTTTCATTTTAGTGGTAAAACCTGCCAGGGTCTCCGGTCGTTCCTTGACCGCCGTCATAAATCCATCTTCTTTTTTAGCTTTTTGAGAGAACGAGAGAACCTGGTTTTCCTTACTGCCGTCCCGGTAAATGGTGACCCCCTTACAGCCCAGTTCAAAAGCCAGATTATACACTTTGGCGACATCATTTTCGGTGGCATCGTGGGGCAGATTGACGGTTTTAGAAACGGCATTGTCCGTATGTTTCTGAAAAGCGGCCTGCATACGAATGTGCCATTCGGGTGATACATCATGGGCGGTTGCAAATACCTGGCGCACGTCTTCCGGGATTTCCTCAAGTTCCCGGATGCTGCCCGTTTTGGCAATGGTATCCATCAATTCATGGCTGTAAAAGCCTCTTTCGGCGGCTTTTTTTTCAAAATAGGGATTTACTTCCAGCAGTTTGTCATTGTCCATAACATTTCGTACAAAGCTTAAGGCAAATAAGGGTTCGATACCGCTTGAACAGCCGGCCAGTATGCTCAGTGTGCCGGTGGGGGCAATGGTCGTGGTGGTGGCATTACGATATTTGATGCCGCGATCCTTGTAGACGCTTTGATCGTAATTTCCAAATACCCCTTTTTCCTCCGCCAGATTGCGGGATGCATCATGGGCAGTATCCTGAATGAATTGCATAACGGCATCGGCGGTTTCAAGGGCTTCATCACTGTCATAGGGAATGTTCAATTGATACAACATGTCGGCAAATCCCATGACGCCCAAGCCAATTTTACGATTGCCGTGCACCATCTCGGTGATTTCAGGCAGTGGATACTTTGAAACATCGATGGTGTTGTCGAGAAATCGAACCGACAACGTGACGATCTCTTTTAATCCCTCATAATCGATCATCGGCCCATCCCCGTTTTCAACCACAAATTTGGCCAAATTGACGGAACCCAGATTACATGCTTCCAGCGGCAGCAGCGGTTGTTCGCCACAGGGATTGGTGCTCTCGATTTCTCCGAGGGCCGGGGTGGGATTGTCGCGGTTGATCCGATCCAGGAAGATGATACCCGGATCGCCGTTTTTCCACGCCCGTTTTACCAATGCACGGTAAACTTCGGCGGCATTCAATTTGTCGACATGCGTTTGATCCCGCGGGTCTATTAGATCATACTCAGATTTATCGGCCGCTGCTTTCATGAACGCGTCCGAAACGCCCACGGAAATATTAAAATTGTTCAGATCGTGGTTGTCCCTTTTGCTGAAGATGAATTCCATGATATCCGGGTGGTCCACCTTTAAGATGGCCATGTTGGCCCCCCGGCGGGTACCGCCCTGCTTGACCTGCTCGGTGGCCGTGTTAAATATCTTCATAAACGAAACCGGACCCGAGGCCACGCCTCCGGTGGTGCCCACCATGCTGTTTTTGGGCCGTAGCCGGGAAAAAGCAAACCCCGTGCCGCCGCCGGATTTGTGAATGAGGGCAGCATTTCTCAGCGCGCCAAAAATGCCGTCCATGCTGTCTTCGACCGGCAGAACAAAACAGGCGGCCAGCTGTCCCAGGCGACGTCCGGCATTCATCAGGGTGGGAGAATTTGGCAAAAATTTGAACTCAGTCATGATCTTAAAAAAGATCTCTTCCAGTTCCTTGACACGTTTTTTATCGGCGCCGTATTTTTTTTCCGCGCCGGCAATATGACGGGCGACCCGCCTGAACATCTGCTCCGGCGTCTCGACGACTTTACCGTGGCTGTCTTTCCTTAAATATCTTCTTCGCAAGACCCTCCTGGCGTTATCTGAGAGAACCAGACGATGATCGACAAATATGGACTGGTCCAGCCGGATCGGGGAAGGTTTGGTCAGTCCGAATTCCATCAACTTTGCTTCGATCATTTTTTCGATAAACGACATCGTGATGGTTTGAAACTCCATTCGCAGAATCTCCGCCCGCAAGGATCGGCTGATGCCCATGGCCTTTTCCGTGTCAATGGGGTTGTCCCTGACCAGAATATCGGAAAACAACTGGTCGTCCCACATGTGCTTACTTAGATCAAAGCGCCCTTCGTTTGTTACTAAGAATTTGCCTTTTTGCCCCATTGGATATCTCCTGTGACGGTTTGATGGTTGCTTGATTATCGATAGATTATCATAACATTAAAAAACAGTTCGCCCTAAAAAAAATATGCCTTTTTAAAGAATTTTCAACCAGGGAAGGTGATTCGGATGAAAAGGGCGCCGTTCAATTTTTACCCAATGCTGCATATTTTGTGAACGCTATCGTTATAGGATGGATCGAGAAACGTTCACTTTGCTGCAAGGAAAATTCGGTACCAAAAGAACACACAATTATAAATATCAACCTGCTCGGGTGAAACTATTCTTACTATCTCATACAACATATTGTATGTCAACAAAAATTGTACCCCAATATCTGTATATCTCCGACAATCAGCGACAAAGCCGCGGCAATCAGGCAATTGCTCATTTGATCCAATTTCATCGAAATTGGGCCATGATCATTCCCCACCCGACAATGCCGAACTATTGCGCGTCATCAGCGGGTTCTTCCGGGCGTTTCTTTTCCTCAGCGTCCGTCTCCTCCGCCTTCGGTCCCAGGATCACCCACTCGCCCTGGGAACCGGTGAAGAGGCCTTTTTCCGGCCCCTCCTCCCGATTGTTGGGTGGTTCGTAAGGCTCGATTCCGGTGCAGCCCGATATGGCAACCACCATCAGCAACAGCAAGACCGCCGTCCACCGAATCTTTGGGTTATATTTGTTGTAAATATCCATCAGAATTTCACCCTGGCCCCGACGGTGCCAACGCTTATATCCTCGACGCTGGGCGCAACATCCCGATCGAGGGAGTACAGGCGATATCCCAGGTAAAGCTCGGTTCCGAAATTTTCAAACTGCTGAACCGCGGCCACGCCGACGGAGTATCCGTCATCTCTGCCGGTGGGAAGATTCAGCGAGCGGGCGTAGTCGACGCCAAATGCGGTCTGGCCGACGGAAAAGAACCGCGTCAGCCACCCGCCTTTGATGTATAAGTTAGTGGGGTCACCTTCGTCGTCACGGTCTAGCAATCCGGCCGACATGGTCAGATTCAGCCCGGTACCTTCGTGCAAAACAGAAAAGGAACCGTCGTATTGTAAGTCGGTGTTGTCATTGTTGGGATCAGCGATCGCTGCCGCTGCCGCCGCTTTGAAACCATAGCCTTGCCCGCCCCAATACAAGGCCCCATCATAACGTTGGTTGCTGACAACCGAGCCGGCCAGATGGAAGCCCCAGAAGGTGGGCGTGTCATAGCGCAGTCGGTCTCGACGGCTCAAGCCGTCACGGTTGTTAAACGCATCGCCGACTGAGACCGTCGTGAGTGAATTGCCGCCGCTGCTTTCCCGAAACAACATTCCCCCGGCAGGGTCGGCAACGCTCGAGTAAGCGAGCACGTCAACTTTAGACAGGTCGACTTCAGCCGTGCCGTCGGAGGCCGTGCTGCCCCGGCCCAGCCAGATCTTGCCAAAACGGTTGCTCGCCAGGGTCACATCCGCCCAGCGTGTATTAAAAAAATCGCCGGTGTCTTCATTGTCCTGACTGACTTCACTGGACTCGTTGGTGGTCACCGCGTATTCCAGCCGTGAGCCGATAGTCAGATCGTCGGTGGCCTTGGCGGTGCCGACAAAACGCACCCGCGTGTTGGAGTCATCGTTGTCTACGAAGTAGAGTTCTGTGTTTTTGCCGTCATCGATAAGGTTGACCATTCGGTTGACTTGGCCGGAGATGGCCAGCTTCACCCGCTCCTGGCTCGAGGTAACGGTCTTTGCCACGGGAGCCTGCACAGCTGTTTTCGTTTCTTCGGCCACAGACTTGGCTTCTTCGGCCTGGGTTTGGGCGTCGGTGGCGGTTTGCTTCAGTTGGTTTAATTGTTCTTGCAACGATTCCAACTGTTGCTGTTGTTGCTTGATGAGGCGTTCCAGTCTTTCAACTGTTTTGGGATCTACGGTTCCCTCCTGAGCCCCAACCGTGCTCACAAAAACCAATTGGATTGCTAGCAATAGCCCGATAATAACAATTCCCTTGTTACGTTTCATCAACATGTTTTCCTCCTGACTTCCGCTGAGAGTCTTCCATAGCTGTTTTCAAGTACAAAGACGTCTTTTTTTCAACTTGTGATATCGGGTTGTATGTTTATCCCATTTCCGCCACCCCCCTTCCTGGTTTGGCTTTCAGTAATTTATTAGGTTGAAACATCGCAAATTTCTTTTTGAATGGTAATTTGGCTGCAAGCGTAAGAAGGTTCAGATATAAAGACGAGAAAAGATTTTGCGCCAAATTACAGTCGCTTGGTCATTTCAGCGCTGATATTTTTCATTGTTTCATAACTAATTTTCAGAAAAAATGGAATAAATTTCTTTTTTGAAGGCTCTTGAAATAGGAAAGGTTTTTCAAGGTATTTATAACCCTGTATTTATCCACAAAACACACCTCATACTACCGGTAAAATGATCCCCGCTGTCGGACTATGGGGAATTCTCGAGTGTTTGCTCTCCCACCACCCGCTCTTCATGATGGTCGATATCCTGATCCAACAAGATCGATCGAACCAGATCGATCATATCTGCACCGGTCCATTCATCCCTGACCACCACGTGCGATACCCCTGATTCTTCCGCAGCGGTTTGATATTCCGGTAAATTATAGCTGGTCAGAATAACGATGATGGTGTCGGGACGTTCGATTTTTATCCTGCGGGCAAAGTCGAGGCCGCTTTTAGCTTGCAGATGAATTTCCAGGAAAATGAGATTCGGATCAAAAATGTTCACCTTATCCAGCCCTTCATTTCCATCGCGGGCCTCTTGGATGTCGACGAACGGGAAGCGATTCATCAGTACCTTTTTTAAGGATTGCCGAAAAGGATCGTTTGGATCGACGATTAATATTTTAAACATTTAAATGTATCCCATGACCGGGCTGCGAAAGGCATTTCTAGAAGTGCTGATAGACTTAATTCCGATGTTCGGCTGACATAATACGGTTTGCCCGAGATAAATAAACGTCTCGAAATTTCTAAAACTTGATGAAATTTGTGGGGTATTCTTTGAGGCCTGTGTTGCGGCTCCGATCCTGGTGTATCGGATTGCGAGTCCGCCAAGGCTGTTTACTAAATAATTGTAGCATGATAAATACGGTGAACACTGTATTTCTGTCATAATTTAGCTGTATTTTCCGTTTGTTCCACGGGAGCATCGGTACCACGAGGAGAAAAGGATGGGAAACAACGTGCGTATTGTGTTGGCCGATGACCACACCATTCTAAGGGAAGGCCTGCGGGCCCTTTTGTCGGCAGATCCGGATTTCGAGATCATTGGCGAGGCCGGTGACGGCCGGGAAGCTGTGCGCTGCGTGGAGAAGTTGGGGCCGGACCTTTTGCTGATGGATCTTTCCATGCCGAGGATGAGTGGAATGGATGCGATCAGTGAGATCAAAAGGCGTTATCCCGAAACAAAGATCATTGCGCTGACCGTCCATAAAACAGAGGAATATCTTCTGTCCACGCTTCAGGCCGGTGTGGACGGTTATGTTCTCAAGGATGCCACCCATGAAGAGCTGGTCATGGCCATCCATAATGTGATGGCGGGCAAGCGATACCTGAGTCCCGGAATATCGCAAAAAGTCATTGAAGGCTATCTGGACGGCAAAGAAGACAGCCTGGCTGCCTCTTCCTGGCAGAAGCTGTCCCAACGCGAGCGCGAAGTGCTGAAACTGATAGCCGAAGGTTACAAGAATAAAGAGATCGCTGAAGATCTTTGCATCAGCTTAAAAACCGTGGAGAAGCATCGAGCCAATCTGATGAAAAAACTCGATCTTCATAACGCTGCGGTTTTGACGGTATATGCCGTGGAAAAAGGGCTAGTTAATCGATAAAATTAAAGCGTAATTTGATATTTAACAATTTTAAATCTAAGATTGAATAAATCCACATTTATATATCCCAACTCCGAAATCCCAATTCCCAAATCGCGAAGATCCCAAATCCGAAATCCAAAATCCCCAATAGTTTACTCTTTCCACTGCACGCGAATAGCCGTTCCCTTACCAGCAGAGGATACGATCTCGAAAGCAGCTCCCGACAACCCCGCTCGCTCGCGCATGCTCGCCAGTCCGAATCCCCGTTGGGAAGGCTTTAGGGAGATGGTTTTTGCCAGATCAAATCCCAATCCGTTATCCTGAATCTGAAGGTCGATCCGGTTGCCGGATTTATCCAATTTCAACTGAACCAGACTAGCCCGGCTGTGCTTGGCGACATTATTGAGGGCTTCCTGCAAAATTCGGTAAATCACCGTTTTCAGAGGTGAGGGAATGTCGCTTTCCTGAATGTAAATCTTCGTTTTAATCCGGATGCCCGCGTACACGTTTTGAAACTCGCGACAAAACCAGTTTATGGTGGCCAAAATACCCAAATCGTCGAGAATGGAAGGACGTAAATCTTTGACGATCCTGCGTACTTCCTCGATGGTTTTTTGAGCCAGCGGAATGACGGCTTCCAAAGATTTTAATTCCGGATGATCGGCCTCATTGCGTAGCTGCCTTAAAGAATTTTCGACACTGAATTTGATGGCACTTAGCGCCTGTCCGATGCCGTCATGCAGATCCCGAGCCATTCGTTTACGTTCTTTTTCTTCGGCCGACAGCAGCTGGTTGGAAATAATTCGCAGTTCCTTGCCAGATTCCCGCAGCGCCTTCTCAGCTTTATGGCGTTTGGTCATATCCGAAACAATTCCGGAAATGGCAGGGCCGCCCCGGTAATTTATCAGCGAAAAACTTCGCATCACCCAGATCGTGTCACCATTTTTTTTCAAACCCCGAATTTCATACTCGGAAGGAACATTTTCACCTGACAGCCGTTTTGTCCTCATTTCTCTTATCATAGCCCGGTCTTCAGGATGAATCAGGTCCAGGGATTGCATACCGATCAATTCGTTCTTTTCGTATCCGTAAATGTCGGCCAGCTTATCGTTGGCAAATTCGATGATGCCATCTTTTATAATGTAGACGCCAATCAAGGCATCTTCGACCATGGTGCTGTATTTTTGTTCCGATTCCTTAAGAGCCGCCTCGGCAAGCTCGCATTGGAATATTTGGCCTCGTAATTTCCGATTGATTCTCTCCAGTTCGGCGGTGCGCTCGGCTACCCGCTGCCCGAGCTCGTCATGGGTTTTGCGCAGCGCTTCTTCCGCCGTTTTACGATGCGTAATCTCTTTTGCCACCGCAAGAAATCGCTCAGAATCGCCCTGGCCGCTTTGGAAAGCAAGGCTTTCCATTTGGATCCAGATCGGGTTAGTGTGATGGTTGGAAAGCCTCAGATCGCATGTCTGCAGGGTGCGTCTGCCAAAAATCCGGCGGCTGTGCAACTCGAATACCTT